>CAZGBQ010000003.1:0-66036 GCA_964524045.1 uncultured Acidobacteriaceae bacterium
CGGTGCCGGCCGCCGTGATGACCGAGCCACCGTAGGAATGACCGACTAGGATCGCTGGGTCGCTTACACGGCCTAAGGTTCTCTTCACGCAATCTACATCGCTGGCGTGTGAATCGAGTCCGTGCTGAGAAGCGGGAACTGGAACGGTTCGGACGTGGCCTCCCTTGCCCAGCAAATCGACGATGGCCCAGTGTTCTTCCCTTTGTTGAAGATGACCCAAGGTCAATGCGACGACTTCGTGCCTTCTCAACCCACACGCTAGCATCAGGGCCAACAAAGCGCGGTCTCGTTTTCCTTTGAGCCGCTGGCGATTAGGAGATTGCCAAAGCGCTTGCCCCTGTTCTGCAGTCAACCAGTTGCCAAGTCGAACTCCTAGCTTCTTCACACCTTTGACGCGACGGATGCCCGCTGCCAAGTCAGCACTCAGCAGACCACAATCAGCTGCCTCATACGCGAGACGACGCACAGCGCCCAGTCGCAGATTGATAGTGCCAGGCGCGAGTTGACGAGATTCGAGATGAGAGCGATAGCGCAGAACGACTATCCTGTTGAATGCTAAGCGTGGCTCCGAGCAATACCAATCAACGAATTCATCGATCGCGTGACGATATCCGCGCTGCGCGTCCGGCGAAGTGAGGGTATTCAAGACTGCGGATTTAGCATGTTCGAGATCTAGTAGGCGCAGCACGGATTTTGTCCTGCGTCGCCTCCTAGAAGTTGGTCGGTGCTTCATGATCAATGGCCTCCACGCCATCGATCAATCGTCAAAGCATTCCTTGGGGGCTAGTTTCAGGATTGCCTGTCAGCCGGGAAGTGACTGAGATCGATTCTCACAAGCCAATTCTCAAACCCGCATGCTCTCGCCTTCCGCAATGCCTTTGAGGCGATACCCCCGCGCACCTTCATGGCTTGCGCTCAGTGCAGATTGCTTAGAAGAACGACGTCGCCGGTTACATCGCCGCGCGTCAGCAGCAACTGCTTGCCGTCAGTAGTCCAGTTGAAGTCAAAGATTCGACCCGAAGCAAAATTACGTGGCTGATTAGCATGTGTCTGGGTAAGAGATTGCTCCCAAAGACTCGTCACGTCACCCACGCTGAAGAGATACCTCAAGGCTTCGCGTGTGAAGAGAACATCAACACAGGGCGCACGAAACAGAAGCAGAGTCGTTAAGCGGCGGACCGCTCTTTGTAGCTTTCGGTAATGGAAGGCAACCCCGGCCAAAGGGCTTTCAGAACCACGCCGCATTGGTCGTCATAGACGAGCGTAAAGACATGAGAGCAACGTTCGCACAACCAATAATGGTTCACACCGTGCGTTCCGCTTGGCGAATCAACTGTTGAATCACTGCCGCTTGCCGAAGACGGATCAGGCCGAAGTCGGAAAAACCTACCACCCCCGTTCCAATCAAAGGCCGTTGGACATGCCGGGTTTGCGCACTTAGGATGCTGCTTCTGATAAAGGGGAGTCCCTTTCACTCCTTCGCCAGGCGGTGTGGGTGGTATCTTTGCTTCCTGTTGAGCAATCTTCCGCTCTTGTTCGAGGCGTTGAATCGTGGCGCGCAGCCAATCGCCAAATACTTCTTCGAGCTCACGTTGGTCGCCGTAACGATAAAGGGAATCCAGCGTTTCACCTGATTTATCGAACGGGATGTGGCGACAAGGGATTTCTGCCGAACGGAATTCAGGTGGCACTAACTGCATCAACACACAATCGCTGCACGACCCCTGCTCCTGGGAATTGAAATTCATACACGCCGGAGAGTCTTCAAAAATAAGCCGCGCCCTCCAACGTGCGCTTGGGGACCTTCCGTATCCTCCGTCTTCGAGGAATTTGAGCTCAAATTTCAGAACTTCCAAGAGGTCGCGTTCATCTTTCCGCATTTTGCACCTCCGACTCAACCGAAATATGGAGTTACGGAGCCTCCGCCTCAATCACCTGCAATGCGTCGGGCCCGCCGTAGTGGGTGACGATGACTCGCGTGTGTCTCACGGACTTAAGATGTGCGCTCTGCACGAGGGGCTGCTGTAACCGTCGCCACATGGCAGCGTGACGGCCATCACAGCCAAAGAGCCTCCGAACCAGTAGAAATCGGTGACGTTCGTCACGCAAGGTCAACGGAACCACAAGCAAATTGGTCAGCACTAAACCTTGATGTTCGAGACTTAGCTCGCGGTTCAGCGGGCGAGATTTGGAGGGCAAAGAGATGAAGGGTGGCGTACGTGATACCAGCGTTATCGCGATTGTAACTGGCGTCGTGGTCGTTGTATGTGTAATGCTTGCGTCGGTTCCCAAGACTTCCGCAATTCCCGCATTTTCGAGGAAGTACCAGACCTCGTGCACCACGTGCCACAACAACTATCCAGAATTGAACGACTTTGGGGAAGCATTCAAGAAGAATGGATTCAAGTTCCCCAAGGATGACGAGAGTTTTGTTAAGGAACCGCCAGTTCTGCTCGGCTCCAAGGCTCAGAAGGAAGCCTTCCCGAGCGCAGTTTACCCCGGTGAGGTTCCCGGCAACGTGCCCATTGCCTTCCGGTATTCGGGAAATTTCAACTGGAATAAGAAACAGCCTCCCGAAATCATCGCGCAGAACGGATTCTTCACGCCACGGACAGACTTGTTTGTTCCGAACACTTTTACGATTATCGCCGCAGGGAGTCTTGGACCTAACCTTTCGTTTTGGGTGGATGACGACATCTCCACCGGCGGATCGGGCGCGGATGGCGGACTCGGCGACGGCTATTTGAAATACAGTGACCTCGGTCACTCTTTTGGACTGCCGAGGAATTCGATCAATGTGCGATTCGGCCAGTTCGAGCTCGACCTGCCCTTTACGCAAGCGCGCGGCATTTATCCTTCAGATTATGACATCTATGATCAGGCGAGCGTAGCCGGACCCCTTGGCACAACGAACAACCCCTTTACTCTGGGAGCGCCACAACGCGGGATTGAAATTGGCGGATATCCCAACAATGGCAATTTCACGTGGTCCATCGCGGTAACCAACGGCGCCAATGACTCCACCGCGGTGCGCAATACAAAAGACGTCTACGTCCGCGTTTCCCAGAGATTCAACCTCGAGCGCGATCCGGAAAGCCGCAACGCCATCCAGGCTGCCGGACCAACCGGACCCCGCGACCATACCTCGATTCGCGTGGGAGCTTTTTATTACTACGGCAAGAATCAGTTGAACCTCGATGGCCTGGCATTTCCTGGTTTGGGAATTTTCGAGGAGCCCTTCTACCGTCTTGGAGGCGACTTGCGGTTCAAGTACCGCCACCTGGAGCTCTACGGCGTGGGTCTCTATGGTCACGACCAAAATCACATGGTGAACGCCACGGATACGGGATTCGTACACGCCACCCCGGTCACGTTCTCAGGCGGATTTGCAGGCGCCAATTATTGGATTCATCCCTGGATGATCGCCTACATGCGGTATGACTTTGTGAATTCGCCGACGGACTTTCTCAACGGCGTGTCTCAATACAACACACGCAACCGTTTCAGCCCAGGCTTTCAGATTCTCCTCCGCGCCAACATCAAGGTCATCGGAGAATACGATCATCAGTGGGGCGTTCCTTTTCAGTCAGCGGCGACAGGCAACCCCACTCTATTCTTCCATCCGCACACGTTTGTGTCCGGCATCGATTACGTTTTCTAAACCAAATTTGAATTTCAACGACCGAACGCAAGAAAAATTCAAATATGAAAGGTACGTCATGAATCTCATCAAAACCGCAGCGGAGGCAGCATTGCTCGCAGTTCTTGCCTTGGCGTTGGCCAACTCTGGCAAGGCTAATGAAATCAAGGGCAAGGTCAGCGTGCAGGGCATCAAGTCGGCGGAGAACATCGCCGTGTATGTCGATGCTATTCCTGACAAGAAATTCGATGCGCCGAAGGAGCACGTCACCGTCGATCAGCGGAAGATGGCGTTCATCCCGCACGTGATCGCTGTGCAGCAGGGAACGACGGTGGAGTTCCTGAACAGCGATCCCGTGGGTCACAACGTCTACTGGCCTTCGATCAGCGGCAACAAAAAGCTTGCCCACAACCTGGGGACCTGGCCCAAGGGCGAGAAGAAGCCTTTCCAATTCAATGACGCCGGTGTTGCATCGCTCCTTTGCAACGTACACCCGGAGATGTCCGGCTACGTTGTTGTCAGCCCTACTCCCTATTTTGCAGTTACGGACAAGGATGGCAACTTTGAAATCAAGAATATTCCCGCCGGAAAGTACACCTTGAAGACCTGGAGCGAAGACGGAAAGCCGACGACGCAAGCGGTGGACGTCAGCGGAGCCACAGCAACCGTGGAATTGACGGTCAAAAAGTAACCAAGCAAGGGAACTGGTAAGGCGCTTTTCGTGAACAGCCGAACCAAACTTGTCGACCTGGAGTGGCTGGAGTCCAACTTTCCTTGCATGCAGGCCTGTCCCGTCCACACGCAGGCCGGACGCTATGTCTCCCTCATCGCGCAGGGAAGGTACGAGGAAGCGTATCGCTACGCGCGGGTCCCCAATCCTTTCGCTTCGATTTGTGGCCGCGTGTGCGGACATCCGTGCGAGCCAGCTTGCCGCCGCGGGCAATTTGACCTGCCTATCTCGATTCGCGCGTTGAAGCGTTTTGTCACGGAGCGTTATGGCCCGGAATCACGCAACCCCGTCGACGTTTTTCGTGATCGGCCGCGCATCACGCATCGGGAAAAAGTCGCTGTGATCGGATCCGGCCCCGCAGGGATGTCCGCGGCGCACGATTTGGCCCTTCTCGGCTATCCCGTGACTGTGTTCGAGGCCGCTGCTGTTCCCGGCGGCATGATGCACCTCGGCATCCCCGAATATCGCCTGCCCCGCGATGTTTTGCAGGCGCAGATTCGCGAAATCCTCGACCTTGGCCCTGAGCTTCGCCTAAATACGCGGCTTGGGCGCGATTTCTTTCTCGAAGACCTCCGCCGCGAGGGCTACAGAGCTGTCTTGATGGCCTTCGGTTTGCACCGCAGCCGTGACCTAAATCTACCCGGGAACGATTTGGATGGCGTGGTCAAGGGGATCGACTTTCTTTTGAACGTCAATTTGGGCTATCGCTTCCAGATCGGCAAGCAAGTCGTGGTCATCGGCGGTGGTAACGTGGCCATCGACGTGGCGCGTTCCGCCATGCGTGAACAGCAGCAAAAATTCATGAAGGACATTGCGGACGTGGTCCTTCCTAACGAACTGACGTCCAGCGAAATGGACGTCGCCATGAAAGAATTCATGGACGTTTCGCGGCAGGCGTTGCGTATGGGTGCGCGAGAAGTGCACCTTGTGTGCCTGGAGTCCCGTGAAGAAATGCCAGCTGCTGAAGAGGAGATTGAAGAAGGCTTGACCGAGGGGATCAAGATACACCCCTCTCTCGGGCCTAAGCAGTTCGTCGGCAAGAACGGAAAACTGACTGGCCTCGAAGTAATTCGCTGCACTTCGGTTTTTGATGAACAGAGGCGCTTCAACCCGAAGTTTGCCGAGGGCACGGAGACCATCATCCCTTGCGACACCGTGATTTTGGCCATCGGCCAAGCCTCGGATCTTTCGTTCCTGAAACCCTCGGATGGCATTGAAACCACACGACAGGGCACACTAAAGATTGATCCATCTTCGTTGATGACCACCGCGCCAGGGATTTTTGCTGCTGGTGATATTGCCTTTGGCCCGCGCCTCATCATTAACGCCGTCGCCGACGGCAAAAAAGCAGCCGAGCAAATTGACAAGTTCCTTCGCGGGCCCGATTGGCAGCCCAAGCCGCAATTCGTGCAAATCACCGTTCTCGACCATCACAAAATGGCTGAAGAATACGACGAATATTCCCGCCTCGCCGTTCCGACAATTCCGCTCGAGCGCCGCACAGGCTTATCCGAAGTCGAGACGGGATTCACCGAGGAACAAGCCCGGCACGAAGCTTCGCGCTGCTTGCAATGCTGGATTAATACGATTTTTGAAGGAACTGAAGCCAACGGCAGTGAATGCATCCTCTGCGGGGGCTGCGTGGATGTCTGTCCGGAGAACTGTCTGCAGCTCGTTCCGCTGCGCCAATTTGAGTTTTCGGAAGAGACGCGTCAACAACTCGCTGTTACCTCGGGCGCGCGTGCCAACGAATTGCTCCACCTTTCGCCGGAAGAACTCGCGACGTCCGAAGGTTCGGTGATGGTCAAGGACGAAACAGTTTGTATCCGCTGTGGCCTCTGCGCTGAACGCTGCCCCGTGAATACCATCACCATGGAAGCCTTCGAAGTTTTCAATCACGACCCGAATCTAGTTCAAATTGAGGAAATGGTTCTCCAAGCATGAGCGATGCAAGAACATCTTCGATAGCCGGTCGGCCAGACTCTCTTTCAGCGACAAATGGAGTCACACGCCGCGATTTCCTCAATGAAATCACAATGGGCGCTCTCGGAATTGCTGGCCTCGGCTCCGTCGTCGTGACTTATCAATATTTCTCGCCCAATGTTTTGTTCGAACCGTCCACGACGTTTCGCGCCGGAAACCCCGATCTGTATCCCGTGCATTCCGTCAGCTTCCTTCAGGACCAGCAGGTCTACATCGTGCGCATGCCAGAAGGCTTCTACGCCGTGTCTGCCGTCTGCACGCACCTGGGCTGCATCACGCAATGGAAACCGGATGCAGACATGATTGCCTGCCCCTGCCATGGAAGCAAGTTCAAACCCGATGGCATAAAAATCGAAGGGCCCGCGCCCCGCCCGCTACCCCATTTTGCAATCTCTCTTACGGCTGACGGGGATTTGCTCGTGGATAAGCTACAAATCGTCAAGCCAGGGGAAGTTCTGAGAGGCTAAGGCAGCAGCACTTCGGCGCGTGATGGAACCGCACGGTGAGGAGAATCGCGATGATCGTGATGCAAAACAAGCGCAATCGAGAGTCAATCAAAGTCCTGCTACTTGCGGCCTGCGTCGGTGTAGTGGTCTGTACACCCCTAGCGAGAAGCCAGTCCTTCTTGGCCATTGGTGTACACGCGCAAAGCAAGGACCATACACCTGTGAAATGGATCTTCGAAAATTCACCGAGCCATCGTGGGGATTCACACGCGCCGATGAATTCGCGAGCGGCCGAGACGCAAGCCGTAGCGCCGAGCCCAGCATCGAACGCCGTGGACATTGTCCGGGATCCGTCCGACGTCGCCCCTCCGGTGGGAAATCGGGAGCCACAGGTCGTGAAAGTTTCTCTGACAGCAACGGAGCTGGAAGGCAACCTCGACAGAGTCCTGGGGACCACCTACGAATATTGGACGTTCAATGGCAAGGTGCCAGGTCCAATGATTCGCGTAAGACAAGGTGACACCGTGGAGCTTACCCTAAAGAACGAGGGGCGCCTCGTTTCCCACTCGATTGACCTGCACGCTGCTCTTGGACCTGGGGGCGGAATGGAGCTGACGGAAGCGAAACAAGACGAAAGCAGAACTTTCACATTCAAGGCTGCAGTTCCGGGAGTGTTTGTATACCACTGCGGAACTAATCTGGCCGCCCAGCATATTGCGAACGGGATGTATGGGCTGATCATCGTCGAACCACCCGGCGGATTGCCGCGCGTGGACCACGAGTTTTATGTCATGCAGGGAGAAATCTACACGGTGGAAGATCTCGGCGAGCCAGGGCATCAAAAGATGAGTCTGCCCAAGCTGATGGATGAACGGCCGGAATATTTTGTGTTTAATGGTGCCGTGGGATCACTCACAGACCAACATCCGATGCGCGCGAAGGTGGGCGAAAGTATTCGGATTTTCTTCGGGGTGGGCGGGCCGAATTTGACTTCATCTCCGCATGTAATCGGACAGGTCTTGGAGCGAGTTTATAACCAAGGTTCATTTGACTCGCCGCCTCTCACCGACGTGCAGACCACCGTGGTGCCGCCGGGAGGCGCGACTATTCTGGAGATAAAGCCGCAAGTGCCCGGATCCTATAAATTGGTGGACCACGCCTTAGTCAGAGTGGCCCGGGGCCTACTCGGCGATATTGAAGTGACCGGACTGGCAAACCGCGATTTGTTCCACGAAGGCGCGTCGCAGTAATTGCAATTCCTAAAAGAACAAATGGCTATCACACTACAGTCCGCGTTCCAGCATTTTCGCGAAACGAAGGTCTGGAAATCCGTCTTCCGCCGCGGCCCTGCAAACACAAATCGCACCCGCAGTCTTGCCGTCTTTGGCAATCTCTTCCTACACTGGATGCCCGTCAAAGTCCGCGAAAAGTCTTTGCGCGTCCGTGCCTCGTACTACCTCGGATCGATTTCGTTCCTCCTTTTCATCGTTCTTTTCGTTACCGGCATTTTGTTGATGTTTTACTACCACCCCGCTGCGCCGCACGCCTACCGAGACATGAAGGATCTCCAGTTTGTCGTTTCGAACGGCGTTTTCCTTCGCAATCTTCACCGCCTCGCCGCGCACTTGATGGTTTTCGCCGTTTTCTGGCACATGTTCCACGTTTTCTACCGTGGGGGTTACAAGCCACCCCACGAATTCAACTGGGTCGTCGGCGTTGTGCTCCTTCTTCTTACCCTATTTCTTAGCTACACCGGTTATTTGTTGCCTTGGGACCAACTTGCTTTCTGGGCCGTGACTGTCGGCACCAACATCATTTCCGCGATGCCTTTCATCGGCAACAAGGTGCGCTTTCTCCTACTCGGTGGGAACATCGTTGGAGAAAACGCTCTCTTGCGTTTTTATGTCCTTCACGTGGTCATTCTTCCGCTGCTCGCATTCCTATTGATTGGTGTTCACTTTTGGCGTGTGCAGAAAGACGGCGGTCTGACCGTCAAGCCGAAGGACGAAGATGGAAAAGAATAAGATCGAGACCGGCTTCAGCTCGGACGCGAAAAAAGATCCGCGACGCGTCGTTTTCGTCACCAAAAAGACTTCCGCGAAAGTTGTCGGCGAGCGCGGCCCGCAGCTCATGGCTTATCCCCATTTGCTGATTCGCGAAGCCATTGTGTTTCAGGTTCTCGTGATTGCCATGGTCATTGCAGCGCTCTTTTGGGATGCGCCTCTCGAGCAACTTGCCAACCCGCTGCTCACTCCCAATCCCGCTAAAGCTCCGTGGTATTTTCTTGGTCTCCAGGAACTGCTGCACTTCTTCCCGCCGTTTGTTGCAGGAATCCTGATTCCCACGCTAGTGGTGATCGCGCTGATCGTCATTCCGTATTTCAACGTCAACATCGAAGGCCGCGCTCTCTGGGCATACCATCCCGCACAACGTCTCCGGACCATACTGCTCATCGTTCTCGTTCTTCTTGCTTTCCTAGCCTTTTTTCACGCCTGGACGATTTTCATTCCCACAGCAATCGTCGCTACGCTTCTCGTTCTCTCCTACACCGGAAGGGAAGAGCAAAGAGCACTGCTTCAGACTTTGGGAACCAAGCCACTTTCGTGGTGGATCATGACCTGGTTCATTGCTGTTTCCATTTGCCTGACGGCCGTGGGGACTTTTTTCCGTGGCCCCGGCTGGTCATGGGTCTGGCCTTGGAGGACTCATGTCGGCTGAGGAAATGGGCAAGGTCACGGATCGCACCCGCTTCGTTTTTGCGGTATCGAGCTTGATTTTTCTGGCCGTGCTCGCTATCTCGCCCTTCAAGGACTATCGCCGCGAATGGAAGCAGTACAAACGCTCCTACTGGCGCTTTGCGCAGGGTCGTCCGGACACGAAACGCCTGTCGGCGGACTACAGCCCCAGTATCGATCAGATCTGGCTCCCCGGCATGAACGTCGTCGATCGCTGCACGACTTGCCATCAGGGAATCACGCAGGCGAGCCTCGGGGATAAGGCCGTTCCGCAACCTTTCCGCGCGCATCCGCCCATTCCCCACAATGTTCGCGACTGGGGCTGCACCATTTGTCACCGCGGCCAGGGTCCCGCCACGGAGGTTGCGGAAGCGCACGAATCTACGCTGGCCTGGGAACAGCCTGCTCTGCCCACACGCTTTATCCAGGCTTCTTGCGGCACGTGCCATCTCGCCGATCTTCCACAAACGCTACAGCTGACCAAGGGCCGGCAGGTCCTTGCTGAATTGAATTGCCAGGGCTGCCACAAAATGCAGGGTATCGAGCGGCCGGAGATGCTTGGCCCGGACCTCTCCAGCGTCGGCACGAAAGTCAGCCGCGAGTGGATTTACAAATGGCTGAAAGAGCCGCGCACCATCGTCGACAAAGACGGCAATGTCACCGTCAACGGCGTCGAGACCGAAGAAGAGCCGCGCATGCCGAAGTTCCGGCTCACGGAGGCGGAACTTCGTGCGCTCTCTGGCTATCTCAGCCTTCAAAAAGCCAAAGCGATTACACCGTACAGAATCTCTGCTGCCGTGGTAGCCGCCTGGAGCAAGAACCCCGAACTGATTTCACAGGGCGAATTGCGCTTCCGGCAAATGTTTTGCTCCACCTGCCATTCCCTGGCAGTTACGCGTGCCGGAGAAACAAAGCTCATTGGCGGCAACATTGGCCCTGAGCTGACCAAGGTCGGCAGCAAGGTGAATTCAGATTGGCTCATCGCCTGGCTGCGCGATCCGGAGAGCTACCTGCCGCACACGCGCATGCCGCACTACGGCTGGTCGGACGAAGACCTTTTCAAGGTCTCGCAATACATCGCTACGAAGCTGGTCGATTCGGACTTGTTGACCAACGTTCCGAAACTTGATCCGCCGACTGACGAAGAAATGCAGCTTGGCCGCCGACTCTTCACGGAAAAAGGCTGCGCGAGCTGCCACGTCATCGTAGGGCTTAGTCCGCAAAAGGACTTTGGTCCGGACTTGAGCGCGCTCGGCGGCAAGAACGCTTCGGAACTGGAATTCGGCGCCGCGAACATTCCGCACAATCTCGTTTCGTACATTCAAGCGAAGCTGCAGGATCCCGTTTCCGTCAATCCCGCCGCGCGCATGCCGCAATACAACTGGGAGCCAGGAGACCTGGATGCAGTTACAACGGCACTGCTCAGCATGAAAGGTGCTCCGCCGACCAGCGCGTTGCAGAATCTGGTTGTACCACGCAAGGAAGCTGCGTTTCGTCCGACGGGTTCATTTGCCGAAGTCTACGAGCGCTACAAATGCTACGTCTGCCACAAATTCAATGGCTACGGCGGAGACTTGGCGCCCGACCTCACCTATGAAGGAAGCCGCGCGCAGCGGCAGTGGCTTGTTGAGTTTCTGAAGAGTCCGCAGACGCTGCGGCCGACGCTCATTCTCCGCATGCCACAACTCAACATGAGCGACAAGGACGCGACCACGTTGGCAGACTATCTCTCGATGGTCATGCAACATCCCACGGTCAATCCTGCGACCACCGACACAAAGCAGTTCACGCCCGCGCTGGCCGCTCTCGGCAAACAACTCTACGAAGTCAAATATCAGTGCCAGTCATGCCACACCATTGGCAGCTCCGGTGGATACGTGGGGCCAAATCTTAATAATGCCGGCGGCTGGCTCACTCCGGCCTGGATCGAAGCCTGGCTGAAGAACCCGCAGGCGCTTATGCCCGATAGTATCGAGCCCCGCCGGAACTTCACCGACGAGGAGATTAGAGCTCTGGCCGCCTATCTCATGACCTTACGGGCAGGGATCAAGCCGCAAAAGAGCGCGAGCCTCTTCGCTCCGCATGCCGCGGGACAGGGGGCGGGCCGATGAGACTTCGCACCTTGTTCTTTCTTGTCGCTCTTATGGCCATAACCTGTGCCTCTGGTTGCCGAAAGCAAACGGGCCCCGCGAAGGCCGATCCACTCCTGGCCGCTTACGATTCCGAACCGGACTGGACTGATTCTCAGAAAACTGTTCCGCTGGGCTATCAGCAAACACAAGGAAAGCGCGTCTTTTACCAGTATTGCGTCTGGTGCCACGCGGATGCGACGCCTGCAGGCCCGTCGAACCGTTCTAATCTCATACCCGTCCCGCCACTGCTCAACGACGGCACCACGCTCAATGCCGAGAGCGACGAATACATGCAGAACATCATCACGCTGGGAGGCAGTGCAATGGGCAAGTCCGCGATGATGCCGCCCTACGGCCGCACGCTTTCGGCGGAGGAAATCCGGTCCGTCATCGCTTTTACTCGTGCCCTCGCTCAGCCACCCTACCAGCCTCCCGGCCGCCCAAGATCGCAATATTCCGCCAAATAGGAGATACTTTTTCGGTCCATGAAATCGGAGCACTTTCCAACTTTTCATAGGAGCAGGATTCTACGCACACTAGTATTGTTGCTCGCCGCTTGTGCGGTGCCCACTTCCGCTCAAGTGAGTCCCGATGAGATTCTGAATCCTGACCTTAAGGCGCTTGAGCAAACTTACTTTCAGCAGTTGATTGGAATCAACCAATCCATCGCCAAAACCAAATTCCCTTTTCCTTTTTATCTCAGCCGCTACGTCGGGTTGGATCCCGCCAAGCAAGCGGAAGCTGATTCACGTGGCTTGGAGTTCGTGCGTTTTCAGGATCGCGTCATTCTGAAAATTACGGGAAATTACAACGCCGCGTATGACAGCGTGCGCTTCACGCAAAACGAACGCGCTGCGGCAACATTTCGTTCCGTCGTTTTCCCCGCATTGAGCGCGGTCACTGCGGCTCTGCCCGAGGATTTAGCTTGCGATGGCATCGGTTTCGAAATCTCGCACCACGCACGCACCAAGCAGAGCAGCTACGACTTCGAAGGCAAGGAAATTCTCGTGGTCGTGCTCAACCGCGCGGATGCCTGGGCAATGTCCCGCGCAGCAGACGATCCCGGGCGCCAGGAGATTCTGAACCGTTCGCAGGTGTTTATCAGTGGCAAGGATTATGGACTCTCGCTTACGGAACGCGATCCGCTGAACGTGGAAACCCTTCCGCGGTCTATTCCCGCCAAGCCAGACGCAACTTCTTCGGCGCGTTCCTCCAGTCTGGCTTCTCGTTCGCCCCTGCTGAAACCAGTGATCACCCCTCCAATTGCCGCGCCTGCCCCAGCGGAACCTGCGCCTGCTGCTCCGCCAAGCACCGCTATGGCCGGCACCAATCCTCCTTCATCCGCAGCCGCTGATTCACTGCTTGTCACTCCCGCCGCCACAAAGGCAGACGCGGATCGCCTGGACGAAAAATATGCCCCGCAACTGACCGCGCTCGCCAAGGAAGGCGCCGCCAAACTCCATTTCGTCACATATGCTCCGCCAACATTCATGCTCTTCCACGATCAGATTGCCCTTCAAATGACGCTGAAGAATTCTCTGCAATTCGGGCCTGCGAAAGGCTCTATCTACAAGCGTGCCGCTCAAAGTTTCGACCTCTTTCTCGCGCCGCTTCTGAAAGATATTTCCGAGCGCATTTCTCCCTCCGTGGAATTCCAGCTTTATGACTTCTCCGTGCTGAACAAACTTTCACCCACAGCGAAGGAAACTTCCGAGGCCATCGAGTTCATTTGCCCACGCAAGGCCCTCAAGCAATTCGTCAACGCTGAAATCACGAACCAGCAGTTGCTCGATCAAAGCATCGTCCTTGTCAACGGCGTTCGCATCGCCTTGAATCTGCAACTTGTTGAGTAAGAAAAATTCAACTGCACGCATGTAACTATGCTTATAATATAATTAAGTAGTTTATTTAGAATGGCGTGGCGACGTGACTCGAACCCCCGGCCTCTGCCGTAACCTGGACCTTCCCATTACTGCGGCGACGACGCGGGCTGCGCTACCTTGGATGTTTCAACAAGCATCCTTACAGTCACGCTACGACGATGCAGGGAAACTCGCGACCGCGGACAGTAAGTCTTTTGATCCATGTCCCGGGACACGATTAGGGTGAATGTAAGCTTTTTTGGTAATCGGAATTCAGTTTGTCGAGAAATGGCCGCATTTAGGATAGGTTTACCTTTACTGGGCTAATTTCCATAATGAGACAGTTTCGCAGACAACGTCATGATCCAGGTTCCCTGAATTCGTGAGCGGAGGATCGATAATGAAGAGGCGCGAATTGATTCAGGCGGCGATCTCGGCAGGGGCACTAAATCTTATGACGAGCCAGAGTACTCCTGCTGCTGGTCAAGAGCCAAGAGTCCAAGGCCAATCGGAACAAAGCAAGTTTCCGGAGGTTTCGGGGTTGACGCGTTATGCGGCCGAATTTGCGTTGAAGCTGAAGTATGAAGATATTCCGGCCCAAGTGGTCGCTCTGGGAAAGAAGTCTATCTTGGACGGATTTGGATTGGCCTTGGCCGGGTCGGCTAGCAAAATCGGGGGGATCTGCCGCAAGTACGTGCAGTTGCTAGGGACGCCGCCGCATGGAAGCTCCACTATTATTGGCAGCTCACAGAAGGCGACACCGCGATTTGCGGCATTTGCGAACGGCGTGTCCATTCACGCGGATGATTTTGACGATACGCAACTTGCTGTTGCGAAAGACCGCACATACGGACTGCTGACGCATCCCACAGCGCCCGTGCTCCCAGCCGTTTTCGCTCTTGCGGAAGCTAGAGGCGCGTCGGGTAAGGATTTGCTGACCGCGTATCATGCAGGCGTGGAGGTAGAAACAAAAGTCGCTGAGGCGATTTCACCTCGCCATTACGAAGATGGGTTTCACTCGACCGGGACGTGTGGCTCATTTGGGTCGGTAGCTGCGTCAGCGAAAATGCGCGGCTTGACGTCCGATGAAACAGTAAGTGCTTTCGGAATTGTGGCGGCCGAGGCCGCGGGTGTGCGGGAGAATTTCGGAACAATGACGAAGCCATTTCAAGCGGGACACGCAGCTGAAAATGGCGTTGCCGCGGTGGACCTGGCCAGTCTCGGCTGGACGGGCGCGGTTGAAGTCCTGGAGGCGAAGCGCGGCTTTTTCCGCGCCTATGGCGGATCGTACGATCCTGCAGCCATCCAGAACAAGCTTGGGAATCCGTGGACATTTGTGAATCCAGGAGTCTCTTTGAAGCCTTACCCTTCGGGGTCGCTGACGCATCCCGCGATGGGAGCAATGCTGCGGCTAGTCGAGAAATTCGGTATCAAGCCCGAGGATGTGGGAAAGGTTGACGTGGGAACCAACCGGAACATGCCCAACACACTGATCCATCACCACCCCGATAATGGCCTGGAGGCGAAGTTCAGCATGGAATACTGCATTGCCTTGTTACTGGTGGAGAGGAAACCGTCTCTCGCACACTTCACGGACGAATTCGTGAAACGCGCGGACATGCAGGCGCTGCTGCGGCGCGTCAACTTTTACGTCGATCCAGTAGCTGAGAGGGCGGGCTACGACAAAATGACATCACTGGTCACGGTGCACATGAAAGATGGTCAAGTTGTAAAAGATCAGGCGGATTTTGCGAAAGGCAGCCCGGCGGACCCGATGACATTTGACGAGGCGGGCACGAAGTTCCGCGGTTGCGCGGAATTTGCGAAGTGGCCAGCTAACAAAACAGAGGCCGTTATAAAAGCCGTGAGCAAGCTGGAGGCAGCCGCGAATCTGAAGGACTTGACGATGTTGCTTCAGGCCTAGAGCGGTTCAAGATCCTTCGGCCAGACAAGCGATTGCCTCACCCACTTCTTCCGTGGTCGATTTGCCCCCTATGTCAGGTGTGCGCACTTGTGAAGCAGCGAGGACTTTGGCGATGGCAGATTCGACGGCATCCGCGGCATCGGAAAAGCCGAGATGGCGAAGCATCATAGCGCCGGACCAGATTTGCCCAATGGGGTTGGCAATCCCTTTTCCTGCGATGTCCGGCGCAGATCCGTGGACAGGCTCGAACATCGAGGGAAATTCCCTTTCGGGATTGAGATTGGCGGACGGTGCAAGACCGATGGAGCCAACTACGGCCGGGCCGAGGTCGGAAAGGATATCACCGAACAGATTGGAGCCAACCACCACGTCAAACCAGTCTGGGTGGCGAACGAAATGAGCAGTCAAGATGTCGATGTGAAATTGATCCGTGCGCACATCCGGGTACTGGGTGGCAAGTTCTCTGAAGCACTGGTCCCAAAAAGGCATGGTGTAGATGATGCCGTTGGACTTTGTGGCTGAAGTGAGATGCTTTTTGCTCTTACGCGCAAGCTCGAAAGCGTAGCGCAGAATGCGCTCAACACCGCGGCGGGTAAAGATCGTTTGTTGTACGGCCATTTCGTCAGATGTTCCTTCGTAAAGCCTGCCGCCGATGTTAGAGTATTCCCCTTCGTTGTTCTCCCGCACTACGGAAAAGTCAATTTGACCGGTCTGCCAATTCTTGAGCGGTGATTCGATGCCTTGAAACAAGCGCACGGGGCGGAGATTCACGTACTGGCGGAAACCGCGCCGAATGGGAATAAGCAGACCCCAAAGCGAGATATGATCGGGAACACTGGGGTGGCCGACAGCTCCGAGAAAAATCGAATCAAACTCGCGGAGTTGCTCGAGACCATCGGCTGGCATCATCTGGCCGGTTTTGATATAGGCTTCGCAACCCCAGTCATATTTTTGCCAGCGAAATTGGAAGCCGAAGTGCCGACCTACCGCGTCGAGGACTCGAATGCCTTCGGGAACGACTTCTTTGCCTATGCCGTCGCCGGGAATCACCGCAATGTTCAGAGTTTTCATCTGTCAGCACGGCTCAGCCGGTTCATTGTTGCCCGTCAAGACCGCGGATTGCGAAGGCAGACGGGTGGTGCGCAAAAACATAGCCAGAGCAGCGGCCACCAAGGTGATCACTCCGAGATAGGCAAAGCCCGAAAGAAAATTCCCCGTCTTCTTGTTGAGATAACCAACAATAAGCGGCGCAAAATACGCTCCGAGGTTCCCGATCGCGTTCGCGAAACCCATCACGGAGCCTACGATGCGAGAGGGCAAGGTCTCTGTCGGTATTGCCCAGAATGGACCCATCGGGCCGTATGCGCCGATTCCGCTAAACACGATGAAGACGAACCCGAGCAAAAGCGAATAGGAGATCGAGGCTACGGCAATTAGAATGCAAACGCCGCCCAAAGCCATGGCAAGCGCAACGTGATGGCGACGCTCGCGCACTTGGTCTGAGTGGTTGGCGATAAGTAACAAAGTAATGGCGCCAAAGAAGAAAGGGAGAGTGTACAAAAGGCCTGTAGAGAGGCCACTAAGATTTCTGAACTTTCCCATGGCGCTGGGAAGCCAAAAGAGCAAACCCATCTGGCCGCTGACAAAGCAGAAATAAACTGCAGCGAGAAGGAATACTTGTGGAGAGAGAAGTTCGCGCCAGTAGGAAGTACTTCGCGTGCTTTCGAGCGCGCTTGATTCGCGTTTCAGCGTTTCCACAAGCGAATCGCGCTCGGGCTTCGGAAGCCACGACGCCTCGCTAGGGTGGTCCTGAACGAAAAGCAACCAGACCGCCAGCCACAGAAAGGGCAACGAGCCCTCAGCAACAAGCATGACGCGCCAACTCCAGTGATCCAGGATCCACCCGGAGAATGGCGAGGATAAAATGACGGCGCCTGGCAAACACAGCAGCCAGAATGCGTTAGCGCGGGCTCGTTCGGAGCGGGAAAACCAGTGCGAAAGAAGGATCAGCGTGGCGGGATAAACCCCGCTTTCAGCGATGCCGAGAAGCAAACGAAGCAATAGTAGCTCACGATAGGTCCGTGCTACACCGCACCCAACCGCGCAGATGCCCCAAACAACCAGTAGAACGCTGATGAACTTCTTAGCACTCCAGTGTTTGGCAAGATGGCCACCGGGGATTTGCAGGGCCACGTACCCCCAGAAGAAAATCCCAGCAACCGTACCTGCTTGCTGCGGATCGAGGTGCAGGTCACGACTGATTTTGGGCAGGGCCAGGGAAATGTTAGTCCGGTCGATAAAAGCGATAGTGTACATGATGAGCGCGACGGGAATAATGCGCAGCCAACGCTTGGAAGTGGGGGCTTCGCCTGCTTTCTGAGCAGGGAGTGTTTGCAGAGTTCTGTTTTCCATTGTCATGCGAGATCGAACTAAGGCCGTCTGGCAATTGCTGGTGCCAAGCACTGGAACAGCTGAATACAATAACTTAGGCGAGCGCGTCAGCGTCAGCCTGAATAGAAATTAATATCGAATTCAGTTTGAACAGGAATAGGCGGGGTATGCTCCGTGCGCTGAACACCCATTTAAGGCGGAAATGGGGTTGCGCTTGGCGGGCGTGCCGCATAAGGATGGGGGCGCATCGGCTGCTCTCGATTATCTTGCGCCGGCTGCGCCAAAAGAGATACTGACCTAGATCAATGCAGGCTCATACGCCACTCCCTCCGAGTTCGCATGCGAAGCCCGTGGACTCGTTTCCCGCTGCGCGCGAACTCCAAAATGAACTGAAGCGAACTGTGCGCGGTGAAGTGCGGTTCGATGCCGGAAGCCGCGCGCTCTACGCCACCGACGGATCAAATTATCGGGAGATTCCCATCGGGTTGGTCATCCCGCGTGATGATGAAGACGTGATCGCTGCGGTTGCGGCCTGCCGGAAGTATACCGCCCCGGTTCTGGCCCGCGGGGCCGGGACGAGTTTGGCGGGTCAGTGCTGTAACGTGGCTGTGGTGCTGGATTTCACGAAGTATATGAACAGGATCCTGGAAATCGATCCGCAGCATCGAGTCGCGCGAGTCCAGCCCGGAGTCGTGCTCGATACCTTGCGCAATCGTGCAGAAGTTCATCGGCTAACGTTTGCGCCGGATCCCTCGACGCACAACCGCTGCACGATTGGCGGGATGATTGGGAACAACTCGTGCGGGACGCATTCATTGCTCGGCGGCAAGACGGTGGACAACGTCGAAGAACTTCGGATTTTGCTCTACGACGGCTCGGAGATGAAGGTTGGCGCGACAAACGAGCACGAACTGGAGGGAATTATTCATCAAGGCGGCCGTCGCGGCCAAATCTACAAAGAACTACGGCGCATTCTCGATCAGTCCGGCGACCATATTCGCGCGCAATTCCCGCAGATTCCGCGCCGAGTCTCTGGATACAATCTCGACGAATTGCTGCCAGAAAAAGGATTCCACGTGGCGCGAGCCCTTGTCGGCAGCGAGGGCACTTGCACCATCGTGCTTGAAGCGACGGTGAAGCTGATCCCCAACCCGCAGTACAAAACCCTTGTGGGTCTTGGTTACGCGGACGCATTCGTGGCGGCAGACGAGGTTCCGGAAATTCTGAAATTCCGGCCCATCGGTCTTGAGGGATTCGAGGGCAGTATCGTCGAGGGCTTGCGGAAAAAAGGCGCGCCAAATCTTGACCTGCTTCCGGTTGGAGGCGGTTATTTGCTCGTGGAATTTGGGGGTGACGAAGAGGGCGAAGTGCAAAGCATCGCGCGCCAGCTCATTTCACGGCTAGATAGGCAACATGCCTCCCCCCATACACGCATTTACAATGCGAGGGAAGCGCGGGCGGTTTGGCAAATCCGGGAGTCCGGTCCGCGGGCAGCAGCTTTTGCGCCGGGCGCGCCCGCAGAATGGGAAGGTTGGGAGGACGCAGCTGTCGCGCCCGAAAAACTTGGCGCGTACTTGCGGGACATCCGAGCATTGATGAACGAGTTTGGTTACCGAGGGGCATTCTATGGACACTATGGTCACGGATGCGTTCACATGCGCATCAGTTTTGATCTCCAAAGCGAGAACGGCATCCGCAAATACAGTGAGTTCGTGAAGCGCGCCGCAGACCTCGTGGTGAGTTACGGTGGTTCCCTTTCCGGAGAGCACGGTGACGGCCAATCGCGTGGCGCTCTGCTGCCCAAGATGTTCGGGCCTAAGGTGATGAACGCCTTCCGCCAGTTCAAAGCGGCATGGGACCCCGCCAACAAACTGAATCCTCACAAAGTCATCGACGCGGCACCGCCCACAGAAAATCTGCGGCTCGGCGCGGACTACGAGCCCCACGAACCACACACGCATTTTAAGTTTGCAGAGGACAACGGCTCATTTGCACAGGCGACGCTGCGATGCATCGGGCTGGGAGCCTGCCGTAAGACAGACGGCGGGACCATGTGTCCTAGCTACATGGTGACGCTCGAAGAAGAACACAGCACGCGAGGACGTGCGCACATGCTTTTCGAGTTACTGCAAGGGGAAATCGTGCGCGACGGCTGGAAGGATGAGCACGTCAAGCGGGCGCTCGACCTATGCCTTTCCTGCAAAGCCTGCAAAAGCGAATGTCCTGCGAACGTCGATGTGGCAACTTACAAAGCGGAGTTCTTGTCTCACTACTATGAGAACAAGCGCCGGCCGCTTCAGGCATACGCATTCGGAATGATCGATCGTTGGGCGCGGCTTGCCTCGATAGCACCGGGCATTATAAATGTCCTCAGCCAGCTGCCCGGCTCGCGTCATCTCCTGCACAAAGCATTGGGGATTGCGTCTCAAAGACGTACCCCGCAGGTCGCCCCAGTTAGTTTTGTCCGCTGGGCAAAAAAGCATTGCAATTCCATCTTCGGAAAAGAGCACGTGCGTGGAACCAATGCGACCGATAACCAAGTGCGCCACGTCATTCTTTGGCTCGATACGTTCAATAACTACTTTCATCCGGAAGCTGCACGGGCGGCACTAGGCGTCCTTGAGGACGCTGGTTTCAGCGTTCGAGCCACGAACAAGCACTTGTGCTGTGGCCGCCCGCTTTACGATTTCGGCATGCTAGTGGCCGCGAAAGAATACCTGCAGCGCATCCTGAATGCGCTTGGTCCGGAGATTGATGCCGAACTGCCCATCGTGGTCCTGGAACCAAGCTGCGCTTCCGTGTTTCGCGACGAACTTCTCAATCTAATGCCTAACGAGCCGCGCGCGCAGAAACTGCGAAAGCAAACCTTCCTGCTGGGCGAATTCCTCCAACTCCACGCTCCTTTGTATCAGCCCGGGCAGTTTCCTCAAAAAGTCCTTCTCCACGGGCATTGCCACCAAAAGGCGCTTATGAAAATGAGTCACGAGGAATCCTTGCTTCGCAAGATGGGCGTGGAATTGCAGTCGATCGACTCTGGCTGCTGTGGAATGGCAGGACCATTCGGTTTTCAGAAGGACAAGTTCGAAGTATCACTTGCAATAGGAGAACGAGTACTCGTGCCCGCCGTGCGCAGTGCAGCGCCTGAGACGATGGTTGTGTCTGACGGTTTTAGCTGCCGCGAGCAGATCTTTCAGGCAACGGGACGTAAAGCGTTTCACTTGGCTGAAGTGTTGCGACTCGCGCTGGCGCAACAGGCCTCCGACTTAACCAAATAACTCTGGAGCCCTACTCGATAGTCCGATCCGCGTCGATTAGGAACCAGGCCAAGCCGCTGACACATGTAACAAAGGCGGCGAAGTCCAGTGCCTGGGTCCAGCCGAACCGCGTGGCAATCTTGGCCGTCAAAACCGGCGAAAGCCAACCCCCGAGGCTGCCGAAAGTGGTCATGATTCCTGAAATTGAGGCGGAGCATTTCATGGAAATGTCGTTGCATGTTGTCCACAAGACAGCCGATGCGGCGAAATTGAATCCCGCAGCGAGCGCTAGCTCGGAAAGAGCCATCGTATTGTTAGCCGTGTGCGTTCCCAACAACAGGAATAGCGCTGAAGCCGCAATGCCCAGCCAAGCGCACACACCCTTCGCCCGCGGCGCGTCCCCATTCTCGCTGCCGCAACATCCGCTAGCCATCCCCAAAGAGGAACAATTAGTAGGTTCGCGACAAATGGCGCGGAGCCCCAAAGGCCAGCTTTGGAAACTGTGACACCACGGACCTTGACAAGATAGAGAAAAAACCAGGTCACAAAAATATACACAGGGTATACCAAACAAAAGTGGCTGGCCATCAGTCCCCGGACGGAAGGGCTTGAAAGGACTCTGCGCCACGGGACACGTGCCTTTGCCAGAGGCAGCGCCTTCGTTGCGGACTTCGCGGAGCCTTGGATAAGTTCCAGCTCAGCTGCATTGACACGCGGATTTTCTTCCGGGCGATTCGTAACATAGAAATAACAAGCGGCTGCGACGACACCGCCGACAATGGCAGAAAGAAGAAAAGGCCATCGCCAACCCCAGTTCTTTGCAAGCCAGGTAATGAGGATAGGCGCGGCCACTCCGCCGGCTCCTACGCCCGAGAGAAATACACTCGTTCCGAACCCGCGCTCTTTCGGCCCTAGCCAATATCCCATCACTTTATTGCCGACGGGAATAGCTGCCGCCTCACCCGTGCCCAGTCCAAAGCGAACCATTGCAAACGCCCAAGCTGCCCCGAATGAGCCTAGAACCGGCAACTTCGGCGCGACGGCAGTAAGTCCCGCAAAAACCGAGAACCACAAGATGGCACCCCCCAGGACTTTGCGTGGTCCAAAGCGGTCTGCCAGCCATCCGCCCGGTATGTGGAAGATGGCGTATCCCAAGCTGAACGCGCCCAGGATCCAGCCCATCGTTTCTGTGTCGAACTTGTATTCCTCCTGGACATACTTGGCGACGATACCGAGATTCAGCCGATCGATGTACGTCAATCCAGCGGTCATCCCCAAGAGCACGACGACACCCCAGCGTGCGTACGTTGCTTTAACGCTCGTGGTGGCCAGTGGATCCAACGGCACCTGTTTTACGGCGGTGTCTTACGGCTGTACTTGGTAAACGCGCACTTCGGCATTCTTCTGGCTGTGATGCGGAACTGCCAGATAGTAGCGGTGCAGCTCGGGAACTAAGATGGCTGTTTTGGCGCGGAAGCTCCCGGGTATTCTTGCCAACAGAGAATAATGGTCAGCATCCTTCTGTTCGAAAACATCGACGTACCGATCGCCGGATAGATATAGGCGCCTTTGTCTTGCATCGTAAGCCATGTCATCCACCATGCCGACAGTAGGAACGAGGGCGATCACCTTGCCATCATTGGAATTGAGTGCGATCAACTTGCCTGGTTGGCGTGTGACTACCAATAGGCGGCTGTTCGCTTCGTCCAATGCAAGCGCAACGTTTTGCTTCGCCCCCTCTGGTAGCGGCCAAGTGGCCAGCAGGGCTCCCGTATTTCGATCAAACACGCCCACGGAATCCTTGCCGGTGATGTTGCAAAATAGCCGGGGGCCGTTCTTTTCAAGAGCCATCGCTTCGACTCGATCCGAGTCCACCTTGATGTCCTTAACTTTGTGAGCGGCACTCGTGTCCACCGCCGAAATGAAGGAATAAGGAGTTTTCGCACCCCTGCCGCCGTTCACGACGTACATGTATTTCGTCGCACTGTCGTAAACCATGGAATCCGCGTCCGCAGCCAAATCAATTCGGCCGACTTGCTTATAGCTATCGGTATCGAAAACTTTCACAGCAGAGTCGTTCCCGTCCACTACGAACAATTTCTTGAGGTCCCGCCGAAAAAGAACAGAATGGGGTGCCTTAACATCGGCGACGATATGAATGAGTTTGTTTGTGTTTGTGTCGAGAACCAAAACCTTTTCGTTCTCTTCCGCGGTCAAAAACAGTCGATGTCCTTCCACATCTGCAGCAAAGTGATCGAAGTCGCCGTCATGAAGCCCGGGCAAGGGAATCATCGCGACGAGCTTTAAAGGTGCCTTTGACTGACCTTTCGTCGCGCTCTGGACCTGAGCCTTCGCGCAAAACCCAGGCGCAAGCATCGCAACCATTACAAATGCAATTCGTCTCATCCTCTTCCTCCAGTTGAGCGGCATCCGCCGCTGTTAACGCGCCGCCGAACGCGATATCCGCTCAAAGTCGATTCCTGGCAACAAAGGTGTTTTTTCTATGCGCACTGCATCTAGGGAAGCGGGGTCCAGCCCCAGTGCTCTCAAAATGCTTGGAGCTATTTGCGACGTTTGCACTGGAAATTTGATTTGCGTGCGGCTGAACGCTGGGTAGTACACCAGGAGGGCGACATTTCTATCCGTATCCGCGTTCCCGCCGTGCTCGGCAATGAATGCGCTAGAAGAGTCCGCGTAGATCTGGCCGGGGATCGGCTGGAGTATGATGTCCGGTACACGTGGATCTTTTTGGGGATCATTGAACAGCAGCTTTAATGATTCGCCTGCGTAGATTTCCTGAATGCCGGCTTTTTCCTGCATTCTTCGCAGCGCTTCCACTACATCGGTTGTGCGGCTCTGATCGGAGAGCCAAAGCAGCGCCACGCTCCCGTCCTGTTCGATCCCCGCCAAAAGTCCTTTACTTACTGCCGCAACTGTGTAGGGGATAAGTTCCAGGTCAGCGTGCTTAAGCTTTGAAGGGTCTATGGGAGAATCGCCGTGCTTGGCGGTAACAATGAGGAGTGTGGAATCCAACAATCCGGCCCCCTGAAGTCTGGCCACAATCTTCCCAATGCTCTGGTCGGTATGGGTTAAGGCTTCCTCCAAGATGGGGCTTGGCTTACCGCTGCCATCAACGTAGCCGCCGCCAGCCGTCTTCTGCGCGACACTTACTGCTTGGAAGTTCAAGCCGAAAATGGCAGGAACACCTACCTTCTTGGTTCCGGCATGATCTTTGCCCTCAATCTGGTTTAAGATCGCTGCTACCTTTAGGTCGTCGTATGATTCGACATTCTTGACCCCGCGGAAAGCGCGAACTTCCGGAGTGAAGAGATCATCGACTCCTGTGCCGGAAGGCCCGTTCACGAAATCGTATGCCGGATGCTTGTCAGCCCAGGCTGTTCTCCCACCGCTTCTTTTGATCACCTCGAAAACGGTATTCACTCGAATAAAAGCATGTGGAAAAACCGGCGAGCATCCTTTGTTGGGATCACGCGGCAGCCTGCTCGGATCTATTCCGCCTCCGCCATCGGCCGCATCGCGATTCTTATCAATCGACGAATCGTAAATGATGGCCGTTCCAACCTTGGAGCAATCAGAACCAGGCGGTGAGAGACTGCGGTCGTACGAGTTCTCAAAAATGACGCCGGTTACGTTGGGGGACCCGCCCGTCAACATTGAGAGGAGGCCTGGCCAGGAATTGGAAGGGAATGCTGTGTAGGCGTTCGAGTAAGTAACTGCATGCTGGCTGAGTTTCGCAAGGGCAGATTCGGAATCATTTCTCACTAGATTGGCCAGGTCTAGGCTGTGCATTCCGTCAATGCTGAGTAGCAAGACGCGCTGAACAGAGGGACCCTGCGTAGGTGTTTGTTTCTGTGATGATTGCGCCTCCGTCCACGCGACCACCAAAAGCGAGGGGGCGCATGCCAAAATCACCTGCAAAGCGGCAAGCCGCTTTTTTCTACCGTCTCTTTTCAACCGTTTGCTCCTCGATGCGGTAGTACTCCTCCAAGCCGATCGCGTCTTCCAACTCTTTGCGAATTCTTACAAACGTTTCTTGGTCCATTCCAGTTCGGCCAGTCTTCTTCAGGTTTTCGAAAAGTTCCCGCACGCTCTTGTAAACTACAGTGATCGCACTGATGGCATCGTTCACCATCTTGTAGCCCATGGTTTCCAGGTCCCCGATCGGGAAAATTGGTCTTCCCAGACGGTTGCCTTCGCTATTTACGAAGATCAAAGGCCCGCGCACAGCGGCCGGCGCCTTGCGGGCTTCTTCCGCAGTATTGGGGAACAGCATGACCATGTCCGCGCCCGCCTCTACGTACAAGTTCGCCCGGCGAACGGCCTCCTCGAATCCTTCAGTCAGCATTGCGTCGGTACGTGCCGCGATCACAAAATCCGGATCGCGCCGGGCGCGCCCAGCACAGCGAATCTTCTGGCACATGTCCTCGGCTGAGATCAGGTGCTCGACGCCTTTGTGATAGTGAGCGCGTTTGGGGTAGACCTGATCCTCAATGTGAAGGGCAGCGGCGCCGGCACGCTCAAACTCCTGAATAGTACGGATCACATGAACAGGGTCGCCGTAACCCGCTCCACCGTCTACCATCAACGGGATCGAAACTGCCGCGGTGATGCGCCGCGTAGCTGTCAGGGCCTCCTCTAAGCTCAGCAAAGGCTCCGGAACGCAGAAGCTAGCGCCGAGGGCGTAACCACCCAGGTCAAGGCAGCGGAACCCAACTTGCTCGGCGATTCGCGCTGTAAGCGGGTCGTAGGCGATCGGCGCATGGATGATGCCAGGGCGCCGCAGCATTTCGCGAAACACGCTGGTCATTCGGTTCGCCATTCGTCTCCTGCCAACATCACGATGAGGCATTCATGCCGCTGAGCTCGCCGCTCTGAATTGGGACATGTGATTCTTGCGCACCATTGCCTTCGTTCTCGGCTTCCAGACTGCTGCCCGCATCCACGAAAATCCAAAGAATAGCTCCAGCAAAACTCGCGCAGGCTGCGACGTCGAGCGCTCTGGGCCAGCCAAAGGCAGTGGCAACGTACGCAGTCACGACTGGGGCCATAAACCCGGCCGTATTCGCGAACATATTCATCAACCCGGAAAGTGAGCCGGCATGTTGCGGAGCCAAATCAATGGAGGCGGCCCACCAACTAGGGGCGGCAAAGCTATTAAAGCCTGCTGCGAGAGCCAACAGCAGGATCGCAGAGACATTGTTCGCAGCGTGACCGCCGGCCCACAAGAGCAGGCCGGAAGAAACCATTCCGATCCACGCCATGCTTTGCCGTCCCCTGCGGCGTCCCCAGTGGTCTACGGCTCTGTCCGAAAGCAAGCCACCCAACAACGCCATTATCGTCATGGCAGCAAAGGGAGAGGCTCCCCACCATCCGCTCCTTGTGACCGTCAAGCCCCGGACGCGAGTCAGATAAGGAAAAAACCACGTGAAAAAGATGTACGGCGTATACCCATGGAAAAAGTAGCTCCCAATCAGCGCCCAAACAGAGCTGCTCCGAAAAATCTTCCGCCAAGGCGTGACCTGGAGCGAGAAAGAATGGGCATCTCCGCAGTGCACTGCCGACTGTAGAATCTCAAGTTCCGCCGAGTTGATAGATGGATGATCCGCCGGCCGATTGGTCGAATAAGAAAACCAAAGAAGGGAAACTATGGAGGCCAGTGCGCCGGAGATCAAAAAAGTGGAGCGCCAGCCCCATCCTTGCATCGTGGCACCGAACAGAATCGGAGCAAGCACGCCGCCAGCGCCTACTCCTCCTAACAGCAGACTGCTTCCCACTCCGCGGCCTCCCCTAGCGGTCCAGCAGGACACGACTTTGTTCGCATTTGGATAGCTAGCCGCCTCGCCAGCGCCGGTCAAGAATCGAATCGCAGCAAATGCCCATCCCATTTTCCACAGCGACTTAAAGTGAAACAGTGGAACCAAAGTCAGGAACACTGTTGTGCCGGACCAGCAAAGAATGGCCAAAGTTAGCATCCTATGCGGTCCAAAGCGGTCTCCCGCCCACCCCCAGGGAATTTGGAACAGCGCGTATCCGAGGCCAAACGCTCCGAGAATCCATCCCATCGTCTGCGTGGAAAAGGAGAACTCTTCCTGAAGATATTTCACAGCAATCCCGAGATTAAGCCGCCCGAAAGCGGTTACGATCATGATGGATGTAAGGATGGCGAGAATGTACCAACGCACGTGGGTCGAACTCTGACTAACCATTTCTGTTGCTCCACCACGTAATAGTTTCGCCGAATGCTAGACGATGGCTGGCATTTTTCACCAACTGGTACGGCCGCCACGCGGCGGATGCTACGATATGGTCGGTGCCCCGTCAACGAATGCGGGTCTGGTGGCAAGCTGGCCTTTGCTCGAATTTGCGACAACCCGGCTTTTCACGGCAAAAATTGCACAAAGCAATTCACAAGCTAAACAGAAATTAATCCTGCCTTAAGTTCGCTTGTTAGAGCGTGAATTATGCTCTGGCTTGTCGGATCAGGGCGCCGAATTCCAAATTGTCCGATTTAATTCGCAATCAAACTGCCCAACTATAGGAGAACGTAATGAAGCAACTTCTCTTGACCTTTGCGATTGTCACCTTAACGTTTGCGACCAGAGTTCAATGCGACGAGAAGGCCCCACTTAAGCTAGTTCAAACGTTAAATCTGTCTGCTGATGCGACGGGGCAATTTGATCACTTCGGCGTCGATCTCAAAAATGGAAGGCTCTTTGCGACCCCGGAAGCCTCGCACTCCGTGCGCGTCTTCGACCTGAAAACTGGCAAGCCAATCCACACGATCGAAGGAATCGGCAAGCCCCATGCCGTCCTTTATCGCCAAGACTTGAACCGCATTTACATTACGGACGGAGATGCAGGTGACCTCAAGATTTTCGACGGTGCCAATTACAAATTGCTCTCCAGCGTAAAGCTCCTGGAGGACGCCGATTCCATCGGTTACGACTCAAAAACCAGGTATCTCTACATCGATAATGGCGGAGGCGATGTCCATCAGACGTACTCCATGCTCAGCGTGGTTGATACGACCGCGGGCAAGAAGCTGGCCGACATCAAGATCGATGGGGAAACGCTTGAAGCGATGTCGCTGGAAACGGGGAGTCCAAAACTGTATGTCAACAACAAGGCCAAGAACCAGATCACCGTTGTGGATCGAAACACGCGCGAAATCCTCGCGAGCTGGCCGGTAACAAAGTGCAAGGTCAACGTCGCTATGACCTTGGATGAAGCGGACCAGCGCTTGTTTACGGCGTGCCGCAGCGGAGAGATGGTTGTTTTCGACACCCAGAATGGGAAAGAGGTCACCGTCCTCCCCATCACCAAGGGTGTGGATGACATCGTGTATGATGGCGCCAGCAAGCGCGTGTACGCCGCGGGAGACGGTAGTGTAGATGTTTATCAACAGACGGATCCGGACAACTACAAACTGCTTGGAAATATTCCTACGGGTAAGATGGGCAGAACCGCACGCCTCGTCCCCGAACTGAAGCGCTACTTTGTGGCCGTTCCGAAGCATGACGCCGAGAACGCTAAGATTCTGATCTACGAAGTCCAATAGGTTTCAGAAATCTCGAATACGGATCTGAGAGCGGCGAAATTCGGTTGAGTTTGCTACTTGTCTCCGCACAACTTTCGTCGCTTGTGTGATGATATGATTTTGGCGTTTTGAAATGCGTATCTTGCTAGTAGAAGACGAACGAAAAGTCGCGAGCTTTATTGCGCGCGCTTTGCGGGAAGACTCCTATGCGGTGGACATCGCCGAAACAGGAGGTAAGGGTCTCGAACTCGCAGGTGATGTCACCTACGACGCCATCCTTCTGGACGTACGTCTTCCAGATCTGAGCGGCATCGAAGTTTGCCGCGAGTTGCGCCAGCAGGAAATCCAAGCACCCGTCATGATGCTCACGGCCCGCGGCCTGGTCGAGCAGCGCGTGGAGGGCTTAAATGCCGGCGCTGACGACTACTTAACCAAACCTTTCGCGTTGGCCGAGCTTCTCGCGCGGGTGCGTGCACTTGTTCGACGCGGGTTTCACAGCGGCAATGCCAAGCTCCATTATGCCGATCTGGCCCTCGATCGTCATCGGCGTCGCGTTACGCGAGGAAAAGAAGTAATCCCTCTCACGTCCAAGGAATTCGCGCTTCTCGAGCTTTTCCTACTTCACGCTCCCGACGTTGTGACGCGCACCGCAATCGTCGAGCACGTTTGGGACTGCCACTTTGACAGCGAAACAAATCTCGTCGAAGTCTATGTCAACCGTCTTCGCCAGAAAATCGATGAAAATCGTCCGGCAAAGCTTATCCACACCGTCCGCGGCGTCGGCTATCGGCTGGGAGCCCCAGAATGATCAAGCTCAAGGCCACCACGCTTCGCGTCCGAATGATGCTCCTGTTTTGTACCGTCGTCGGTGTGCTTCTTGCCGGCTCCTTTCTCGCGTTCTTGGTTTTGTTGGAACGGGTTGTGCACACACAGCTTAATCGTCAGTTGGTGGAGACCGCACGCCCTATCATCGCCGATCTCTACAATGAACCCGATGCCAAAGACATAAAGCGCATGGATCTTCCCGGCGAATTCTTCGAGCTTCTTGACCAGGACGGAAACGTCCTGCAGCAGTCGAAAAACCTTGCGGCTCCAATGGACCTGCATGGCATGAAACACAGCGCGTTGGAACCCACTTTCGGCATTGCGGCTTTACCCTCTGGAGAGTCCGTGCGTCTTGCGCTAGTTCCGTTCCAACAAGGAAACCAGAACCGCGTTCTTGCCGTTGCTATCCCCACGTTTGGCACTAACCGCGTCCTGGATAGCTTCGCGGGCATTGCTTTTGTGCTTTTTCCTCTGTGCCTTCTCCTGACCGCCGGCATTTCCGCTTTGTATGTCGGCAGGAGCTTGGCTCCGATCACCGAACTTACCGAGCACGCTGCGCAGATGGCCAAGAGAGTTACTAATCGTGAAGGCTTTTGGACGCCGCTTCCTGTCTCGTCTCCACACGACGAACTCGGCCGCCTCGCACAAACCTTCAATGATCTATTGCAGGGAGTGGATTCCGCCGTGCGCCAGCTCCGCCAATTTGTTACGGACGCCTCACACGAGTTACGCACTCCGCTCGCCGTCCTCCATGGCGAGACAGAGTTGCTTCTCTCCAAGCCACGCACCGCGAAAGAATATCGAGAAACTCTTTGTCTCTTCGACGATGAGTTCAAAAAACTGACTCGGATCATCGAAGGGCTATTTACCCTTTCTATGGCCGATGCTGGCCAGTTGCATCTCACGCGCGAGCCGCTTTATCTCAACGAAGTCCTGGAAGAGGCTTGCGCTCTGGTCAGCATGCGCGCGCGCGCCAAAAATATCGCCATTGTGCGCGACCTCAACCAGGAAACTTCCTACTGGGGCGACGAGGCTTTCCTTCGTCAGCTTTTCTTGATTTTTCTCGACAACGCAATCAAATACTCTCCGGGCAACACGCGCATTCGCGTCACTCTGGAAAACACAGATGGTGTGATCCGCGCTCGCTTCGAGGATCAAGGAATTGGAATTAGCAGCGAGCACTTAAACTCCATTTTTGAGCGATTTTATCGCGCCGCGCCATCAAGCAACGGCGAACTGCACAGCGGCGGGCTGGGTCTGGCTATTGCGCAGGCGATTGCCCGCGCGCAAGGCGGCTCTATCGAATGCACAAGTACTCCCCAAATCGGTTCCACGTTTATAGTTGTCCTTCCTCTCACCCACTCGCCCAAAGATGGCGCCGATGAGCTACCTGAACAGAAATTAATGCTGCATTAACGTATCCTCACCGCGTCTGCACTACGCTCCGACACAATTCCGGAGGTGAGCCGTGTCCTCTTGTGAAACCCGCAGGCAGAGCTTTTTTTCTTTGACTGGAACCCTAGCGTTTGCGTTCCTTTTGCTCTTGAATATTCTTGTTTGCAAGCTTAGTGTCGCGCAGGTCGCAGGCGGAACCCTCTCCGGCACGATTACCGATCCCTCCGGCAAGTTCATACCCGAGGCGCGGGTTGCAATTCAGAATGTTGGGACCGGGATCACAACAACGGTTTTGACGAACTCGGACGGCTTCTTCACCGCCGCGAACTTGCTACCGGGAGAGTATGAAGTCACCGTTTCTGCAAAAGGATTTTCAACGGAGGTTCGGAAAGGGATCTCGCTCACGGTAGGAGCCCAACAGGTCTTTAACCTCGGCCTACAAATCGGTTCCGCCGCAAAAACAGTAGTTGAGGTGACTAGCGAAGCTCCCGCAGTTCAGCTCGCCAGTTCTGACATCAGCGCGGTGGTGACCGCGAACACGGTTCGCGAGTTGCCCCTCAATGGCCGAAGCTGGACGGATTTAGCGGCTCTTCAACCAGGCGTGGACACGATTCAGACGCAGCCCACTTTTTCGATAGGGGCGGATCGCGGCAATCGCGGCTTTGGACAGCAGTTAACAATCTCTGGTGCGCGTCCGCAACAAAACAATTATCGCCTCGATGGCATCAGCCTGAACGACTACGCCAATGGAGCGCCTGGTAGCGTGCTCGGCGGAAATCTCGGCGTGGATGCTATTCAAGAGTTTTCCGTTCTGACGAGCAACTACTCAGCGGAGTATGGCAAGACATCCGGCGGCGTCGTTAACGCCGTGACGCGCTCGGGAACCAAAGTGTTTCACGGGGCTATCTACGAATTTCTGCGCAACAACCATCTGGATGCTAGGAATTTCTTCGACGACCCCAGTGGCACTCCACCGTTCAAGCGGAACCAGTTTGGCGGTTCGATTGGCGGTCCGATCATTAAAAGTCACACTTTCTTCTTTGCTGACTATGAAGGCATACGGCAGGCGAAGGGTATCACTGCCCTGACCACGGTGCCCTCACTCAATGCGCGCAATGGAAATATCCACGATTCAAACGGAAACCCCGTAACCGTCGCAATTGATCCCGGGGCTCAGCAGTTTCTGGCCTTCTTCCACACACCCAACGGACCGGTTCTTGGAGATGCGAGTACACCACCGTTTGGAGACATCGCAGAATATAGTTTTGCCGGGCAACAGATCGTTAACGAAAACTTCGTTACGACCCGTCTTGACCACAAGTTCTCCGAGAAAGACGCCGCGTCTGGCACTTACCTATTTGACAAGACCCCTTTCTCGTCGCCTGACGGGGTGAACGACGTTTCGCTCGGGAGCAAAAGCTCCAGGCAGATCGCCGCCATCGAGGAAACGCATCTGTTCAGAACCACCTTTGCAAATACGGCGCGTTTTGGCTACAACTACGAAGTTGTAGATAACAACCAGGGCCTTAAAGCACTCGTGCCAGAAGCGGCCTCCACATCCCTGGGCACTTTTTCCGGCCGGACTGCGCCTCAGGTATTCATTACCGGAATTACGCCCTTTTTAGGTGGCGTCGGAGGGGAATCCGCCTATTTTTATCATTGGAATTCGTTCCAGTTCTATGACGACGCGTTCATTAACAAAGGCACGCATACGATCAAATTTGGCGGCACGGTCGAGCGCATGCTCCTGGGGATTCGAGCTCTCTCCGACCCCAATGGAATCTTCAAGTTTAGCGGCTTGCAAGCCTTTTACTCGAATAGCCCGAGCAGGTTCCAAGGGGGAATCGCGAGCACGCTTTCACCGCGGAACCTTCGCCAGACCCTCTTCGGGGTATACCTGCAGGACGATTGGCGCTGGAAACCCAACTTGACATTAAATCTGGGACTGCGTTACGAGATAACCAGTGTACCGACAGAGACCAACGGAAAAATCGCGGTCCTGAGAAACCTCGCAGACGCGCAACCCGTATGTGGAGTGGCTATTACGAACTGTGTTGGAACCGGTGCCTTCTTTAACAATCCGACGACTAAGAATCTCGAACCGCGCATCGGTTTTGCCTGGGACCCACTCCATACTGGAAAGATGGCAGTCCGTGGCGGTGCAGGGTTATTTGATGTGCTCCCGCTACCGTATCAGTTCACTCTTTTGACGACACTGGCGGCACCCTTTTTCCAATACACCTCGATTAAGAACCCCGGAAGTGGCTCGTTCTTCAACAATCTCCCACCCCTACCATCAAACAAATTACGCGCCACGTACATTGATCCCAACCCCAAGCGCAATTACGTGACACAGTGGAACCTCAACGTACAGTACCAGTTAACTCCGACCTTAACGTCCATGGTTGCCTATGTGGGCTCACGTGGAGTGCATCAACCCTATCGTGTGGATGACGCGGATATGGCTCTTCCAACTCTTACGTCTGCAGGTTATCTCTGGGATCCCAACGCGAGCCGGTTCAACGACAATTACGGCTCGGTTCGAGGAATGTTTTATGAGGGGCGCTCTTACTATAATGCCTTCGAAACGCAGTTGGCCAAGCGCATGAGCCACGGCTTTCAGATGCAGGGCACATTCACGTGGGGCAAAAGCATCGACACGAGTTCGGCGACGGTCGCTGGCGACGCTTTTGGCAACTCAATTTCCAGTCTGCAATTCTTCTTCGACCCAAGACTGAGCCGCGCCCCCTCTGATTTCAACGTAGGGCGCACACTAGTTCTGAACGGCACTTGGGAGGTTCCATCGGCGAAGTCGTGGTCCGGCCCTGCGCATTGGGTCTCAGATGGATGGCAGCTCGGACTCATCTTTACCGTCAGCGATGGCGTGCCGTTTACTCCGACCTGGGGTACCGGCGATGACCCCGCTCTTTCACAGAACAACGATGACTGGGCTTTCCCGAATAGGCTCGGCGGGCCCGGATGCGCGTCGCTGACTAACCCCGGGAACCCAAACAACTACATCAAGACACAGTGCTTCGCAGTCCCCACTGCGCCCGACTCCACCTTCTGGGCCGCGAACAATTGTCAGGGCGGAGACGGTATTACAAACCTGCAGTGCTTCAATCTTCGTGGCAATGCCGGCCGCAACATCCTGATCGGTCCGGGAATCACGAGTATGGACTTTTCGGTTTTCAAGAACAACCACATCAAAAGGGTCTCCGAAACCTTCAACGTGCAATTCCGCGCGGAGATTTTTAACATTCTCAATCATCCGAATTTTGCCCCTCCCACGACTCCCGACAACACAGATATCTTTGATTCCTCGGGAGCGCCGACCGGCGTAGCGGGTTTGCTATCCAGGACTACCACGACAGCACGCGAGATTCAATTCGCGATCAAAGTAATCTTCTAGCCGCGACAAAAAGGATGACGTTCCCAGCCTATGCTGGAAAGGTTTTATTCTGCTTTCATTCCACCGGAAGCCTCACCAAGGGTCCGTGAAACTGCCCTCCATAGACATCCGTGTCTTTGACATCTCCCGAAAAATTGCGTCGGGGAATAGAGACCTTTACCGTCAATAGATCCGGAATTACAAAGGAACGCACCTGCTCCTGCGCAACTCTATAAAGCCGCGCGATGGCCTCTGCGGAAATCTTCCCGCTGCTCACCACCGTGTCGAATCCTTCGCGATCTTTGAACATGATGTCGAACGTCAGCTCGAACGGTCCCGCATTCTTGCTGCGAATCAGCTTCGTAAACTCCCACAGCTCGCGCATTGCTCTCCTTTCCCCGAAATCACACCGCTTCGATCTTTATTCGAAACGGTTCGCAGGGGTCTTTTAGCGCCCAAACATGGTTAACGCAAAAACGATACACGGGACCTGCATTCATTCCCGGGGGCGAAAAGGGAAACGCAAAGTTACTGATTAGGCCCTGATGCTCCGCAATAGGATGATGAAGTCCCGTATGCCAGACCAGGGGCAGGATGTCTGCCGCCAGCTCCTGTGTAGCCGCTACCACATCAATCACCAATCCTACTTCGTGCCCCTGTAGCCGCGGCGTTGGTTCGAGCTCGCCCATTGAGCCGTCTCGCCCATAAATTCGAAACTGCAGTGTGTATCTGTCGGGCCCTAAGCCCAAACTATCCGCAATCTTCCGCTCCACTACACTCCGCAGGGTCGCCAAGAATTGATCCAGCTGCCGCAAGACCAGTGGATCACGAATCCCCGCTACGGCTACGGACCGGTATCCGGTCAAATCAGCACCTTCAATCCGCACCGTATATTTCTCAGCGGGAACAAAACGGCTGCCCGTTACACGGACAGCGCGATCGTTCACCGCTTTGTACTGCGACTCGGTTGTATCCAGCATTCCTCCTGATTCGACCAGGTGGTAAGGGTCGGCCGTCTCGTAAAGCGCGTGCGCAGCCACGCTCTGCGGAGTACATCGAAACGCCGGATTCGGCGGCTCCACTGTAAAGCCACTTTGCTCCAATTCCGCAACCATGCAATCCGGATAGAGCCTTTGTTCCGCGCTGGCGGCACCACACTCCAAAATTTTTCCTGCGTGAAATGCCACACATTTCGGAATTCCTCTTAGTACAGGCAGGGCTGCGTAAATCGCCACGTCGCTGCATCGTCCGGCGATGATGACCTGCGCTCCAGCGTTCAGCGCTGCCTGGATGGGCTCGATTCCCATCATGGCCACGAAACGCTCCGCGCTTTCTATGGTTTGTTCAGTCAACTCGGGTGCAGGACGAAGCGGACGGATTTCCCCGTGGCGAAAGGCGTCCAATAAGATCCCTTTTTGCAGCTCGCTGTCAATGCTCGCCAGCGTGAAGTGCCAAGCATTTTCCCGCGCCAACTCTCGCACAATGTCTAGTGTCCACTGCAGATGCGGTCTTCCGCCGGCATGGCCTGCAGAGCCGATAATCATTGGAACCCCAGCCTTCAGCGCCTCACGGAGCATCAGCCGGAGATTGCGTTTTGTTCCCTCCCGGGGACCGCGTGCGTTTCCCGAACCAAGATAGTACGGTCCCGAATCGGTGCTGCCGGCGTCGCATCCCAGAAGATCGGTGCCTTCCATCGCTCGAATTAACGTCTCCTCGCGAAATCCCATGCCGAGATTCCCCGTGGCCGCCACGGCTTTGATTCTTTCCTTCAACGTCCCTCTCGTTTTAGGCCCCAATAGCCATTCCTGGTAGCCATTCCCACGTCAGGGAGTTCGGCGCTAATGTCCAATGTTTGTTTCTCTGAGCGTCAGTTTAGCCTCTTGATTTCAATTCAAGTCCAAGATAAAGAAAACTTAATGTTAGATTTAGTGCCGCTGGAAGTAGCATGCGGTTTTTGTCGCTCACACATTTTGCCGTTAGGCTCTTTCGGAGGATTCCACGTGAGAACGTCTCCCATGAAACTCGTTGCCTGCTGTGCTGTTCTATTCCTTGGCGGGCTCGCCCTCGCTGCACCTGAGGGAGGCTATCATCTCCTAAAAAAATATAATCTGACCGCTCCACCAGGTGGCAAGGAATACTGGGATTACATCACTTTTGATTCTGCTACCGGTCACCTCTACATTTCACATAACACTGAAGTCAAAGTCGTTGACGCCAATAGCGGAGCCGAGATTGGCAATATTCCCGAGCTTACGCGAGTGCACGGCATCGCCCTAATCGGCGATCTCGGCAAAGGATACATTAGCGATGGCGGCGCTGATGAGGCTGTCGTTTTCGACCCCAAAGCTCTCAAAGTTACCGGGCATATCAAGACCGGCAAAAACCCCGATTGCATAATTTACGATCCGGCCTCCAAGCATGTCTTCACCTTTAATGGCAGGTCAAACGATGCTTCGGTCATCGATCCGCAAAACGATACAGTTGTAGCGACAATCCCTATGGGCGGCCGCCCCGAATATGCTGTCGCCGACGGCAAAGGCACGATTTACGATAACATCGAGGACAGAAACGAAGTGGTCGTGCTGGATTCGCGTTCGAACACCGTTAAGGCCCATTGGCCCATTGCGCCGGCTGAGGAAGCCAGCGCCATGGATATGGACGTCCAGCATCATCGCCTCTTCATTGGCGGCCATAACAAACTGCTGGCAATCATGGACTCCGATACCGGCAAGGTCATCCAGACTTTTCCCATCGGCTCCGGAGTGGACACGAACATTTTTGATCCCAAGACCGGCTTGATCTTCACAGCTGTCCGCGAGGGTATCCTGCACATTTTCCATGAAGACTCGCCCGACAAATTCAGCGTCGTCGAATCCGTCAAGACGGAGTTCGGTGCTCGCAATGCAGCGCTCGATCCAAAAACTCACAAACTCTTTATCGACACGGCAGATTTCGGACCTGCTCCCGAGCCTACGGCCGAGCAGCCACACCCTCAACCCGTGCCAATCTCTGGAACATTTCGCCTGCTGGTCTACGGACGCTGACGCGTTTGGAGTCGAGGGACTCTAAAGGAGCCCAGCATATGTTGCACCAAAGACCACCGATTCTTGCATATCTGCTTATCGCCGCCGTGGCTTCTTCGTATCCCGGCACAACGCAGACCTGCCTTGCCATGCCACAAGCCAAACCGTCACTCGATTTTGAAACTTATCGCACGGATATCGAGCCTATCTTTCTCAGCAAGCGGGCGGGAAACATTCGCTGTTACGACTGTCATTCAACCCTGGCCACCCGCATGAAGCTGGAGCCTTTGTCACCTGGAAATTCGGCATGGACCGAAGAACAATCCCGCCGCAACTTCCAGAGGGTCTCGGAGTTGGTTGTGCCAGGTGATCCGGCCAAGAGCCGCCTGTTGCTCCATCCTCTGGCGCCCGCGGCGGGTGGTGATCCGATGCATGCGGGCGGAAAATTCTGGACCTCTCAGAAGGATACCGAATGGCAAAAGCTCGCTGCCTGGGTGCGCGGCGGCAAGGCGGAGCCTTCCGTCGAGGCGCAACCTCGTCCTTTGCCGGCCGTATCTCTCGACTTCGAATTCTTCAAAACTCGGGTTGAGCCTGTTTTTTTGAAAGCACGGGCCGGCCGTGCACGCTGCTACGGCTGCCACACTTCGTCTAACAGAATCTTCCGTCTGGAGACTTTGTCCGCGGGAAGATCCACTTGGACCGAAGAGGAGTCACGATCCAACTTCGAGAATGCCAAGCAGCAGGTGCTTCCGGGAGATGTCTATTCAAGTCCCCTTCTCATTCATCCTCTCGCGCCCGAGGCAGGCGGTGATGCGTTTCACTCTGGTGGCAGACAATTTGCTTCTCAGGAAGATTCCGACTGGATCACAATTGCAGACTGGGTACGCGGCGCTCGCTCTGAAATGCCGCTTGGAGACACGACGGTTTCCGGAGTGCGTACCTACATCACGAATAGTGCCGGTAATACGATTGATGTAATTAACCCAGCGATTAACAGAGTGGTTCAGGTGATTCGGGGCATCGAATTACCTCATGGCGTCAATTTCTCTCCTGACGGTTCGAGAGTCTACGTCAGCAATGAATCGGAGAGCGTGCTGGACGTTGTTGACCGGAAAAGTGGTGAAATTCTGCGTAAGGTGGCTCTTAGTGGCCGGCCGAACAATATAGCCGTCACCAAAGATGGTAGCCAGGTACTGGTGGGCATCCGATCAAATCCAGGCGTCGTGGATGTGATCGACACAGTGTTGCTACAGCGTGTCAAGAGCATTCCGGTCGACGGCAGCGTTCACAACGTCTACGTTACGCCGGACGGCAGGTTCGCAGTCAGCGGCTCCATCGAAAACAAAGCTGCTACGGTGATTGATCTCCAAACGGAGCAATTCGTTTGGGAAGTGAGATTCGAAAGTGGCGTCCGGCCCATGGCGTTCGAGCGCAATCCGGACGGATCGACAGCGCGCATCTTCGTTCAGCTTTCGGGCTTCCACGGATTCGCGGTCTTGGATTTCGCAAGGCGCGCCGAGGTTGGCCGTGTCAAGTTGCCGGATCAGCCTGGCGGCTTCGGAATCGCCGAGGGGCGCATGGGTACGCCTTCGCATGGCATTGGAGTATCGCCGGACGGGAAATCGCTTTGGGTCAACAGCACGCTGGCCAATGCGGTGTTTGCTTATTCTCTGCCAGATCTGAAATTGCTCGGGCATGTCGCGCTTCCCGAAGTGCACCGGCTGACAGGCGCGCCGACAGGTGCTGTCCCCGAGTGGATTACCTTTACGCCGGACAGCAAGACGGTCTACGTCTCGAATTCCGGTGCCTGCTCCGTTTCGGCAATTGACGCCGCCACTCGCACTCTCGTCGCAGTTATTCCCGTGGGAGAAGTACCCAAACGCATGAATACTCTCGTTCTGCGTTGACTTCGGCGGGTGTAGCTCACCAAATCAGCTTGAGCGCAAACTGAATTTGCCGCGAAGGCGTCTCCGTCGACGTGATGAGCCCCGCATTGGCAATCGGCTGGCCGGTCTTATCGAAGAGATTTCGGTTATCCAGGGGCGGCACGAAATTCGTGTGGTTCAGAACGTTAAAGAACTCCGCGCGAAACTGCACATTGAACGCGTCGGAAATGCGCTTCACATAATTGTTCTTGATCAGCGAAAAATCGAAATTCAACAGCCCGGGACCAATCAATGTGTTGCGCCCAAGATTTCCGCGAAGGGTGATCGGGCTCGGAACTGTGAAGCACTGTGTCCTGATATAGTGCGCGGGGTTGCCTGAGTTTACGAGCGACGCGCAACCTCCTCCACCCAGTACATTTGGCACGTCGATGTTTGCGTCCGTGCTCCTCGTGCCCAGGGTGTCGCCGGCGAACCCTGGCGTAAATGGCACTCCCGTGCTCGCCTCCAAAATCCCTCCTACCTGCCAACCGCCCAGAGCATGCTCGGCCAGTGCGGATTTCCAATTCGGTATGCCCAAGGTCCACATGTAGTTCACATTCAATTTCTGACTGACGTTGAAATCCGCAAGGCCGCGATTCGTTCGTGTATCAAAGAACAGCGGGCTGGAGATGGAGTTCGAGTATTCGTCGCCAACAAGACTCCCTGACCCCGTATCAATCGTCTTGCCCCACGTGTAGGACACTCCGAACTGCGAGCCCCGCCCAATTTTCATTTTGATTTGGGTCTGCAACGCGTCGTAGTAAGAGTCGGCCTCCCAAAAAGCTGCGGTTATCCGTCCGGCACTCTCATTCAAGCGCGTGCCGCTGCCTTGCGGCGATGGCCATAAGTATCCTGCGGGCGTGAGCGTCGGTAGCACAATGTCCGCGTCCTCGGTGCGGAAAGGCTGGTGCACTCCCCGCGAGCCGACATAGCTAACTCGCAAGTGGAGGTCCGTTGCCAGTTGCCTTTGAACGGTCAGATTCCATTGCATGACATAGTCGCGCTTGGGATGTGTCTCGAAGAAGGCCTGCCTAAGTGAACTCGAGGAAGCTGCGGCTATCGCGAACGCTTGACTCGGAAAGGTGCCTGCCGGAAGGTTGGTGGCATTCGCCGACCTATAAAACGGAGCGGAAAAAAGCTCGTTGAATTGGAAAAGATACGGAAGAGGCAAAACATCAAAGATGCCGAATCCGCCGCTCACGGCGGTCTTGCCATTGCGAAATGGGTCCCAGGAAAAACCCAGGCGGGGCTCGAAATTTCGCAACGTGGGATTGGAGATCAACGGATCACCCAGGTGCGGTGTGCTGTCCGTGAGGTTCCTCAGCACCGTCAGCTTCCCTTGTACTTCGGTGGGAACGCTCGCTGCTTCATAGCGCAAGCCAAGGCTCGCGGTCAGGTTCGGCCGCAGTCGCCAGTCATCCTGAATATAAATTCCAAAGATCGTCTGCCGTATGCCGCGCTCCGAAATTGCGCTGGGGACCGTTGCCGCCAGCAAGAACGGCTTGTTTGTAAGAAAGTCAGAGAGCGAATTGAACGTGAACTCACCGGCTGGGTTGGAATCGCCCAGCATGTTGTCCCGGATGCGTTCGAGATTTCCTCCGAGCTTTATCGAGTGCTTACCTCTTATCGCGCTGATATCATCGGCCGCCTGGAGAGACATCCAGTGAAAACGAAAGTTGGAAAGCGCGCCCAGTCCCCCGGACAATTTCGTGAGCCCGGGCACAATGAGGATGGCGGCATTTTGCCCTGGCACCGCCGCTAAACTCTTGTCTTCCGCCAGGGGATTTCCTATCGCAAAGGTCAAGCCCGTCCTCGCTACCACGCGGTTTACTCCCAGACGCGCTGCATTGACGAAACCTGGGCCGAACCTGTGTGTTTCGCTTGCGGTAAAGAAATGGCGTCGCGAATCATATCCAGTGCGTTTGACGTTAAGCTCATCGGGCTGACGCACGATCCCGCTGTCGAACATGTACGTTCCGGAGAGAGAGTCATGCTCTGAGGACTTCTGGTCCAGCTTTGCTGTGAAATAATTCTCCGGAGTCACCCGCTGCCCCGCGAACGTAAACACACCGGTGTCGCCATTGCCAAGAATGGTTCCATTGGGCAACGGATAGAGTCCGAGGTATGCCTTTGCGGCCAGGTCAATGCCATTGGCGTCCGTGTTTGACCCAGCCGGGAGTTGTGTCGGGCTGCAAGGGTTCGGTGGCCCTTGTGGAATCGAGCACAGCAATCCGGCGCGAGCCGCCGGAGAAGGAACTGTGTCCACCTGGGTGATTCCTTGCGACTGCCGCAGACCTTCGTAGTCTCCAAAAATGAACGTCGTGTCTTTGCGGATCGGTCCGCCCGCCGATGTTCCGAATTGATTGCGCCAGAAGGGCGGTTTTTGCGTGTCGAAGAAGTTGCGTGCATCGAAAACGCTGTTTCGCAGGAATTCGAACACATCCCCGTGAAAGCTGTTGGTGCCTGTGCGCGTCGAAGCCCCGATAATTCCACCGGACGATCGGCCATCCTGTGCAGGATAGTTGCTCGTTAACACCGAGAATTGTTCGACAGAGTCGATCCCGAGGTTGACTCCCAGCGCGCTGCCCGGTGAGCCGTTGGCGTAATCGTTCACGCTGATTGCGTCCAGCCGGGAATCATTCTGCCGTGGCCGGCCTCCCGAAATTGTCATTTGTGCTCCGAAGCCGTACTGGCCCTGCCCAGTAGCTTGCGTACGCGCTGACGATACGCCGGCTTCCAGGGCCGCCAGGTCTGATGCCGACCGCCCATTCAGAGGAATGTCTCTGGCGCTCTGCGAACTCATGGTGTTCGTGATTGTCGCCGAACCTGCTTCAGCAACGCTGGCTTTCCCAGCGGCAACCAACACTACGCCCCACGCTTTGTCTGTACCGGCGGAAATGGCAATGGTAGCTCGCGCTGTTGCGAACCCTGGCGCGGAAACAATCACTTCGTAAGTTCCTGCCTGAAGTCCTTCTGCGCGGTAAGAGCCCTCTAAATTTGTTGTGACTGACACACTGATGCCAGTCTCGCTGTTTTTCAGGGTGACCTGCACCCTGGCTATGCCCGCGCCCGATTCTGACTTAACCGTGCCTGACAAGGTCCCGACGTTGACCTGTGCACGACAAGTTGGGGAGAGCCCCATCACAAGGGTGGCAACCAAACATGGTAGAGTCTTCCACTTCATGGAATACCGAAGAAATCGGTTGACCCCAATAGCGTTTGCGGACATCTAAACTCGTCAAGCAACATCAGCCACAGCAATTGTTTCCTGCCCCTGCCATCATGGGTGAATAACGCTCATTGCTCCATCAGGTCCGCTGAAGGAGCGGCCGCAGCTCTCGAACGTCCTTCACGCCCTCCAGTCCCAGGATTCGCTCGATCAGCTTCGAGCACTTTACGGCGCCTAAGACGGATGTCATTAAGTCCCGGGCCTTTGCGACTACTTCCTCCCGGCTCATCGGATTCTCGGGAGTCCCCCGGACGTGCTCGGCGCGCTCGCTGAGCTGCCTGCCATCGCTGAGCGTAACCTCCACGACAGCCACGCGAATCGGTATCAGCTTCTCAAGCTCATCGTCCGGAACAAGTTGCACCTTTGACCTCGTGCGGAGCACCGCAGGGTCCTGCATGCGCGCTTTGTCGTGGGCTGCGCGAAAGCTCACCGTTTTGTCGAGAAGCATTACCGCAATCATGTGTTGCAGGCAAATGTCCGGCATTTCGCGGTTGTTCACCGTGAAGGCTGCACTGGTCGCGGCCCTCACAACCACTTTTTGCACTTGTTCTGCCTCAAACGGGTGGCGTTTCTGCAGGATTTCCAGCGCGTCCAGTGGCGACTGAATGGGCCCGCCCGTCGTCCACTTCTTCAGCGTCGTAAACGTGACCTCATATCGCTCACCGAGTTGATCCGTGAGCCCACCTGCATCGCCCTTGGGCGCATACGACTGCACGAAGTTTCCAGCACCGGAAAGGATATCATTCACGCCAGTCCACCCAGCGCTCACCAGAAGTGCCGCTGTCGCGCCATTGCGCGCGCCCATCGCGCCAAACAAAAAGGCCTTCTCTATGTGCTCGGTGTCGCGTCTCCACGCGCCAACCCCTGCGCCAGCCTGCTGTGCAGCGTAATCGAGCAGCCAGCGCATTTGCTGCACGGTTAGACTGGCTGCGCAGCCGCTGGCCGCTGCCGCACCCATTGTGCCGATTAGGTTGTGTGTCTCCTTCAGCGCGCTACCATTACCTGCAACAGTCTTCATCGAGCGCATCGCCAAATCGTAGCCCAGTGTCACTGCACGCAGAAAGTGTGTGCCGCTAATCCCGAACTGTTCTCCCACCGCCAACGCCGCTGGCACTACCGCGCACCCCGGGTGCGCTCCGCCGCCGCTGTAGTCATCGTCGCTCTCGTCCGCATGCCCGAGTTCCCCATTTAGGAACGCCGCATCAATCGGCGCGCAGAGCACATCGCATCCAATAACCGTGGCAATTTTCGGGCCACCGTACTGCCGCGCAAACTGGATTGCTTTCTTCCCCGGAGGTAATTCAGAACCGGAAATCATCGCGGCAAATGTGTCGAGAATGTGGTGCTTGGCCTCTGTAATTACATTGTTCGGCAACTCGCGGTTCCGCGCTTCGCCCATGTACCTGCTGAGCGTCTCCATTGCCGGGCTTACCTCTTGCGCCTCAAGCAACAGCGCCCCGATCGGAAGGGCCTCGGCAGCCAAGATAAGTCCCGCCCGCTCTAGCAGGTCGCGCCTACTCAGCAAAAGGCGGCCATTTTCTGCAATCACACCCGCGCCTTTTTGATGTTTCATTAATCCGCTCCCCAGTGACGTTTGGCACCCCGCTTGTTTTTACCAGGGTCGACACTCATCCGGTGGGTACGCTTTTCGGCCGTACGGCACGCCAGCTTTGCAACCAACTGGCACGAAAGAGCATAAATGAAGCGCCAGACCGCGAACTTAAAGGAATCTTAATTTCTATTTACCTGATGGATTGCCCGAGCGCGATGTGCGACTGAAAACAAGAGCCTTACACTCGTCGTGCCAGTTTATTCGTTCTCTCGAGGCAGAGAATTTATTGACTCTGCGGCTAAACTAGCGTAGCACTCCCACTGTCTTTATGCGTCAAGAACCCCACTTGCTTCGAGGAGCTTTCAGAATGAAAAAGTACCCGGCGGTCTTCTGTTTTCTTTGCATGACGCTCGCTTGCGCTGCGCAGGCTCAGAACCGTCCACCTATGAAACTGATCCAGACCATTTCACTGCCCGACGTCGAAGGCTACTTCGATCACATTGCCGTGGACGTCAAAGGCCAGCGGCTGTTTGTCCCAGGAGAGCATCAACGCACGATAGAGGTAGTGGACTTGCGCACCGGAAAGCGCATTCACACGATCACCGGTTTCGGCGGCGACCCGCGTAAGACCATTTACATTCCTGAATCGAACGAAATCTGGGTGGACGACGGCGACGCCTCCTGCAAAGCATTTAGTGGTGAAAATTTTCAGCTCGTCAAGAACATTCCCTTGTCCGGCCATGAGCTTGACGCGGATTCCCACCGGGTGCCTGACAACGGAGCGTACGATGCTGTGAAACACCTCTTTTATCTCGGCGACCGCGCCGACGGTCTCAAGAAAGAAGGCATCAAGGGCTCCATCGAAATCGTTGACATTAAGAATGGAAAATACGTGGGAAGTATCGAGGTGGATGGGTTGAACCCTGCTGGGCTCGCACTTGACCCTGCATCGCCACGCATGTTTGTAGTGATGGGCGACACCAGCCAGGTTCAAGTCATAGATCGCGACAAGCGCGCCGTGGTGGCTACATGGCCAATCACCGGCGGACCGGAACCTCACGCTGTGGCGTTCGACCAGTCGCATCATCGCTTGCTCATCGGGAGCCGCGTGAAGCGGGGGCATCTGTACAAACCTGGGAAAATGGTGGTTATGGATTCCGACACCGGCAGAGTAATCGATGGGATCGATACCGAAGGCGGGGTGGATGAGATCGAATACGACCCAGTGAGCAAGCGCGTGTATTACACCGGTACCACTGGCTTTGTGGAAGTGTTCAGGCAGATTGATGGGGATCACTACAAGAGCCTCGGTTTGGTGGCAACAGGACCGATTGCGAAAACCTCGCTGCTTGTTCCACAGCTGAAGCGATTTTACGCCGCTGTGCCCAAACACATCATCCTAGTGCCTCCTGTCCCTCAGTCAAAGGAGGCAACTATCGTAGATGCTAAAATCATGGTCTATGAAGTAATGCCCTGAGCGGCTCCACTTCAAGAGGTGAACTGACACAAAAAATGGGGATGAAAGAGTTGGGAAGAAGTTGGGAACTATAACCGCCTAAAACTCATCAGTTATTGTGGCCTTGGCTTAGGAAGTCGGTATGCACACGCACTCGGGCTCATGTCATTCGCGGCGCGATTTTTTGATGCGCGCATTCGCAGGCGTTTTGGCGGGGAAGGAAATTCTGCGAGTTGCAGACTATCCTGGCGCTCGGGAACAAGCGCTGCCTTCTGTACCGCCGCCAGAGCAGTTTGAAATTCAAAAGGTTGCTACCGACGTGTATTTTGCGCGGGCCCATCCCTGGGCGTTGCCTAACTCCAATTCCGCCATTTTTGTGAACTCGTCCGATGTGCTGGTTGTGGACGCCCAATCCCACCCCGTTGCAGCCGCCTCGCTGATCGCGCAAATAAAAAAAGAGGTTACGCCCAAGCCGGTGCGGCGCTTGGTAAACACGCACTTTCATTGGGATCACACGCAGGGGAATCGCGCCTATGTGTCCACAGTCAACGAGGTGGGCATAGTGGCTAGCGATACTACTAAGCAACTTATGTCTCAATTATTGGTGCCTCGCCTCAGGGCCGCGCTCGATCCAGAGAGTCCCGGGCCTCGCGGATCGCAACAAGTAGCACGGCAGCTGGAAGACTTGCGCAGGCGTTTGGCCAAAGCGACTTCGGAAGCCGAGAAGAGGCCACTCTCGGAGCGTATCGCACAGTTGGAGTCGTTTGCGAACGAGATGAAGGCTTTTGCACCCACGCTGCCAACGATAACGTTCGAGAAATCTTATTTGATCCGGGAGAAGGACTGTGACCTGCGACTCGAATTTCACGGGTACGGGCATACCGCTGGTGACATTGTGGTCTTCTGCCCTCAAAAGCGCGTAATCGTGACAGGCGATGCGTATCATCCCGGTTTCCCTGGATTCATCGATTCCTACCCTCAACTCTGGCCCAAGGCTATCGACTCAATGGCAAGTCTGCCATTCGACCACATTTTGCCGGGCCACGGCGACTTGCAACACGACCGGCGAGATCTAACCGGCAGACGCGACTACATCGAGGAATTGACCGAGCGAGTGCTGGCGGGAAAGAAAGCCGGTCAATCGGTTGCCGACTTGCAACAAACCATCACGCTAGCGTCGTTGAAGTCACTGCAGTCCGGGGCGTTTGTGCCTGCCTCGACACGAGAAGCCATCGAGCGCGGCGTTAGGGACAACATCGATAACATTTACGACCGGGTCGAAAAGGTCCCTTTCACCGGGACCGAGCCGGTGCGCTTACGTCCATTCGCTAACGAATAGCAGAACGCTTGGTTGGATCGCACCGACCAACGTGGCACCATCAGGACTCATGGTCTGGCTTGCCCCCTGCGGGCCTAAGGTCTTCTACAAAGGCCAGGTTGAAGTGGAGCTCTGGCCAATGCGTTGTGATTGTGACAGGACGACTAGATTCTGAAGGGTTCGAAATGGAGCGCCGCGCCTTCATCTTTGCTGGATTCGCAGCAGCCATGAATGTTGCGATGGGCAGCCGTGGGGAACCTGCTCAACTCGAAACACTCACTCAGTGGTTAGCTGCCTCCCGCAAGACTCGACAGGCCGCTTTACGGGCATGTTTGGACCGCGTTCACACAATTGACCCCTCCATCCACGCCTGGGTCCAGGTGCAGCCGCAGCGACCAATCGGAGACGGCAGGCTTGCCGAGATCCCCTTTGGCGCAAAAGACATCATGGAGACCCGAGGCTTATCGACTGAATACGGCTCGCCAATTTACAAAGGACGAATCGGCACCTCAGATGCCGCAATTGTTCGTGATCTGCGGCAACGAGGGGCGATCCTTTTGGGAAAGACGCAGTGTACCGCTTTTGCTTATCGCACGCCCGCACCGACGCGCAACCCACGTAATTTGGAGCACACGCCGGGCGGCAGCTCGAGCGGGTCCGCCGCTGCGGTTGCAGCCGGGATGGTGCCATTCTCCCTGGGAACTCAGACCAGGGGATCGGTATTGCGCCCTGCTTCCTTTTGTGGTGTGACCGGATTCAAGCCCACCTATGGTCTATTCTCCTTGGAAGGGGTTCTACCGCTCGCAAAGAGCTTGGACACTCTTGGATTTTTCACCCATACACCAGCTGACATGCTCGCGCTCTGGGAAGCGTTGGGACATTCTGCAGCGCGCGCAGAGGATTTTGCGCTGGGAGCCCCCGAGCCCATGCCTCAGGTCGAGCCGGCAATGGCAGCAGCGTTTCCGAATGCACTCGCGGCGTTGCGAAAGGCTGGTGTGTCGATCCGACCTGTCGCTATCTCAGAAACGCTGGACAAACTGAATGGTGCTACGAGTACCGTTGAGGAATATGAAGGAGCCCGGTTCCACGAGCAACGTTTCAAGGAATACGGCTCGCGGCTAGCGGAACTTGCGGACCTTATCCAAAGAGGACTCCAGATCTCTGTCGAACGATATGACGCGGCCAAGCGGTACATTGCAGAATGCAAGACCCGAATGGCGGAGATGTACAAGACCACCCCAGTGATTCTGGTGCCCGCCGCCACTGGCCCGGCCCCGCTCGGCCTAGCATCCACCGGAGATCCAAGAATGAATGCACCATGGACAGCCTTGGGGACGCCCGCAATCTCTGTACCCATGCCGATTAGCGGTTTGCCTTTAGGGTTGCAACTCACAGCGGAGCCCGGTCAGGATGCGCGGCTCCTTCGTGCTGCCGCGCGTTTGCAGGGCCTCCTCAGCCAAGGCTACTAATCATCGCCCGTCAAAGCCCGACCATCATCTTGATTGTGCATGGGTGGCCGGCAACCCTTCCTTTATCCGATTACGGAAGGATTGCCCATCACTCGCGCCGAGCCGCCCGGGTTTGCCGACAATTATTTGTTTGCAGGTTCCGACGCTAGGGGCGAACGCGCAGCGGCGACCTACGGCCTCATCGGGACAGCAACACTCAACGGCCTAAACCGTGAAGCGTACTTGCGCGAGGTACTCTCGCGCGTTGCCGATCACCCCATCAACCGTATCGAAGAACATTAGCCTTGGAACCTCGCGGTAGAACTAGCTGGAAATTCACGCCACGCAGCATAGACAACCACAGGCGTAAAAACGTCCTGTGGTGTACCATCCGACCTGTCCAACAAGAGAACAGTCAAGACGGCGCGTGGTGATTACCGAGATTCTACCCGCGGTATCCAAGCAGGGGAGAAATCGCGCAACGCCGAGCGCAATCGCCGCACACGAACAGGAAACGCATTGCCTTGCTCAGTACGAAATACTCGAATCGAAGGAGCTATTCATACCGCCATCGATCATTGCCCTGCACAAGTGCACGCAGATGATTGATCTCGCCGGCGTGGTAAACATCATGGACAATCATTATGCTGATGATCTTTCGAGTCGGCAGACGTTGTCCCCAAACTGTTAGGCGCTCACGCTCCAATTCAACGTCATCGCCCAGGCTGCGAACGGAATCCAGCCAGCGACGATGACCCTCACGCAGCCACACAAGCAGTTCATCACGAGGCCGTGAGCGTGCGCCCGCGGAGGGCACAAGAGGCGGCTGGTCACCGCGAAGAGTGCCGGAGCCAAACGCATAGTCTTGGTACATCCATTTGGCCCAGCCAACGTGCTCTAGAATGTCAGCGATGCTTCGCCCTCCGCCCTGAGGCAGGCTGGTCCAGTCTTCATCCCTTAATCTGCGCAGATTCGCAAGGAGCGAATGATGGGGATCACCGTCAAACGCATCCTCGATCAAAATGCTCAAAAGTTGCAATCGCAGAGCGGACGCGTTCATGCATGTTTCACTATTCGGCTCGTAGGTCCTAGTCACATGCGGATAGAGGGTTGGCCGGACGAGCAAAAACATTAGCTATGCCAACCTGACAAACCTCAATTACACGCAGACTGCTGATTTCCACAGTTGGCACAGGGAGTTTCTCCCTTGGCGCATCCTAACACAGCCGCCGCCTAGTTCCTGCCGCATCGTCGGCAATCCAGAAGTAATGGCGCGAACAGGCTCTGTCTGGATTACCTCCGAGGTGCCCGTCGTCCGCTACCCAGAGATCGTCCGGCGACGACCGCTCCCTCCCCAATGTCTACAATATCTCCGGCTTCCATTCGTCTACAGAAGTGGATGAATCAGACGTCGAACGCCACCTGGGCAATGACCGAGCAAAACCGTCAAATCTCCGCAATCTTTGCGGAGCAGCGATCCCGGCTGTGCAATTTCATCCGCCGTCGCGTACCTGACCCGCGCGATGCCGAGGACATTTTGCAAGACGCTTTCTATACCTATCTCTCTAATACACGAGTACATTAACACGAAGGTGGCAAATTTCACGGCTACAAGACGGGAATTTTGGATGGTTCCGATGCTCATACTTTCGGCCTTCCCTGCTTCTTTCCGTTTCGCTCAGCTTCAAGGAAGTCTAAAACTTTTTCGACGACAATGTCTTCGCGATTGAGATACCCGGCGAGATCACGTACGAGCCGCGCCCGCGTCTGTTCCCGCGTTTCAAGCCCTGGCAATCGCCGCGCCGCTTCCGGTGAGAAACCGAGGGCTTCGCGCACGCCAATGGTTGCAGGTCGTTTTGCGGCAGGCCGCGCCGCCTCTTCCATCGAAATTTTTTCCGGGTCCGCCTCGCTGAGTGTGCCGTCCGCCTGCTCGTAGCGGACCACAAAAGCCGTCTCAGAGCGCGTCGAGGGCTTCGATTCGGCGCGTAGAACGCGCAATTGCTGACGCAGGCCGTCAATGGCGCGCAGGGCTTCTGCTTCGCCGCCACGATTTTGTTTCTGGCGGCATCTAAGCGCGAGCCTCGACCATGCCGCGATGGATTCTTCTATGTCTTTCTCTAGGCTTGCCTGCGCGATTGTGGGCCCACTGGTCAGGTGCCGCAGGTGGTTGTAGACGGCGGACTTGTGCACGCCTAGCTTCTTGGCGATGGACCAACCCGCCATTCCGGCACCTTGCAGATCTATCACGGTCTGCCCTTCGCTTCCACGCTTTCCGCCTGGACAGAACATGCAAACTGCCATCGTTCCCCCTTGCTGTGGACGGCATATCCTCAGCGCCGCCCAACCTTGTCAATCACTTGCGAGCCACAATCGTGATTGGTGCTAGCATGGTGCTAGCCGTTCCCCAGCCTGGCTGTAGTAATCCCTCAGTAATCGGATAGTAATGGCCAGTGGTCTGTACCATCTAAGTACTATAATAATCTTTATGTTCCCGATCCCCACCATGCACTTTCACTTATCCGGCATGCTGTTTGGCCGGGCGTCCGTCGCGCCTGGGCGGCTGAAAAATAGGCCGGAATCAGCCCTCGAAATGCGCACATGCGCACTTTTACCCCTATTTTCCGGGAACTTTTCCACACACACACGCGTGGAAAAAGTCCTCACTTATACCCCCTAAAGTGCGCAACTGCGCAGTTTTCATCGGATACCCTCATAATAGCGTTTATCGTCGCTGATGGTAATCCCGAGGCGGCGAAGTTCTTGTGAGAGTTTGGTTGTGGTCCATTTTTTGAGGCCATTTTCGTCGCAGTAATCGGCGAAGTCTTTGACCACGGCTTTTTTAGAGGCGCGGGCGTCCATTTCGAAGCAGTAGCGTTCAGCGATGAAGTCAGCGACGGTGTCCTGGCTGGTTCGGTAATCGGCGCTAGCGAGGCGGACGATCTCAGGCTCCATCAAGCCCTTCTCCTGCCATTCTAGGCACCCTTGGACGGCCCACGCCAAGATGCCGGGGGCTTCTTCGGCGAGCAGTTTAGCGGCGAGGTCCGGCGTCCGTTTCTCTTCGGGGACAGCGCGGTTGAAATCCAAGACGCGAAAGCGACGCCACAGCGCATCATCACTGGCCGGAACACGTGGCGGGTGATTGGTGACGAGGACCAACTTGCATTGTGGCTGAAACTCGAAGTAGTTCTGATATTTCAGTTGGGCAGAGATGCTGTCCTCGCCGGTGATGGTCTTAATCCGGCTGACGTTCAATCGTCGCGCTTCGGTGGTCTCGACGCAGGTGGCGAGGCGTACTCCTGGCAGTTGACCGGTAGACCAATCAGTCTCATTGGTTTGCAGGAAGAAGTTCTCCGGGAGTTTGTGGGCATACGGCCCCATGATGCCGTGCAAGATTTTAATCAAAGTGCTTTTGCCGCTGGCGGTTGGTCCGAAGAAGCCCCAAAATTTTTGTTCTGTGGTGAGTCCGGTCAAGAAATAGCCGGCCAATCTGGTGATGTATCCCACGAGCGACGGGCTTCCGCCAAAGGTTTGGTTCAAAAACTCTAGGAAGCCGGGACATTTCGCCTTCGGGTTCCAGGAGATCTCAATGAGATTGGTGAGGTAGTCCTCGCGGCGGTGTTCGTGGGCCGTGCCGGTTTTCAGGTTGATGGTCATTCCGGCGTTGAGGAGCAGCGGATTGCGGTCAAACAGTTTCGCGTATTCCACTTCCAGCATGGACCTGGCGGCGTCAATACTGTTTTCGATTACGCTCTGTGACTCTGAGCGAATCGCCCAGGCGGCTAATTTCTTTCGAAGCTCTTCGCTAGATTCTCTCGCGGCCTCGCTGTAAACATCTTTCGCCACGGCCTGCATTCGTCTTTCGACACCCATCGGGTCCGGCAATTTCCAATGCGTGCCTTCGTATGCGGCCCAGACGCGGCGATCACTGCAATAGCGCAGCTCATCTTTGAATCGCGCCGCGAGCCTTTCGCCGTTCGCGGTCTCAGTGACGGGGTATCTTCCGGGAATTCCCTGCGGCTCTTCGCTTGGCGCATATTTTGAAACACTCTTGGCAATGTTCCTGACTTCTTTTTCTTCGAGTGGCGGTTCACATCGTTCTTCGTTTTCCTTGAGGAGAGCGAGCTCGATGGCGTCCTGGCTCATTCCCCGGCGGCGCATACTGCCAGCGAGTGATGTGAGATGGCCATTGCGCTGGCCTTCGCGGATCTTCTGAGGCTCCGCAGCCGGTCCCGCGCCATTCGATTTGCCTTTAGTCAGTAGCGCGTCTAGCCACTCGGGGAGTTCCGAAATCGCCTGCTGCGAATTTTCCCATTCATACTGGCCGCCCGAGGCATGCAGTGACGGCGGCACAACCGCGTAACAGCCTTCAGCCAGGAAATCGAGACCTGGCGCAATGACAGTTTTTTTGTAGGCTTTGCCGCGGGTGTAGAAGTACAGATGCAGGCCGCCGCCGCCCGTTTTTGCGATTAAGGTTTGCGGGAGCGGTCCATATTCTTCCTGTAGCACGGCGAGCGATTTGTCGCCGCCGTTTCGCGGATCGATGTCCAGGATTACAATGCCACTCGCCGTTCCGCATGGCATTCCGATACCTGTAGCGTTTGGAAATAAAACTTCAAATCTTTGTCGCGTGAGTTCCAAGTCGGCAGAGGCATCTAAGAAGCCGCGCGCAACCAACGGCACTTTGTTGCGGACAGGGAACACCGGATATTTTTTCCTGGCATATCCGAGTGCTGCACTGAGCAGATTCATCGCCGCGCAGCCTCCTGTTCAATGTCCTCGATCTGCAATCGGTTGAGCAGGGGTGTCAAGGCGTGACCGACCACGCGCAAGGCGACTTGCAGCAAGTCGCGGTCATCGCCATCAGCGGCCATCGCCGCAAGTTTGATGACATCAAACACCACGTTCTCATCCGTCTGTTCGATCCAACGACCTCCTATGTGTCGCATGGGTTACCTCGCCGCCGCTCGCTCCCCTTTGCGGATGAAATCCGCAATGGCCGATTCGGAGATCAGACGGCGTTTGCCAATCTTGATTGTCTTGATTTCTCTAGCGGAGATCAGGTAGTCCAGTTTCCGCAGACTGATTTTCAATCGGTCGGCGACGGTGGGCCTTTCATGCAGCTCATTCGCTTCGATGGTCATATATATATGCATCCTTTCGTGCTTGCACTATCCTGCAAACAAGAGTACACTATGTTCGTGGCCTAGCACTTGTCAAATACAATCAGCACGATGTGTATGGTTAAAGTTACTGCGAAAGGAGAATCCAAATGAAACGAAAGACGTTCATCGGCGGGCCGGAAGGCCAGGTCATTTCCGCCTGGCTTAACTCGCTCGCTCCCGAACGGCGTGACCCGATCTTGCGGTTGGTGCGGCTCGCGGGCAAGTTCCCGTTGCTTGAAGATACGCGCACGGAAATCGCCAAGGAAGTAGCCGACACCATGCGGCGCTGGAAAGTCGGCACCTACCCGCAAATAGTCAACACCGAATCGGGCGGTTACACACTGACGTGGCGCGAGGACTGGAACAAAAAAGTACCTGCACGGCAAGTCCAGGCTTTTTTCGCCGCGCTCAAATTGATCGAGTGGGGCCTGCTCGCAAGAGTCAAGCAGTGCGCAAGACCTGAGTGCGCGAAGTGGTTCTTCGGCGTTCTACCAACGATGCGCTACCACGATAAGCAGTGTCAGCAGGTCGTTGAAGCTAGGGACGAGCAGCGCAGAGAGCGCCGGGCCCAGGCTATGCGCAACTACCGGAAGAAAAAAAAGGAAAAGAAACAAAGGACGGTGGCGGCATGAATCCCACAACGAAAAAGTTACCACGCGGCATCTTCGAGAAATATCCTGGCTCCGGCGTCTACTCCATTCGCTACACCGATGCTGAGGGCAAATATCGCAGAGAAAAGGCGGGAACGTTCTCCGCGGCCAGAGACCTACTCGTGAAACGCCAGAACCAGGCCCTAGTCGGCGAGAAGCTTCCCGAGACTTTGCGCCGTCGCGGTGTCCTGTTCTCCGAGATCGCAGCTGACTGTCTGTTGTACTCCGACCAACACAAGCGCAGCAAGAGAATGGATCACAGCCGCATGAAGAAGCTCTTAGAATGGTTCAGGAGCACGGCTGCCGACAATCTCACAGCCCAGGAAATCGAAAATCACTTTCAAACAGCCACGTGGGCAAGAGCTACGCGCAACAAATATAAGGCACTCTTGAGTCTCACCTACAAGCTAGCAATCAAGAATAAGAAGGTGAAGGCCAATCCGGCGCGCGACGTGAAGCACCTGCGCGAGAACAACGGGCGCATTCGCTTCCTCTCAATCGATGAGGAAAAGCGGTTGCGCCAGGCGATAGCCGAAAGGTTCCCACATCGGATGGCCGAATTCGACTTATCTCTGCAAACCGGCATGCGCCACTCGGAACAGTATGGCGCGAAGTGGAAAGACGTGGACTTCGAGCACCGCATCCTGACAGTTTGGCTCGACAAGAGTGGCAACACATCTCACGTTCAACTGAACGACGCGGCTGTCAAGGCGCTGCTCGAATTGAAGCAGATGCACGGCAACGCTGATTACATCTGCGGCGGCTACACGTCAACGGACTGGTTTGAGGACTGCGTGAAAGCTGCGGGCATCACCAATTATACTTGGCACGTTAACCGGCACACTTTCGCTTCGCGGCTTACGATGGCGGGCGCCGGTCCTCGCGCTGTTGCCGATCTTCTGCGGGACACCACGCTATCAATGGCCATGCGGTATTCGCATCTGTCGCCCGAGTACAAGGATGAAGCCCTAAAACGGATGGAGAAGAAGTTCCGAATCCGGCCAACGATTAGCACCACAGTAGCACCAAGCCCTGTTCGGCGTGGTACGATGGTGAACTAACTTCTTTGTTCTTCTGCCGATGCCCGGGTGGCGAAATGGCAGACGCTGAGGACTTAAAATCCTCCGGGGATTTTTCCTCATGTGGGTTCGACTCCCACCCCGGGCACCATCTTTTCTCCCTGTTTGCTCCCTGTCTGTTGACAGCTAGTGCTACGGAGTAGTAGTATGACATTGTGTTAGAGTTCGTGGAGTTCCCAGCATTCACGAAACGGCTCGACGTCCTTGCAGGAAAATATGCGGACGAAGTATTGTCGGCAATTCAGAATGACTTGGTGCAGAATCCAGAGCGCGGATCAGTCGTGCAAGAAACGGGAGGCGTTAGAAAGGCCCGTGTCGCGGACCCCATCCGGGGGAAAGGCAAGCGTGGCGGGTTTCGCTACCTCTATTACTACATCGAGCGGGACGGGCAGATTTTCCTGCTCATGATTTTCAGCAAAGATGAGCAAGCCGACTTGACCAAGGAGCAGAAGAACACATTGAAACGAGCGATTTTGCAGTTGAAGGAGTCACGGAAATGAAGGCTGCGCTTTTCAAGGAAATGATGGCCGGATTCGACGAGGCCGTAAAGTACCGCCGGGGGCAGAAGGCTAATGTGCGCGTGGCACGCTTCTCTCCGGTTATCCAAGTCATTTTGAAGCCGAAGGAGATTCGCAGGGTGCGGGCTACCTTGGGACTAAGCCAAGCGCAATTTGCGCGGTACCTGGGCACGAGCGTTGCGAGTATTAGAAGCTGGGAGCAGGGAGTACGCAAGCCTCACAGTGCCGCTCTCCGGTTGCTGTTCATCGCCAAGAAGAAGCCGGCCGCGCTCCTCGACTTCGTAGCCTAACGTAGCGGCATTGTTGGAACCGGCGTGTCCAGGGTCGGATAGCCCCGTTCTCAAGCCGGTGCACAACTCACTAGGGTTCTGGAGAAATTCTGAATGCTCAATGAAGGAATCTTTATTCGTCTTTTCTTCGCCATTCGTGTTAAGCTCCGAGCATGGCAGGGCGAATTCCAAGTGCTTGGTCAGTTTGACGACGAGCAAAGTGCTCGCGAGTTTGCCCGCAGGGAGAACCGATGAAACCCTTCATTAGAGCAGTTGCTGTTGGATTGGTGGTGCCAGTGTTCCTCGAGCATCGGCCACACCTTGATATGGCATACGTCGTCGGTGAGCCGCTTCCGTCGAATCCTTTTGTGTTGGTGTCGACGGCGACCGTTACAACGACTCCGAGCTTGTTCAATGACTATCTTTCGCAGGGACGCGTTCCGAAGTAAAATCTCATGGCTGTGAGCCAAGAAGCCTGCCATTACGTTGACAAAAAGAGAGAGGGAGAATTCAATCGGCCACCCGCCTGAGGACCAAGATTGGGCAGTGCAAAATGGACCTTGCGTCAACTTAGCCCATTAACTGTGCGTCCTGAACTACCTCCGTGCCCTCTGTGGTCCGGTCTCTGCGGTCTCCGCGTTCATTATTGGTTTGATGATCCACTCACCGCGCCCCTCCCCAAGTACAGGGGAGGAACCAGACAGCGAGCGCAACGACGGGAGTGCACTCCCCATGACCACGCGAATCATTCATTCTTGCTGGTTGGCACTCTTGCTCGTCTCCGACGGCATTGGGAAGCGTTCTTGAATCCACGCTTGCCAGAGCGGTGTCTCGCGGGCGACAGTCCCGGCCGCCTGATCGCCGTACAGGTAGAAGCTTAGGGTGACCATGATCGGGCCGCCGCAGTTGACGGCGCTAAGGGCGGCGGTGCCCGGCCCCGGATTGTCGAGCCGCAGCAGGGCGTTGCACGGACTCTGGGTGACGTGCTCCACCGCGCCGCTGAGCGCCGGGACGCCCGCCGGGGCGGTCCAACGCTGCCCGGCGCTCACGCCTTTCAGCCCCAATGCCGCGGTCAGCGTTTCCCAGGCCTCCGCTTCGGTTCCCGCGGCGGCTGCGGGGGCCATCCACTGCATCATCGCGGAGCGTTGGCCGCGGAAGTGCGTGAGATAGATCCGCAGGATGCGGAAGAAGCCAGGCCAGCCGGATTCGGTGCCTTCCAGCTGGTTGTCCCAGTCGTCCGTTTCGGCGAAGAGGCTATGCACCACGCGGACGATACAGGTGCCTCCCGCGCGAGCTTCGACGGTCCACTCGTCCGCGATGGGCGGCGAGCCGCCCCAGCCCTCGCCCTGGGCGGCAAATCTCCGCGGCGGATCCCAGGCCGTCACGACGGAACGGGACTCCATGCCCGGGCCGAAGTTCAACTTCACCGCAACGGGCTTCCCGTCGCGCTCCTCGAACTCAGCCGGCACGAACCAGGACGAAATACCCGGCCCGGTGGCGATGGCCTGCCAGACTTCCTCCGGCGTGCCGGGGACCTCGACTTCGACCTGGACGAAACGGCGTCCGGAGGCTTCTTTCTTCACGCTCATGATGGCTCCTTGGGATCGGATTTCTGCGGGAGAGGGTGCGCCACGACCACCAGGCGATGCGCGCGGCCGCCGGGGGCGGATGCATCGTGGTACTTCGAAACCAGTTTCGTGATGGCGTCGGTGAGTTCGTTGCTGAAAGCCGCCCGGTCCGTCGCCGACCGGAAGCGAACCTCGGTATCCACCGCCAGGGTCGCCAGGCGTTTGCCCGCCTCTTTCGCGCGACGAACCAGATCGCCCACCTCGCGGACGACCCGTGCGCCCAGGGCGATGAGATAGCTCGCGGACAGCCTATCGATTTCCCGATTCGGATCCGCGGCGGCCGGACCCAGAGCGCTCGGCGAAACAACGTAGGAAGCGGCCGTAGCCACGAGCAGCCGTTCCGTCAGCCCGCCCCACTTGCGCTCGTCGGCCAGCCGCACCAGCCCGTGCGCCTCCAGCGCGTGCAGGTGGTAGTTGACTTTCTGCCGCGCCAGGCCAACCCGCGTGGCCAACGTCGCCGCCGAGGCGGGCAGGACCAGCTCGGAGAGGAGTCGACTCCGCATGGGCTCCAAAGCCAACGTCGCCGCTGCCGGATCATCGATGACTTGAATGTCGAGCACGAGGAGATGCTAGTCTTGACAAGTTTTCTTGTCAAGCTCTTTTTGCTACGAATTTGCAGTGTCGTCTTCTGCAGATTTTCCTTAACAACGCGTAGGGGCGGGCTTTAGCCCGTCCCTCTTTCCTGATTGCTCCGATAAATCCACGGGACGCTGAAGCGCGCCCCTACAAAATTCGCGGCGTCGCCGCTATTTCCAATCTGGATCCAAGCATGAAAAACAAAAAGCCCAACGCTGAAGTTGTGTGGAAACAGTTAGCGGACGAGATGGTGCCGCGGCTGGCCTATCGCTGGCGGATCGCGTCAGTATCTCAGGTCGAAATTCAAAAGATGCCAGTGATAGATGAACCAGAAAAAGCCCACGCATCCGAAGGCGAGCAGCGTGTTCCAAATCTTGTACCATCCCCACTGCGCGGAGTCGCCCCAGGATTTGACGCTGTTGTAGATGGCGAGCAGCGCGCCGAGGCCGAGGAGCACCCCGAGCGCTTGCAGCAGATGAATCTTCCAGTCGCCCGAAGCTCCCAAGGCCAGCTTTTCCAGCGCCTGCAGCACCAGCGCCACACCAATCAGGTAAACCGCCACGGCGATGCAAACAATGTGCATGAGCCTGCGCAAGCGTCGTGCCTGCGGGCTCAGCGTCAATGGCTTTCCGTAATGCTTCCTCAGGATGGCGGCCACCGGCCACAACAGAAGCGTGAGCGCGATTGCGCCAAGACTGCAACCGACGATCACGTAATTCAGGATCTTGTTGTCCAGCGCGCCGTCCACCGGCTGAAACACCATAAAGGGATAATCGATATACGCCGTCATGTGGCTGTTGGCGTCGTTCTGGAACGCGATTTTTTCATGTCCGTCCACCGCGCGGAAAACCATCGGCGCGATTTCACGAAAGTGTTTTGACTTGCCGTTCAAATCCTTGAAGCCATCATCAATATAAATGGTGTTGTCCTTCGCATCGGCGGCAATCTTGGCTTCGCCGAGAACCGTGGTCACCGCCAGAAGATTCGTTTCGAACCGCCGGCTGACTTTGTACAGACCCGCAACCTTTTGTGCGTCTTGCGCGGCAGTGGACAGAGTTGGTTCGTTCGTGGGCGGCACCGGGAAATAGCGGTCCATGAATTTGTCGAACAGCACGGTTCGCGGACTGATGTCGTCTTTTCCCGCGCTATTGTAAGAAACAAAAAATCCGACGTTCGAATCCAGCAGCAGGTGCAGGTCGCTGTGGAACCACTGCGTGTCGCCGCCGTGCCCGATGATGCGCTGACCGTTGCGCGATTCTTCGTAGAAGCCCAGGCACATCGCGTTCATCGACGCCGGCCAGCCCTGTTGCCGCTGATGCATCTGCACCGCGGTTTCCGGCTTCAGAATTTGTGCGTCACCATACCGCCCGTTTTGCAAGTGGGCGATCATAAAATGTGTCATCGACTCTGCCGACGCCGAAACCGAGCCCGCCGGCGCAGCTTCGACGTACTCAAAGTCCTTCGCCTTGTCCGAGCCTAACTGGTATCCATGAGACATGAGCGGCTTCAGCCCTTCCGGCAGCGGCTGGCGGAACGTGGCGTGCTCCATTCCCAAAGGCTTGAAAACGTGCGCTTCGACGTAATCATCGAAAGGCAGCCCGGAGACGCGCTGCACGATGTAAGCGGCCATGGTCGTCGCGTAATTTGAATAAGCCGGCGTGGTGCCAGGCGGAAAGATTCGTGCGGGCAAATGCGTCGGCAGGTAGTGCGCGATAGGGCTCAATTCTTTTTCAGAACCGACGAATAATTCCTTGACCGTCTCTTCGAAGCCCGGACGATGCGTCATGATGTCGCGCAGCGTGATGGGCTTGCCCCAGGCCGGCGGAATCTTGAAGTCGATGTAATCATTTACATCATGATCCAAATCGATCTTGCCCTGCTCCACGAGCTGCATTACGGAAGTCCAGGTGAACAGCTTGGAAATCGAGCCGGGACGAAACAACGTATTTTCAGGCGAAACGGGAACCTTTTTTTCGTAGTCCGAGTATCCATATCCCTTGGCGAAGAGAAGCTTGCCGTCCTTCACCACAGCGATCACTGCGCCCGCAATGTCCGCGCGGCCGATTTGTACCGGCATGAATCCATCCAAGAAGCTTTCCAGGTCGGTTGCGGTGAGTTGCGGCGCAGTTTTTGTCGCCGGTTCTGCAGTCTTCGCTGCCACTTGTTTTTGCGGCATCGCCGCTTTCGCATCAGGCGCCTGCGCGCGCGTAGGTGCCACACTGAGCAGCGACGCGGCGAAAACCGCCAAGACAGAGATACACGCCGACAAAGCTGGGATCCTTGTATGCGCCATCTTTTTCCCTCGCAATTAGAAATACTTACGTGGCCCGGTGAAACGGATTCTAATGAAATATCATGGCGAACGCTCGCCAAAACTGGCGGTTCATTCGCCACTCGCGACTGAAACAGGCGCCGGCTTCGCGCGAAAGACTTCTTGGCGCACAGTGCACTGCTCGATCCTCTTGCGCCGCACTGTATATCCTAATCCGGGCGTAGACGGCACTTCGATTGTGCCGCGCGGACTGACTTCTACTTCGGGCTCGATGATGTCCTCGTGCCAATAGCGCTGACTGGCGGAAACGTCGCCTGGGAGAGTGAATCCGGGAAGCGAGGACATCGCAATGTTATGCGCGCGGCCCACGCCGGTCTCCAACATGCCCCCGCACCACACCGGCACAGAGCGGTTGCGGCAGACCTCTTCTACGCGCCGGGCTTCGCTGTGTCCGCCGACACGTCCGAGCTTGATGTTGATGATCCGGCAAGCCTTCATTTCAATGGCTGCGCGCGCATGATTGGCATTGTGGATGGATTCGTCGAGGCACAGCGGCGTGCGAATCTGGGCCTGGAGCCGAGCATGATCGAAAGTGTCGTCCCATGCTAGCGGCTGCTCGATCATCATCAAATCGAAAGCATCGAATTCCTTGAGGTGCGCGGCCTGCTCCAACCCGTAAGCAGAGTTGGCATCCACCATTAGCTTTACCGCGGGAAATTTCTTGCGAACAGCGGCAATAAACTCCAGATCCTTACCTGGTTTGATCTTGATTTTGATGCGCTGATATCCGGCAGCCAGCTCTCTTTCTATGACGGGAAGCAACGCTTCGGGAGAGCTCTGGATTCCCAGGGAAACGCCGCAGGAGATTTCTTTCGCTGTGCCTCCAAGCAGGCGCGCGAGGGAAACTCCACGCCTTTGCGACTCGATGTCCCAGAGCGCATTTTCCAGTGCTGCTTTGGCCATCTCGTGACCGCGGATCGCACTCAGCAAAACCGGCAAATCGAAGGGACCATCTATTTCTCCACCAAGTGCAATTGGCGCTAGAAAGTCGCAAAAGATGGACCACGCGGTATCGGTCGTTTCTGGACTGTAAAATGGCCCTACGCTAGCGGTGACTTCTCCCCAGCCGCTAAGGCCGTCCGCGCACGCTTCCACAAGCACAATGCGGCGCTGCCGGATTGTTCCGAAGCTGGTTTCAAACGGATTCCTTAGACCAACTTGAATTTCCCGGATTGTCAGCGTCTCGATCTTCACTGGGAGGTCACCTGCCCGGTTGCTGGGTAATACGCAGTGAAGCAGTTTCTTGTCTCGCTCTTTTCATGACCTAAGCCACTATTTGCGCTTTGCGTGAAAGACACCATTCGGCTGATTGAAAACCGCCTCGGTGACTTTGCCGCTCGCGTCCGTCTGAAACTCGACACTGAAGCCGGGCAGGCCTTTCACGTCGAACGACTGTTCTTTGCGTGCTATCAGTTCGTATTGCGGCTGCCCCGGCACCGTGAGACGCAGGCTGTCGCCGGCAAGGGAAATAGTGACTGTCTGTTCGGCCAGAAGATACTCGCCCACGATCTTCTCCAAAGCTTCCTTGGAAAGCTTCGCGGGCGCTCGCGTGAAAACGATGTCTTCTCCGAGCGCGAGCTCGAGCGCCCCAGTAATGCGATCAATATCGCCCTTTTTGTTCATTTCGAACTTGAACTTCTCGCCAGCCGCAACGCTTTCGGAGTCCTCGGGAACTTGAAACACGTCGTAGTGATAATGCTCAAGCGGAACCGGTCCCAGTTTGTTAAGGCTCAGCTCGAGAGCGTCGCCCTTGAGCACAACTTTGATGGCGCCGTAGCCCGCATTTTGGTATTCGCCGGCGTAGTCTGCAAGGTTGTGCGAAGGATGCGTGCCTGTTTTCCGGTCCGTGGGCTTGTTTTTCTTTGCTTCGTCCTCTTCCTTCTTTCCTTTGGCCTCGAGTTCTTTGAACCGGTCAAACCAGGGCAATGGATCCAGCCCGAGCAAGTGATCGTAGACGTTGTACGCGAGAACTTCCGGCGTTTGACCGTGGGGCAAATTCGTAAGAACCACGACGCCCATATGATCGTCGGGAAGCATGGACAGCAACGCATAAAAGCCATCAATGCCGCCGTTGTGCCAGACCAGATTGTGACCGCGATAGGAAGTGGCCACCCAGGCCAACCCGTAACTGAAATGGCCTAGTCCGGGAAAACTAAAGGCGGGCGGCGGATCAGGAATTGCTGTTTGTGGACTGTGCATTTCGCGAAGATCGCTCTCAGTCACAATGGTTTTGTCCGCATATTTCCCGTTGCCAAGCTGAAAAATCAAATAGTGCGACATGTCGTCGACACTGGAGTTGATGGAGCCGGCGGGGCCTACAGCGTCGATATTGTGAAAGGGAACTTTGGTCACGACGTCTTTCCTTAGTTCGTAGGGAAGGGCGTGATCGTCGGTTTTTTCGATATCGGTGACGGATAAATTGGAGTGCGACATCCCCAACGGAGCGAAGATTTTTTGCCGGATGCAGCCTTCCCATCCAAGACCGGTGAGCTTTCCTTCCAGGTAGCCCATTGTGGTAATGGTGAGGTTGTTGTACTGGTAGGCGCTGCGAAAGCCTTTGTTGGGCTTGAGTTCGTGGAGGCGAGCGACCAAATCTTCACGGCTGAAGTCCGACGAATACCAAACGAGGTCGTGACGGGGAAGACCAGTGCGATGAGAAAAAAGGTCGCGCGGCGTGGCCTGCTCGCCGGCGACCGGATCGTTCATCTCAAATTCGGGCAGATAGTTGCGGACGGGTTTGTCCCAATCGACCTTGCCTTCGTTCTTGAGAATGGCGAAAGTCAGAGCTGTGAAAGATTTTGTGATCGAGCCAATAGGAAACAGCGTCCCAGTCGTTACCGGTAGCTTCTGTTCCAGATCGCGATAGCCGTATCCTTTGGCGTAGATGACCTTGCCATCTTGCACAACGGCAATCGCCACACCCGGCACCTTCCATTCCTTCATTGCTTGCGCGGCAAGCTCGTCCAGCCCTTGCAGCTTCGCCGCAGGCGTTGCCGTCGAGGCGGGCGCAGCAGAAGCAGGCTTCTTACCCTGAGCCTGTAGCGGGCTGCCAATTGCCCCCACAAGCAGCACGCACAGCGCTACAGAGAGCATCGATCTCCGCATCATGGTTCCTTCCTCATTTCGACCACTCAGAATTCGATGCGAAGGCCAACTTGCCCTTCGCGACCCGGCAGTCTTTGGGAAATCGTTCCGAACAGCGGACCGGTGCTTTGTTGAACCTGGATGGCCGCCGGATTGCCGTTGTTGAAGAGATTGAAGAACTCAAAGAGACCCTGCACCTTAAACCTTTCGCGAATCACGAAAGTCTTGGCGACGCGGAGGTCCATATTTACGAAAGGCGGGGCGGCAAAGGCGTTTCGGCCGGTTTGCAGGTCGCGACCGTTGTAGTTCTGATTGCCGTCCTGGTCCAAAGGCACGGTCGCGGCTTCTGTATACCGGAAGCCGCTCTGCGCGCGGAAGAGGCTGCTAAATTGAATTTTCCAGGGCAATTCGACGAGCCCGTGAACTTCGAACGTGTGGCGCAAAGCAAAATCCGAAGGGCCGCTGTCGAGCTTTGCCCCATCATAGAACTTCCCGGCCTGCGGAACGAAATTTCCGTTACAGGCGAAGAAAGGCGATGTCGCGTTAGTTTTTGAGGGGCAGGTGACTGCGCCCGTTACCGGGTCTGTTGTTCCGGGGTCGGTGACGGTTGGAACAACTCCGCGGAAGCTGTCCGTCGGGAACCCGTTGCCACCACCAATAGCCCCGGTACCAAGGTTGGAGTTCAGCGCGTCATCGCGCTCCGAGACATACGCGTAACTGCCGCCCACTGTGAATCTGTGGCTCATCCGCTTTTCAAAAGAAAAGATCCCGCCGTCATATCTGCCGGAATACCACGGGCCAAAACCGTTAACTTGTACCAAGCCTCCGCCACTATTGGCGATACGCGCGTCAAAGGGAAGGTTTGTTTCCCGAACTCCGAGAATATTCTTAATGTCCTTGTGGTAGTAGTCTGCAGAGACAACCCAGTCGCTGCTAAGTTGACGCTGAACTCCGAGAGTGTAGCTGCGGCTGTAGGGCGTGGCAAAGCTCGGATCGATCGTCACCGGGAAGTTGCCTGGCGTGAAGATATTGAACGAGAGAGTACCAAATGGTCCCCAGATCCAGAAGCCCGGAGGGGCTCCGATGGCTGCGTCAGCGGCTGTGAGGAATTGGTCTGGAGCCAAGCCTGACAACTGCTGAACGTTCCCCATATTCACGGCGGAATTGGCAGGGATCGGCGTGGGTCCCAAATTATTAAGGTGGTCGACTCCGAATTGGGACGGTGCGCCCGGGTATCCAGGCCCAAAGGCACCAGGTGGAATACAAAAATCTGGCTGAGTCATTAATTGCGCGTCGGTTTCGGTCTGCGAAAGACACAAGCCAAAGAGCGCCGGAGCAATTGTTGGTATTCCGTAGAAGAGGCGCGGGAAAGACAGCGGCTGACTCTCGCGGATGTCCGCTCCGCCGAAACCAGGAATGTCACGAGCGAGACCCAGACGGAAATGGTCGTAAAAAAGACCGAAGCTGCCACGGACGACGGTCTTGGGATCAACGGACCAGGCAAAGCCGATGCGCGGGGAGACGTTATCCTTTTTGTCGAAGGCCGAATCGTAGTCCCATCGGAGACCGGCGTTGATCGTCAGATTGTGCAGGACCTTCGAGTCATCTTGTATCCAGAAGCCATCGTAATTGTTGCGAAGTTTAATTTGATTGGCTTGGGGTGTGAGACCTCCAACCGTGGCGAGCAGAAACCAACCGGCGTCGATAGGGCCAAACTGCAAGAAGTCGGCCTCCGTAGTAAAGAGCTGGTTAAACTGGAGATTGGCTTCCACGCCGTCGACGTGGGTACGTTCATAATCCCAGCCGAACTTGAGCGTGTGGCGACTAATTGTTTTGGCCAGGCTGGCACCAAAGGTGCCGTATTTCTGATCTAAGTTGGAGGGTGTGTAAGTAGCGCCGTAGCTGAACTGGCCCAGATCGCCGAAGATCCCAAATGTTCTATACGCGCTAAAGAGGTTGAAGAGCGTGTTGGGGCCAGCTTGCGGATGAGCCGGACTGGTAAGCGTTGGCTCGTCGCGATATTGGCCGCGAAGACTGAGGATATAGGGGCTGGAAGAATTTCCGAGCGTTATGGTGTCACTGAAGCCGAGGAGCAGAGTGCGGTCGCCGAGATTGGTGCGCGTTGAGGGCAAATTGGTGGAAGCAGAGAGCGGGTTTGTGCTGTTGATGTGCACATTCGTGTAGTTCATCTGCTCCGTGAGATGGTGACGGCTGAAGACTTGGTCAAACTTGGCAAATAGGCGAGCTTCGCGCGTCGTGGTCGGCTCATTGTAAGTCTGCTCAGTATTTAAGAGGAATTGTGGAGTGTTGGGGGGAGGAACGAAATTCAATTGGCGATTCTCGTGAATGCCCTCGGCCGAGCCGAACCAGAATGCCTTGTCGCGAACCATGGCGCCACCGCCGGCAAGGTCATAGTCCCAGCGCAAGAGGTAGGGCACAGTGGGCGAGCCCGGAATGTCGGAACTATCGAATGCATTGTTGCGGTGGTAGGCAGACGCGAGACCGTGTACGTCGTTTGAAC
>CAZGBQ010000004.1:0-2140 GCA_964524045.1 uncultured Acidobacteriaceae bacterium
AGCGCGGCCTGGAAGACGTCCACGCCTGGCTGCCGCCGCCCATCGTCAGGAAATTCGGCCGGCGCCTCGAGCGCCTCGGCTGGCGCCGCGACGACTCTTGGACTCCCTACTGCACGAAGGTATAGCCGCGGCCTGCCTGCCGCAGGCAGGGTTTGCCCCGCCGCTCACTCGCCGGCGACTCCAATTTCGACTTTTTGAATTTCCATTTTCCGATTTCGATTTTCCAATTTCGAGGTGCTTCATGTCCCGCGCCCAAGACTACACTCGCCAACTCACCGATCAGCAGCTCGCCAGCCTGAACTCGCTCAACCAGCAGTTCCTTGGCCAGCAGCAGCAGATCGGCAATCTCCTGCTTCCGCAATATCAGAGCATTCTGAACAATCCGGGCCTCAGTCCTGCCGACAAAGCTGCCGTCACCGGCCAGTCCCAGGGCGCGCTCGCCAGCGCCTTTGACGCGCTCCAGCAATCCGCGCAAAATCGCCTGGCGCGTACGCGAAACTCCGCCGGCTTCGGCGAACTCACCGATGAACTCGCGCGTCAAAAAGGAATTGCGGAAGCCGGCCAAGCCCAGAAAAATCAGCTCGCCTTCACCAACACCGCGTTTCAACGCCAGATGGCCGCCCTGCAAGGCCTCTCCGGCCTGTTCGGTGTCGACACCAACCTTCTCGGCCGCACTCTCGGAATTCCCGCTGAGCTCTTGAATGCTCGCGCCAACGCTTCTCGCAACACCGGCGGCTTCTTCTCCGCGCTCGGCTCCGGCCTCGGATCGACTCTCGCCGCCCTCCCCGGCGCGCTGTTCTGATTTTCGCTTTGGAGCGCGGGGAGCCATGTTCCCGCGCCTGCCAAAGCGGATGAAGCCAACCTGGTAAAGGAGGTTATGGAGTCAAAGCAGGTGATGCCTTCTACTTCAACTCCACCACCGCAATCTGCACCGGCTCCAGTTTGCTCTCATCCACAATCTTGTCATTTTCCAGATTGTTGATCCCGGTGTTGGCCATGAAGTAGAACTTGCCCTCGAAGATGGCGCCCGTCGTCGGATCTTTCACCAGGTCGGTGCCGCGTTCGAGGACTTCACTTGACGCCACGCTACGTCCGTCCTTCGCAAGGTGCCAGCGCATGACACGAAACGCCGCCGTTCCGTACTGGATGCCAATCAAATCGCCTTTGTACCAATACAATCCATCGATCCCCGACAGTGTGTCATGTGGGTCAGGTACGACGTCCTGCGTTGAACCCGTTCGCAGATCAACCAAGATCACGCCCAGCATGTCCGCAACGTAGAGCAAGTTGCCGTCGCCGGAAACCGTGATCCCATTCGGATAGAAAATCGCCCGCGGAAATTTCAGCGGCGCAAAGCTGTGCGATTTTCTGTCAAAGCGAAACACGATGTTTGCGTCGGTATCCGTCGTGTAGATTTCTTGGGAATTGCGCAGCACCAAATCGTTCAGGTCGTGTTTTCCTGGTCCCGGTGCGGGAAATCTCTCGAGCAGCTTCCCGCTTGCATCAAAATGCAGCAGCTCTGAGCGATTCTTCTCCCCAGGATCGCTCGCGGCCCACACCTCGTGATTCGCCGGGTCGACGTGGACGCCACCCACGGGCATTAGGTCGTACAGCTCCGGTTTCACAAAGTCGGAAACCTCGCCCGATGGTGTGATCTTCAGGACTTTCCGGCGGTATTCGCTTCCCATGTAGAAGATGCGTCTCTCCGCATCCACGGCCAGGCCTTCCGGGAACAGTTCTTTGTCTGGCACGGTGAACGCCACGCGCGCGTGATGCACGGGCGGATACGCCAGGCGGACTTGCTCTACAAGTTCTTGAAATTCGGAGTTGTCCTTCAAGAGCTGCAGTCTTCGGTGTGCTCCTGGATCGAATCCTTGGTCCAGCGCGACGCACTCTTTCAGCAGCGCCAGGGCCTTCTGGATCTCGCCCACGCGGACATAGAGCCGCGCCAGAAAAAAGAAGGCTGCGCCGTGATCAGGAATTTGCGGCAGCGCACCCTCAACGGAGTGAATCAGGGAGCGAAGCTCGGCATCCGGCGGAGGGGCCACTGGTGCGGGCGCGCTCTGCTGCACCGCGCCCGCCGTAGTTTGCTTCGTCAAGCAATGGGAAGAGCAATCCGGCGCGCCAACGCTGAGCGCAA
>CAZGBQ010000004.1:2240-10710 GCA_964524045.1 uncultured Acidobacteriaceae bacterium
GTTTGCTTCGTCAAGCAATGGGAAGAGCAATCCGGCGCGCCAACGCTGAGCGCAATCAGAGCGGCGACGATTGCAAAGCCCAGCATGGCTAACAGCATTTGCACTACGTAGTTTTTCCGCACCGCGCGCCTCTCACTTCACAGACGTGAAACCTGCGCGGACGTAAGCAGCCTGAGCAAAGAGAAGGGGCGTTTCAGCAGCTTGCACACAAAGACCACAGCGCCTACGAAATTCTTTAGTCTTGACCCTCCTTACTTCGAGGATTCCATGCCCTCATACTGGTACGGCCTGCTTGCGACGCTCTTTTCCATCGGCGTGCAATTCGTATTGTTCCTGCGCTGGCTGCACCGCCGCATGCGCAATGACGAAATCGCGCGCGCTTTCATCCGCGACGTGGCCACCAATCATCTGCCGCACATTTATGACGCGCTGCACAAGATCGCTGCGAAGCAAGGAATTACACTCGACGAAACCCCGCTCGTTCGATTTGTCGATCTAAACGGCCACCGTCACAGGTAACGCTGTAGAAAGAAGCCGTGTCATTCCGAGCGGAGCAGGCCGACTTTTTCTTCCGCGTTAACTTCCTGCGAACGCGCCGGCCTGCGCAGCCGAGGAATCTCTCTTCGCTCGTAACTCTCGACACGGCCGCGGGCTTCCGCTGTCGCAACATGCATTCCCAAAGACGATGTTCTCCAGCGCCCCGTCTCAATTCCTGGCTCTCGCGCGCAAGGCCGCCGCCGCTCACTCGCTCGATCCTGTACTAGTGTGCGCCGTAGCCGAGCAGGAGTCCGGCTGGAATCCCTGGGCCATGCGCTACGAGCCGGCCTTTTTCAGCAAATACGTTGCGCCGCTCTACACCAACAACAAGATCTCCGCTTCGGAAGCCTATGCGCGCGGTTTCTCCTGGGGCTTGATGCAGGTGATGGGGCAAGTCGCGCGCGAAGCCGGTTTCGATGCCCTGTTCCTCTCCGCTCTCTGCGATCCCGAGCACGGCTTAGCTGCAGGCTGCAAGGTCCTGCGCAAAAAGCTCGACGCTGCGAATGGTGATGCCACTCGCGCCTTGCTTTCGTGGAACGGCGGCGGCAACGCCAATTACGCTGCGCTGGTCCTCGCTCGCCGCGCTCACTATTTGTGACCAGTAGCACAAGCACGCATGCCCCGCCCTGAAGCGGCGTGCGGCTAGATTTTGGAACTTGTCATCCCTGAGGCGAACCAACGAAGTTCGTCGAAGGATCTCAACCGATAAAATTCCGTCTCTGACTCTTGATTGCGTACCGCTTATGCTTTACCGCTCTTGGCTCAAACTCGTCGCGATCACAATCGCGGCAGCACTCCTTTTAGTCTCCATCCATGCCTGGCGCGCGGACCGTCGTGACCGCACGCAGCTCGCGGCTGAACTTGCCTCCACCAAACAGCTTCTGTCCGCTGCCGACGCGCGCCAGAAAGACCGCGACGCCCAACTTGCCCAGACTCTTGCGGCGCTTACTGCAGAGAGGCGCGCCGCGGTCACCCCTGAACAAATTGTCCACGCCCTCTCGAGCACGATTCCGCTGTCTGCACCGATCATTCTTCAACCGGCCCCGGGGTCGCCTGCTACAAGTCCCGGAGACGCTCAGTCGGCCGGGGCAAGCCCTGCCCCTCAACACGGCGAGAAACCCGCGCCAGAGCAAGCCGTCATCCCAGCTGCCGATCTAAAGCCTCTCTACGACTTCGCCATCGACTGCAAAGCCTGCCAAGCCAAACTCACCGTTGCGCATAACGATCTCATCGACGAACACCAGAAGACTGTCGCGCTCACCAAAGAGCGCGACGCCGCGCTCCGAGTCGCCAAGGGCGGCAGCGCTTGGCGCCGCGTTGGCCGCGCCACCAAGTGGTTCGTCCTCGGTGCCGCCGCCGGCGCCATTGCGGCAAGAACTCGCTGACACCAGCAGGGACGAGCGTTACCTGGAGAAGGGAAGTAGTTCCCCGCTGCGATCCGGCCCCATCCAGGGACTCCCAAAAAATGGGCCGCTCCTGCCGGAGGATTTCCGGCAGGAGCGGCTGGGGTTGGGCGTTATGCAATCCCGAGGATGTGGGGGCCATGTCAAAATCGAAGCAATGGCCCCACAGATTTCGGCGCTAGTTCACCTGGCTGTTCTGGTTACGTTGATCGTTGCACGCAACGCACCTGAGAAGATAGGCGTGCGTGTTGCCGTCTGGTCCGATGTAACGTCCCACAACATCACCTTCCGCGTCGATTCCATTGCCTTCGGTGAGGGTCGCACCCGGAACCGGGACATCAACGGTGATGAACTTCCCTTCGCTCAGGACAAAGCCGTGTTGCTTTCCGCCCTGATCGTTATAGAAACCGACGATGTCTCCCTCCGGGTTTATGCCGGTGATCCACGTGAACGTCGAGTTGGGAAAGTCGATCGTGGTGAACTGTCCATTGAACATCTGGAAGCCGTGAAACGTAGAGTCGCTGGCGAAGTAGCTGCCTACAATCCGCGTTGGTGAGAGCGCCATGGTTGGGAACGTCCCCACGGCGCCGGGAACATCAATGACCGTGAATGTCCCTCGGCTGAAAACGTATCCATGTCCATGAAGAAAATCGCCCCCGACGAATTCCACGCCGACTACATCGCCGGCGTTGCTGATGCCAAACCCAGTGAGGTTGGTGCCCGGAACGTCGATAGACTTGAAGGATCCTTCGCTCAACACAAAGGCGTGTCCGCCGTTGGAGTCACTGTAGCTTCCCACGATATCTCCACGAGCGTTGATCCAGGTAACGTCTGTGAAGCTGGCGCCAGGGACGTCAATAGACGAGAACGAACCATTCAGTAGCGCAAAACCATGCTGGCCTCCATCCGCGCTGACGTAACGTCCAACGATTTTGCCGGAAGGCGCAATCCCCGTGGCTTGCGTGTTGTTCGAGCCTGGAAAATCGAAAGACACGAAGTTACCGCCATGCTTCGCTGACAAACCGGCAGTTCCCTGGTCCTGGTTGTTCTGGTTTTGGTCCTGAGTTGGAACCGGTGTCGCAAAGAATCCGTGGCGCGCGGGATCGCCAAACCTGCGGAAGAATCCCGAGACCTGCCCGAGGTTGTTGATGCCCCGCAGCGCGGATGCTTGGGAATCAGGATAGTCAAACGAAAAAAACTGGCCGGGCAGCGGAAGCCCGGTCAGACTTGTCGCCCCGCTGAGAATATAGCCGTGCTGGGGGAAGTTTGTGGCGTATTGGCCGACGACCTGCCCCACGTCACTGATCCGCGCGCCGATGGTGAAGTCAGCGATCGGGAAGTCAAAGTTTTGGAATTGCCCTCTCGGATCGCGGACGAAAGCATGAGTGGTCACAGAGTCATCATAAGAGCCGCTGATAAAACCTTGGGTGTTGATCCCGACCGCCGCGGTCTCCATAGGAACGGCCGCGGGGTCCTCGAAAGAAGTGAATACGCCCGCGGCATCGACGAAACTAATATTGGTTGACACGTCTCCAAGATCGTAGACGCCTGCGAGGGTTCCGAGTTTGTTGATAGAGGCGATTCCGCTGTCGGTGGCGCCAGGAAAATCCACCGTCTTGTAAGTGCCAGAGGGACTACGCACAAATCCGTGAAACTCCCCAGTTGCTGCCTGCCACTCCCCAACGATTGTTCCTGTGTCGTTGATTCCTGCGGCAATCGTAAGCGTAGATCCGGGAGGATCGATGGTCACAAAGGAGCCATTTGTGTTTCTCAGGTACCCATGGACAACGCCGCCGCCGTCCTGGAAGCTGCCAACACTTTGTCCCAGATTGTTGAGCCCCCGTGCGACCGTGTCCACTGAACCCGGCGGGTCAAAAGCCTGGAAGCTGTAGTTCAAGATGCCAGGCCGAGCCTTCGTGCTCACGGTTACATCTTCCGGGTTGCCCCGCACGCGTAGTGTGGCCGTCACTGTGTTCGTGGACGTATCGATTACCGAGACCGTGTCTTCGCCAAAGTTCGCTGTGTACGCTTTCCCTCCGGGCGTCATCGCCATGCCCCACGGATTGAAACCCACAGTGATTGGCGTGTTGAGATTGACTTGCGCCGCGACGTCAATTACGTCCACGGTGTTAGAGAACCAATCCGCAACATAGGCGCGCGCGCCGTCCGGCGTAAGTGCAATCCCGCGTGGATTGGGACCAGTCGGAATCGAATTGACGATTGTGTTCGTGAGCAGGTTCACGACCTTCAGAGAATTGTCACATTGCGAAGACACCAGCAGTTTCGATCCATCGTGCGCGATCACCGATTCAAATGGGCACGAAAACCCCCAAATAGTGTTGATCACACTCCCGGACGCTGTGGCAATGACGCTCACAGATCCACTGACTTGGTTGGATATGTAAGCGCGTGAGCCGTTGGCCGAGAATGTAACCCAAATCGGTTCGATACCCGTTGGGATGATCTTGGTCACAGTATTTGTCGCTGTGCCGATGACCGTGACAGTTCCAGACTGCTGATTCGCCACATACACCTGGCTCCCGTCAGGTGAAATGGCTAACCCCAGGTTGTCACTGCCGTTCCCAACCGGGATAACCGCAAGCGGCACGTTCGTGGTGGTGCTAAAGACAGTCACTTGGCCCACGTCCCGGTTCGTGGCGTACATCCGGCGGCCGTCCGGCGTAACCACGACACCGTTCGCGTTGCTGGGGAACGGAGCTGTCGCGATCACCGAATTGTTGGCCGTGTTGATTTCTGTGATCCCACCGCCCCCATTGCTAACATAGACGGTCGGAGGATTGGGGGTGCCGTTGCCTGTATTTTGATTCTGGGAAACTGCCCGCGTTGGCCCGCCAAACCACGTAATCAGAGTAACGACCACTGACTGCATGACCAACTTCCGAACCCGGCTTTCCGCAAGGGATTTGAACCATAAGGCTTGCTGTAGACGTTCCATTTGAACTTGCTCCTTTTCGCTATATCGTTCCGGACTCGTTGGCCTCGGCCCTGACCCGCCAGCTCGTGTCCGATTTTGCCGCCTCCCACAAGTTGCTGCGGAGGACATCTCGTCCGGCCCAGCATCCCCGCGAGACAGTCGCAGCATCCGGCTCCGCAAAAACTTCTTCAAGCGACAAGGAGCGACGCCGGTCGATAAGTCTCATTTGTCGTCGTATGTCGTTCTGAACAAGCAGGGTGCCCTCAAAAGGGCATAGCGGGGCGCTCAGAAAAAGCGGTCTGGCAGGGCACTAAACCGAATCCCAGAAGGGAAGGGGGAGGGCGAGTACAGCCGTCACTGCCTTCTTACAGCTGATCCGCAAGCTAAAATCTTCCTCTGCCTCGCCTAGCAAATTCCGACGGAACGTGCAGATCTTATTGACGCTTGCAAGCTCACGAGCTTGCTACAGTCTCCTTATTAGCGGCAGAAGGCCTTTTGACGGCGGGCGCACCCCCCGCCAGCCAACCTACATCCTCACACCTCTCATGCCAGGGCTCAAGTTTGCCGGGCTCTGACCATGGCCGAAAACCCAGCCTGACAGTAAAAAAGAGGCTGTGGAAAACCCAAAGAGACCGTTTGACATCGCGTCTGATAAGTTATATTATGTTAACTACGAAATGAGTCTCACTTTCGACCCTTCCGCGCGCGGCCATGCCACGGCCAGGGTTGTATTTCCAGTGCCCTGCTTTGCGATCGTTTTTACTTCTTCTCTGCGGCCTTGCTCGCATTGGTTTTGGCGAGCTCGTAGTCGATGTACTGCTGAATCAGGTGGGAATCCGCGCCGACTAGGCGCCGTCCGTTCACAAATACCGTAGGGGTGCTGTTAACTTCAAGCTCTTCTCCGTTCGCTCGGCTGGCGTTTATGGCGGCCGCGGCCTCAGGGCTGGCCATGCAGGTCTTGAAGGCGGCGACGTCGAGCCCCGTCTGAGAGGCGTAGTCAGTCATTTTGACCCAGGCGTTGGACGCGGAAATAATCTCTTGATTGTCGTAAATGAGGTCATACATCCGCCAGAAGGCGTTAGGTTTTTGCTGAAACGAACAACGCCCGGCAAGAGCTGCCGTGCGGGCCCAAGGATGGAGTTGCTCAAGAGGAAAGTCCTTGAAGATAACCCGCACCTTTCCTGCATAACTCGGCAGTAGCCCACGTAGGGCATCATGAAGGGTCCGGCAAACGGGGCACTCGAAGTCAGAGTATTCGACGATAGTAACCGGCGACTTTGGGTCGCCCAAAGTGGGCGCATCGCTCATATGGATTGCCGCCAAGTTCTCTGCCAGGGGGTCCCTGGTCATATCCGAGAGTTCTCCACGGAGGAGATACCTTCCGTCCTTGCTGACGTAGAATTTCACTGTTTGCTTATTTCCCTCGATGACCACGTCTATGTCCGCTTCGAGAACCCCTTCCACCGGTGACTGTTTCAGCGGCCCAGCGGTAACTTTCACCGCGGGGCCCAACGCATAGAGATTGCGAAGGTACGCTTCGATATCCTTCTGTGTCGACGACACTGCAGGCGAGGAATTTCCAGCGTTTGAAGGTTTAGGTTGCTGCGCCGGCTTTGTCACTCCAACTGTAAGCAAGTACGCAGAAACAATTGCAGTAAGTCTCAAGAATGTTCTCACTAGGGACCTCACGGGCTAAGGAATAAACTTTTGCGCGATCGGAAACGGGCGGCCAAACCCAAACGCCCGTGACGTGATCTTCAACCCCGGCGCTGCTTGCTTGCGCTTGTATTCGCTCCGATCCACGCGCAACGCTATATCTTGAACCAGGCTCAAGTCGAAGCCGTAATGGTCCGCAATCTCCTTGGGGCTACGCAGGTCCTCAATATATGCCTTCAGGATGCGGTCCAGCACCTCGTAAGGGGGCAAGCTGTCTTCATCCTTCTGGTTAGGCCGAAGTTCCGCAGATGGCGGTTTTTCGATTGTCGAAAAGGGAATCACTTCCCTTTCCCGGTTGATCCACTTCGCCAGCTCGTAGACCATCAATTTCGGCACGTCGGAAATGACCGCCAAGCCTCCGGCCATGTCTCCGTACAGCGTGCAATATCCGACCGCGAGTTCTGATTTGTTCCCTGTGCTCAATACCATCGAACCAAACTTATTCGACAGCGCCATCAGGTAATTTCCGCGGATGCGCGCTTGGATATTCTCCTCGGTTACGTCCACCGGCCGCTCGCCGAAAGCAGGCGCCAATGCCCTCCTGTAAGTCTCAAAAACCCCCGTAATCGGCAAGCTCAGAAACTGGACATTGAGGTTTTTAGCCAGCACTTGCGCGTCCGCCTTGCTCCCCGCTGAGGAAAACGGCCCGGGCATGGAAACCGTGAGTACATTCTCCGCACCAAGCGCGTCCACTGCAATTGACGCCACCACGGCCGAGTCAATTCCGCCGCTCAGGCCCACCAGCACTTTCTTGAACCCGCACTTACACACGTAATCTCTCGTGCCGGTAACTAGCGCACGATAGGCATAGGCTATCTCTTCGTGCGGTTGTTCGTGCACTTCCCCTTTGCCCGTCGCCGTGTCGAAAATCACTAGGTCTTCCTCAAACGCTTTCGCCTGCGCCGCCACGGCGCCATCCGCGGTAAGAGCTACGCTCGCCCCATCGAAGATTAAGCTGTCGTCTCCGCCGACCTGATTCACGTACACGACCGGCAGCTTGTGATTCAGCGCAATGGAACGGAGCATTTCGATCCGCAGCGTCCGCTTATCGAGCGTATAGGGAGAAGCGGAAATGTTCAGCAGCACGCTAGTTCCCTGTCGGACAATCTCCGCGACCGGATCCCGATCGTAAAGTTGTCTGGTCCAGAAATTCTTGTCGTTCCACGCGTCTTCGCAAATCGTGATGCCCAGTTGCTCCCCGTTCAGGCCGAATACGGATTGCCGATCCGCAGGCTCAAAGTAACGCGATTCGTCAAACACGTCGTAAGTAGGAAGCAACATCTTGCTTTGCTCGAATACGACGCGTCCACCGCAGATCAGCGCCGCTTTGTTCGCAATCGGCTTTCCCGTTCCATTCTTCACTCGCCCGGCATAGCCCACCACGGAAGGCAGAGGAAGCTTAGAGGCGAGTTCTTTCAATTCTTTGTGATTGCGCTCGATGAATGCGGGGCGCTCCAGAAGATCCTGCGGCAAATAGCCGCATAGGCACAGCTCGGAAAACACGGCCAGCATGGCGCCGCGCTCGCGGGCCTGCACTGCTAGGCTCAAAATGCGGGCGGAATTTCCTGCAAAATCGCCAACGGTAGGATTGAACTGAGCGAGAGCTATTCTCATGCCCTGGTGTGGCGCGGGTTCCCCCCGCGCTCTTCCAAAGAATACGAAGCCTTGCCGCGGATTGCAAACAAAGGCGTTGTGCGACCTGCTTGCCTACCTCGTATATTTGGCTGTGGTTGTGCCTCAAAGTTGGCCCGCCTGGTCTATGCCTGCCCACTTCAGTCATTTCGCTTGCGGCCATGGCTATCCGGCTTCCGCGCAAGCAGGCTTGCAATTCCCTGCCCAGCACGCAGCTCCCGGTAAAATAGAACGGTCAGTCCCGGAA
>CAZGBQ010000004.1:10810-13427 GCA_964524045.1 uncultured Acidobacteriaceae bacterium
GCAATTCCCTGCCCAGCACGCAGCTCCCGGTAAAATAGAACGGTCAGTCCCGGAAACGCGGTCCGCAGCTCGCCCACATGCAATAGATATCGCGGATCGCGCGGACCTCCGGAAAAGTCCGCCTGTGCTTGCGTATACGTCTCGAACAACAGCATCCCGCCGGGGCGAAGAGCGCGCTCTATCTGCGGAAATAGCGATCTTTGCAGGTAGCGTATGCAGAGAATCAGTTGGAAGCAATTCGTCGGGAGTGCGAATTTTTCCAGGTCTGCCTGCAGCAAATAAATACCGGGCCGAACGGGCTGCTTCCCTTCTTCGACCTTCGGAACGCGGCGAACCGGAAGTTCCCCGTCTCGCCCTCGAGCTTCCAGAATATCCAGTGCTGCTTGCGACCAATCCACGGCCGTAACCTCATACCCTAGCCCGGCCAGATACAGCGCGTTTCTTCCCGTACCGCAGCCCAAATCCAGTGCCGCGCCTGCGGCCAATAAGGGCGAAAGCTCGCGCAGGACATCCGCGGGCGCCGCTGCAACATCCTTATCTGCCAGTCGATGTTTTTCGTCCCATTCGGATGGACTGGAAGGCATAAAAAAGGCTCCTGAACGTTACGTGCAGGAGCCTAACCTCTTCGAGGGCGCTTGAGCGCTCCCTTTAGCAAATTAAACGCTGAACGAACTCCCGCAGCCGCAGGTGCTCTTCACGTTGGGGTTGTTGAACTTGAATCCTGCACCTTCAAGGGTCTCGATGTAGTCGATTTCGATTCCGTCGAGGTACATCGAGCTCATCTGGTCCACCGCAACCTTCAGGCCGTCAAACTCAAAAATCTGGTCAGCTTCCGTGGTGCTGTTCTCAAACGCCATATGGTATTGGAAACCCGAACAACCTCCGCCAACGACTGCCACGCGCAGGGCCGTCGGCACAGGGCTTTGCATATTCATGATTTCCTTTACTTTCGAGCTGGCAATCGGCGTCAAATGAATCATAATTCTCCTGGCCTCCGCGCCTTATCCTTCGGCGCTCCTCTCATTATAGCAAAAACCGCAAGTCTTCATACCACAACAGCGGAAACGAATGTGCTTCCCGGAAACGGCATTTCTCGCCGTCGTTTCGACAACCGCAAGGGCTTCGTTTACAATCAGATGCCACCATGAAACATAAAGTTACGCTTATTCCCGGCGAAGGGATTGGTCCGGAGGTGGCCGGCGCCACGCGGCGCATTCTGGAAGCTGCCGGAGTTCAGATTGACTGGGAAGAAATCGCCGGCCGCGCCGGTGAATCTACCGATCAAGGCCAGCGCGTCAATCAGTCGGCTATCGATTCCGTGCGCAAAAACCGTGTGGCCCTGAAAGGCCCCATGGCTACGGCCATCGCCGGAGGCGCGCCAAGCGTCAACGTTGCGTTGCGAAAATCTCTGGATCTTTATGCCAATTTGCGGCCGGTGAAAAATGTCCCCGGAGTGAAATCCCATTTCGAAGATGTGGACCTAATTCTCGTCCGCGAAAACACGGAAGACCTGTATTCCGGCCTGGAGCATGAGGTTGTTCCCGGCGTCGTGGAAAGCCTGAAAATCATTACCGAAAAGGCTTCCACGCGCATCGCCCGCTTTGCTTTTGACTACGCCCGCCGCCACGGCCGCAAAAAAATCCACGCCATCCACAAAGCCAACATCATGAAGCTCTCCGACGGCTTGTTCCTGCGCTCCGTCCGGACCGTGGCTGCGCAATTCCCTGCCATTGAATATAAAGAGTTGATCGTGGATAACGCCTGCATGCAAATGGTGATGGACCCCCTGCAATTCGATGTGCTCTTGCTCCCGAATTTGTATGGCGACGTCATGAGCGATCTGGCTGCCGGCCTGGTAGGTGGTTTGGGTGTGGTTCCCAGCGCCAACATCGGCGACGAATGCGCTATGTTTGAGGCGGTCCACGGAACCGCCCCCGACATCGCCGGAAAGGGATTGGCAAATCCCACGGCCCTTCTCATGAGCGCCATTCTAATGCTCGATCATCTTGGTGAAACCCGCGCAGCCAAGAAGATCGAGGCTGCGCTGCTGGCGACGTATCGGGATGCGAAATGCACCACTCGAGACGTTGGTGGGAATGCCAGCACAGATCAATTCGCCGAGGCTGTCATCGCGGCCCTAAATTAGAATTAGGAAATAACGCCCCCGCTCTCAGTACTGAGAGTTCCAATTCTTTATTGGGCTTGTCTTTCCCTCACATTCGTGGCAGCATTTTTAATGGTACTCTGGGCCTGTCCCCGAAGGCTCGCTTATGCATCGAACACGATACCCAGAACGGCGCCGCACGGTCCGCCTGCCGCTTCAAGTTCCGGTACAGGTTCGCTGCCGTCTCCCCGAGGGCGAAACGATCGACCTGCAAGCCTCCACCTATATCGTCAGCGCCCATGGAGCTCTCTTGCTTATGGACACTCCGCTGATTCCGGGACAAAGCGTGCGGCTATTCAATGAAATGACTGCCGAGACCGTGGAGTGTCACGTCACTTCGTTGCGGGAGAAGCGCGAGCATCGTTTTGTGGGCATCACCTTCACGACGCCGAACGTGGACTTCTGGCACATCGTTTTCCCAAAGTCGGGCACACGCCAGGCCGTCCGCTCGCC
>CAZGBQ010000004.1:13527-61253 GCA_964524045.1 uncultured Acidobacteriaceae bacterium
ACTTCTGGCACATCGTTTTCCCAAAGTCGGGCACACGCCAGGCCGTCCGCTCGCCTTTAACTGGCGGGCTCGTTCCCCCCGGCTTCCGCCAAGAGGATAACAACCAGTTTTAGAGGATTTCCATCTCTTTTCGAAACGCTAACTATCAGCGCGTCGAATCGGTGGGATCTTCGGACGACGGCGACCATACCAATTGCTATGATCAGCGAAGTGGATTACGTCGAAGTGGCGATACAGGAATTCATGATCAACCGTCTGCTCGTAGTGGCCTTCGTCGTTGACGAGCCAAACACAGTCTAGACCGTCCGTTTTGCTGTAATACCCTACCCGAAATACGCGGCCGTTGTCTTTGCGAAGAGACGAACTGCCCCCTTTACACGCAACGCGCACGACCGAGAGAGGAGGAATCGGTACGAGTCGTGTCTCACCTCGGCGCATAAATCTGGTACACCATGAAATAGACGATCACCCCCGTTACGGATACGTACAGCCACAGCGGAAGCGTCCATCGCGCAATCAACCGATGCTTATCGAACTTCTCAAGCCAGGCGCGCCGCAGCGTGATCAGAATCAGGGGCACAATCACAATCGCGAGGACCGTGTGAGAGGTAAGCAGCGTGAAGTAGACGGGCCGAATCCAACCCTGTCCGCTAAAAAGCACCAATTTGTGCTCGCGCAGGTGATGGATCAAGTACGAAATCAGAAACACGGCTGATGTCCCAAACGCCGACAGCATGAAGCCTTTGTGAACGTCCTTTTTGCCCGCGCGTATCGCTGCGTACCCGCAAAGGAGCAGAATCCCGCTAAGCCCATTCAGACACGCGTTCAGCGCGGCGTTGGAGATCATGAAGCCCTCAGGCTGCATTCGGCTCGCGTAGACACGCGCTTCAGATCGGCTTTGAACTTCACGAACATCTAAGTTACTTTTTGTTTTTTTCTTAGAACTAAAACTTACGACTTATGACTCACTTCAACGCGGCAGCTTATCGTAAGCCATCAATCCAAGCAGCAACGGGATGTGCAGCACGGTACTGTGCATCAGCCATTTCGCGCGGGCATTCGTCTTGTTGCTGGCCGCCCACAGGCAAACTTGTACCAGCCCCGTGCATACTACGAGGGCCCCGAAGAAATAAACGACGCCTGCCAAGCCGAGCACTGCCGGAAGCAAACTCACCGCAACCAGCGCCACAGCATAAAGGATAATCTGCCGGAACGTGCGCTTTCCTTCGCGATCGACAACCGGCAGCATCTTGATTCCCGCCCGCGCATAGTCTTCGCGGTACATCCACGCAATGGCATGAAAGTGCGGGAACTGCCAGAGAAACAGAATTGCGAAAAGGATCCACGCCCCGCGGTCAAGCGAACCCGTCGCCGCCACCCAGCCAATCATCGGCGGAATTGCGCCGGGAAAAGCGCCGACAAAAGTCGCCCAAACCGTGCGCTTCTTGAGCGGCGTGTACGCCGCCAGATAACTCACACAGGTCGCCAGTCCCAATCCGGAAGCCAGCGTCCCCGCCGTAAGGTAGAGATCAACTGCGCCCGCAATCGCCAAGCCAATGCCAAATGCAAGCGCGTGTTTTGGTTGGAGGACTCCGCTCGGCAGCGGCCGCGAAGCGGTGCGTCGCATATATCGGTCGGAATCGCGCTCGAAATAGTGATTCAGCGCGGCCGTGCCTCCCGCGATCAGCAACGTCGCAAACACCACGTGCAGCATGTGCAGCCAGGCGATTGGGCCGCGCGCGCCCATGTAATAGCCCGCGGCCGTGGTCATCAGCACCAAAAACGACACGTCCGGCTTGGTCAACGCGACGTAAGCGCTCGCGCGCCCTAGAAGTGTCAGCTCAGCTGTGCGGACGGTACTCATCCTGCCGTCACCTGGGCGGTAGGGCCTGCCTTCGGAGGCGGGCCGCCTGCAGCGCGTGAGTTCGCAGCCGCCACTTCCCTGCTGCGCGGGATCAATCGGTAGCACATCAAAACCACAATCACCGAAAAGGCAAATAGTATCGCCCCGACAACCGTGTGAACTACCGTCAAGGTCACCATCACCGGCATCGGCTGCGGCGCATCCACCGTCGTGAGCCGCGACCAATAAGCCAGCAGCCCAAGTAGGAATTGAATCCCGAAGATGGAGTGAAGCAAGATGCGTGCCTTGCCGAACTCCCGCGATGATCCGAATCGCTTGCGTAGTAGCACCGCCGTCCACGTCACCGTCGCCAGTACCAGCAGCGCCCCGGCTGCATGCGGCCAGATGGGAATTTCTTTATGCCGGAACCCCGCGCCGAGAATCACTTGCAAATAAATCACCACCGCATTGAGCGTGGCCGCAGCATGAATCGAAGGCGTCCCGCTATCTTCGAGTTGTGGCCTGTCAGAAACCCACCACTTGCTGGTGAACACAGCAATGCCCGTCACAGCAGCGAAGACAATTTGCGCAAAACACGCGTGAATCACCGGCAGCCAGTAATGCAGCAATCGAATGACGACTTGGCCTCCCAGAATGGCCTGGACTACCACTCCGACGACCGAAATAACCCCAAGCCAGCGCAGCCAAATCCGGGTCTCTTTCACCACCAACAAGACCGCCAGCAGCAGCGTGAAAATGCCCAACCCACCGGCAAAAAACCGGTGCGAGAATTCAAAGAAGTCGCCGCCCTGCAGCGAACTCAACGCTGGCACCCATGCCCCATGCGATTTTGGCCAGTCGGTTACGGAAAGCGCCGCGTCTTTCGACGTAACCAGCGCCCCTGCTACAAACAACAGCACCGTCCAGCACACCACGAATACGGAATACCGGTGCACACCAGCGCTGTAAGTGGAGGTCATATTCCGCGACGAATTATACCTTGAGTCGCGGCGGTTTCGCGAAATCGCAGCTCCCCTGAAAAGCTCACCGCCTATTTAAGCGCCCTCATGATGCCCTGAACGGACAACCCTTTATCGCGAGTTGTCATGCTGAGCGTAGCGAAGTATCTCAGCGTGAGGAATAAGTGCGCTGACCGGTGGCGGCATGCGGCGAGAATTTACCTTGCCCGCGCCGTACAAATCGAATAGCCGTCTGCAGGCGTATAATCTCCGCATGCAGCAAATCGCTCTTGTTGTCGTTCAGAGGTTCGCAACCGAAGTCGAAGCGAACCTTGCGAGATCCATGTTGGAATCTGCAGGCATTGACTCCATGATCCAGGCCGACAGGGCTGGCGGCATGCGCGACCATTTGGCTTGGAGCGGTTTCGGCTTCAAGCTGCTGGTCCGTGAGGAGGACGCCGCAACTGCGCGGGAGGTCCTCACGCCTCCCAAGCAAGCGGGCGCGTAGGCGATCCATAACAACTCCACACTTCGCCTCTCGGGCTACATTTGCGCCGACGCCAATGACGCAGCCGTTGCCTGCACTTCAATTCCCACTGCGCGCAGGACCACGTCTTTCAGCGCGCTGATGAACAACGGCGAGTCCCCCACAGCGGGCATCATGCGGAACGCCTCGACCCCGGCCTTCTTAGCGTCCTCGCGGGCCTCGATGTTGATTTCGTGCAACGTCTCGATGTGCTCCGTCACAAACGAGATGGGAACCACCAGCATCTCCTTCACGCCTTCGTGGCCCAGCCTTTCGATGGTCTCCGTTAGCGCCGGTTGCAGCCACTTTGCTGGACCAACTCGGCTCTGATAGCTGAGCAGGTGCGTCCGCGGCCACTCAGGATATTGCTTTGTTCCCAGCTCGCACACCGCGCGCACCGTGGCTCCTACCTGTTTTGGATATGGATCGCCTTTCTCGACCAAGCTCATCGGCAGCCCATGCGCGCTGAATACCAAGTGAATCCGGGAGCTGTCTGCAAATTGCCGCAACACGGAGCCAATCCGCTGCACGAGCGCCTGGATGTACATAGGATGATCGTAGAATTGATTGATGGTGCGCTCCGGCGGCCCACCGGGCGGATTCCCATACACGCGGCGCCATTCCTTGAGGCTGCTGAGTGTTGTCGCAAACGAATACTGCGGATACAGCGGCAGAAGCACGATTTCGTCCAACGGCCCGGCCTGCTGCAGCGACGCAACCGCGACTGCAGTCAGAGGGTGCCAATACCGCATCGCTATGACAGCTACAGGCTCCATATACGGTGACAACGCCTCCATAAGCCCAACGCGTTGCCTTTCTGTGAGCGCCCCGATCGGTGACCCGCCGCCGATCTCCGCATACTTCTTCGCAACCGGAATCGACCGCCGCGCCGAAATCCATTTGGCAATCGGTCGCCGCAGCAGTCCAAGCGGGCCCAGTGGAATGATGTCAGGGTCCAGGAACAGATTCAGAAGGAACGGCTCGACAGCTTCCAGCGAGTCCGGCCCGCCAAGTTGAAACAGCACGATCCCGACTCGTTTCTTCTTCGTCATGCTAATGGACTGTCAGGCTAATTCTCTTTGTTCAGGAGTTGTAGTGGCACGACATATCGTGCCCTTTCTTGCGTCGCAAAAACGATGCTACTTCCCCTTGCCTAAAAGATTCTTCAGCCCCTCGACTTCGTCGCGCAGCGCGCTCATGCGCCGTGAAACGGAAACGTAATACACAAAGAAAATCGCCCAGCCGGCGAGATACGCTGCAAGTACACTATCCAGATTTTTCATTGCACCTCCGCCTCTCTTCGCAATTCCTCTACGCTGGCGCGCAGCGCCTCTAACTTGTATCGCGCATTTACGAGCAAGATCAGCAATCCCGTCAGCGCGCCCCACATCAGCAAGTAAGAAACTCGCATGCGCGGATCCAGCCCGGAGCCCGGGCCGCCAAGAATCACCGGTTGCGGATGTTGCGTGCGCCACCAGCGAATCGAAAAATACACGAGGGGCACGTCGAGGAATGCAAAAACTCCAAACAGCGCACTGAAGAGGGCGCGCTTGTCCGGTTCCTCGATCATGGAACGGAGCAGCAGGTAGGAAAGATAGAGCAGCCCCAACACAAAGGTAAGCGTCAGCCGCGCGTCCCAGGTCCACCAGATCCCCCACACCGGATGCGCCCAGATCGGCCCGCTAACAAGGACCACGGATATAAACGCCAAGCCTACCTCCGCCGCGGAAACGCCTAGCCAGTCGGCTTCCGGCCTCCTTGTAAAAACGTATCGAAGATTGGCGTAAAAGCAGGTCCCAAAGGCCACGAACGCGTTGAAAGCGCAGGAAATGTGCAGGTAGAAAACCTTCTGGATGATGCCCATCGACTTTTCGATGGGTGCGTAATGAAACGCCAGATAGGCCGTCAACGCAATCAGCGCGAATAAAATTGCCGCGTTAAGAATGCTCTTCACCACGCCGCTCTTCCCTGCTTGCAGGAGCGCAGCATGCTGCGCCCCAATGACGCGCTGGCGATAGACATGCTCAGGAGCATTTTCCCTCATTCCTCCAGGAGATATTCCCCGAAAAGCCACAGCGCCGTCAAAAACACGACATCGAAACCTATCAGGAGTCCCAGCCCTGCGTAATTCATCGCCGGATCGGCATCCAGCAGCCCTGCCGTCACCTCCGTGCTGGCAATCAAGACCGGCGTCAGCACCGGCAGTAGTAGCAGCGGCAGCATTAATTCCCGCATACGCGCCTGCGCCGAAATCGCTGAAAACGCCGTCCCCGGAATGGCAATCCCCAGGCTTCCCAAAAAGAAAACCACGAAGAGCTGTGGCAGGACGTGCAGGATGTGCACGTTAAAGAAACCGGCAAAGAATGGCAGCATGAAGAGTTCCGTCAGCAGCAGGAAGAACGTATTCGCCGCCAGCTTCGCGAAGAAAATTGCAAACGGGTCGCTCACCGAAAGACGCAAGGCGCTCAGCGTGTCGTTGTTTTGCTCGCGCAGGAAGCACGCCTGAAGCATCAGCGAACCAGCGAACAGAAACGCCATCCACAGCAGCCCGGGGCCAAACTGCTGCGATTCGTTGCCTGTGGGATGAAACGTAATACTGAAGAGCATGAAGACGAGCAGGATAAAAACAACCGTGGTGGTGAGCAGTTCCCGCGAACGATACTCCGTCCGAAGTTCCTTCTCCAGAAGCACCGCCGCATTGGATAACAGCGTCATTTAGCAGGCTCCGGCAAACGTCAAGATCGAATGCAGATTGGCCCCCGTGGTCGTGTCCGCGACCACTGAGCCCGCGTCCAGACGAATCGCCCGCGTCGCTAGCGCCGTGATTTCCGACTCGCCATGCACGCTCATCACAATCGTGCGGCCGGCGTCACGCATTCTACACAGTGTATTCGCTAGCCAGGTGGTTCCTTCCGGATCGAGTCCTGTGGTCGGTTCGTCGAGCAACAGAACCGAGGGCTGGTTCAACAGCGCCCGCGCGATCGCCACGCGCTGCCGCATCCCCCGGGAGAACGTTCGTACCAGCGAGCCTCGCCGTTCGGAAAGCCCGACCTCGTCCAGCAAATCCGCAACGCGCCTCGCCGGCGAGGCGATCCCCTGCAACCGGGAGAACAAAATCAGATTTTCTTCGGCCGTCAATTCGTCATACACCATCGTTGCATGGGCCACAAATCCGGTTGGCGTAGTCGTCTTAGGCGCTGCCCCTCCGGAGCCGAGAAAACTCACAAAACCGGACGAAGCCCGCACCAGACCAGCGGCAATGCGCAGGAGCGTTGTCTTCCCCGATCCGTTTCTCCCGGCAAACGCTACGCATTCGCCTGCCGCGATTTCAAACGACACCCGTCGAAGCGCGCAAATACTGCCATACCGTTTCTCAACATTCTCGAAGCGCATCCCGGTAGGAGAAAATGCCTCTGCCATCACCTGGCAGCCTCAGGCAGCACGGGGCGAAGCCCCACGAGTTTTCCTCTTCCACGAATCCCGAACCACGAGTCACCAGTCACGGACGGCACCTCGGAAGTTCAGCCGCGAACCAAATCGCGCAGGACCTTCTCCGCCTTTGCGCGCTCCCGGGCGTACTCCTCTTCCGAAATCGTTCCGGCTTGGCGGCGCAGCTCCAACCGGAATAGGCTTTCTTTCAATGCATCCAGGCTCGTTCCAATTGCCGCGTCCACTTCTTTCAGCGTAGAGGCCCCATTCCCTGCGGCAACTGGCGGTGTGCCCGGCTGGCTGGAAATCGGTGGCGATACTGTTGGCTGCGGTGAGAGTTTCTTCCCTTTCTTGGGCGCATCGATTGCCGCCGCTCCTTGCTCCGCTCCCGCGACAACAACCTGTTTCCGCGAAAGCAAGTAGCCAAACACAGCAAAGCAAACGGCGAGGACCCCAATGAGCGGCCATTTTAAAGTATCGAGCCGTCCAGGCACCGCCTGTATCGCCGCGCTGCCAGTCTCGCTGCCGCCTTCTTGCGCGTCGCGCCCCTGCCCCTGGTCGCCGCTCGTATTCGCGCTCGGGGGAGCCGCCGTGCCCGAAAGACTCACCGCAATAACCGTGCCCGCAGGCACATCTTCGCGCCCGTACAAGTTCATTCCCTGCTCTTGCCCGCTAGGCGCCAGTCCTTCCCCACTTACTTGCACCGTCGGGGGCGCCACAACTAGAAGCCGGCCGTCCGCATGGATCGTGGGAAGTTTCACAGTCGCTGCGTTCTCTGCGTAGGGCAATTCATAGGAGTAGCGCACCGTGCTCTCTCCCGGGCGAAACGCGAAGGCAATCGAGTACCGGTTATTCTTCTTGTCGATGGGAAGCTGCACAACCGGCATGCCCGCGGGGCCTGCCGCGGACACATTGCGCAACTCGCCTTTTTCCGGAAGAGCAAAATCAAAACTCCCTTCCGTCCGAAAGTACGCGTGGGGGGGCTGCGACTTGTTTTCGATTTGGTATTCTTCGCCAACCAGCAGTGTCGCTCCGTTCGGCTGGAAGATCACCACGTGCGACGGAACATTGATGGTCTTGGAGTCCTTGGAAGGCTCGTAAATGTCCACTTGCACTGTGCTGCTGCCGGGCGGCAGCGCCGAATTAAAATTGATGCCGTGATAGGACGCGCGTACCAGCATCGGCTGCGCGCCAAGATTTGGATTGTCGAAGCTGAATTCGCCCTGCGCGCCGCTCTTGGTGTGCGCCAGTTCTTGCATCCCTCCCATGGGCTGCACCAGCGTAAGTTCGACGCCCGCGGCCGCCTGTCCGGTCGTGCCGTTCTTCACCGTGCCACGGACCGTTCCTGCGCGTGCAGCGGAAAGCGGCAGGACTACCAAAGCAAGAAATACAAATAGCGCGTAGCGTGCTTCCCGCTCGCCAATCGTTACCCGCCAGTCGCCGCTTTTTTTCACTGCCCGCTCCGTCCGGAACTGCCCGCGGGCCTCGGCCGCCGCACCTGCGTTTCCGTCACTTGATCGATCTCCGCGAGTACCAGCGCCGCTTCGTGTTCCAGAGCTGCTTTCATGGCTTCAAAATCGCCCTCGGAGTATTTTCCCGAGCGATATTCAAACCGCAAATCACGCAAATTATCGTAAATCGTGTCCCGCCGCTCTAGAAGCTGGTCGAGTTTCGTCCTATGCGGCGCCAGGTCGGAAGCATCCGGCTGAATGTAGAAAATGAAAATCAGCGTCGCGAGCGCCAGGGCTGCGCACGCGCCGAGAATGGTCCAATCGCCCGAGCCGTTCACCGCGGCTGCGAAAACGAAAATCAAGCTCGCCATCTAGTCCTCGGTATCCCGCGCGGCTTGTGCCCTTGCGCGTTCCAACAGTTCGGGAGATACATGACTCGCGGCAGAGGCTCTCGCAGCCGGTTCTGCCGCGGGGCTCCTCCGCCAGCGCGAAATCACGAAAATCACGACCCCAGCGCCAACAACAAGGTAAACCGTCGGCATGACCCACGCGATCAAACTGAAACCCGACTTCGGCGGCTCCGCGTAAACTTTCGTCCCGAATTCCTGGAGGAACCCCTGCGTAATGGACTCTTCCGTCCCGCCGTTCGCCAGCCCCCGGTTCAATTCCTTCAGCATGGAAGCCGAAACACTGCAGCCCACATGGTTGCACTCCGTCAGCACTTGGTTACACCCGCACATGCACATGAATTTGTGGCCGATTTGCTTGGCGCGATCCGAAAGCTGCTGTCCTCCGGCTGGAACAACCATCAAAGGCAGGGCCGCCAAAGCCATCAGCATGGCTATCGCAGCGATGGGCCGTCGCCTAATCATGGCTCTCTCGCAAAGTGACGGAAGGTGTTAGCGCATGAGGCAGCGGTTCCGTCGCCGGCTGCGGCGCGCCCGCCAGAACCAGCACCGCCCGGCGATTCGGCAGAAGCGCCACCAGCGTGCCAAATACGACGACAACTCCGCCAAACCAGATCCATTTCACCAATGGATTCAAAAACGCGTGAATCACCGGCAGCTGTGTCTCGGGATCTATTCCCGCGAAGACAACGTACAGGTCCTCTTTCAATGTGGAATAGATGGCCACCATCGTGCCGTTTTCCTGGTTGTTCCCTGCGAATCGCCGCTTCTCCGGGAACAGCATCATCATTGGCTTGTTGTCGCGCAGCACTTCCACAAGCATGCGCTGCGCGGTGAAGTTTTTCTCGGGCTTCGTGTCGGTCGTCTGCAGAACCAGCGTATACGGCCCGATCTGCATGGTTTGGCCGGCTTGCATGCCCTTTTGGACGTCGCGATTAAATGCCGCCCCCGCAAGCCCGATGAATACGAACACCATGCCCATGTGAATGATGTAACCGCCATAGCGGCGGGTGTTGCGCATCGTCAGGTCAATCGCGCACGCGGCCAACGAAGCCCCGGAGCGCGCGCGAATCACCCTCGAACCGCGATAGAATTCCAGCAAAATAGTGGCTGCAACGAAAATGCACAGAATCACGCACACGATCGAGAAAAATGCCCGGAATCCCAGCGCAAAAGCCACTGCGCCTGCCACGACGCTAACGAGGAGCGGCCACCCGAAATTCCGTTTCAAACTTTCTATGGAAGTTTTTCTCCACGCCAACAAGGGGCCGACTCCCGTTAGGAACAGAATCAGCAACCCGATAGGGATATTCACTTTGTTGAAGTAAGGCGCGCCCACGCTGATGCGGTTGCCCGTGAACCATTGAGAGAAAACCGGAAACAGCGTGCCGGATAGCACCGCGACGCACGCTACCAGAAAAAGTAAGTTGTTAAACAGGAAGCTCGACTCGCGCGAAATCACCGAATCCAACTGGTTCTCGCTCGCCAGGTAATCCCGGTTCTTCAAATACGCGCCGAAGCAAACCACCAGCGTGAGGCCCATGAAGCCCACGAACCACTGCCCGATGTTGGATTGCGCGAACGCATGCACCGAGCTCACCACGCCGCTGCGCGTGAGAAAAGTTCCCAGGATGCAAAGCAGAAACGTGCAGAACACCAACCACACGTTCCACACCTTCATCATGCCGCGTTTCTCTTGCATCATCACGGAGTGCAGGAACGCGGTTCCGGTCAGCCACGGCAGTAGCGAAGCATTCTCCACCGGGTCCCAGCCCCAATAGCCTCCCCAGCCGAGCACCGCATACGCCCAATGCGCTCCAAGCAGGATGCCCAGCGACTGGAACATCCACGCAATCATGGTCCACTTGCGCGTCAGGTGAATCCACTTCTCGCCCGGATACCGCGCCAACAGAGCTCCCAGAGCAAACGCAAACGGAATCGTAAAGCCCGTGTAACCGGAATACAGGTTCGGCGGATGAATCACCATCTCGGGGTACTGCAACAGCGCGTTCAAACCATTGCCATCCGCCCGCGCGACGTAATTCATCGCCCCGTTCGCGCCCGAAGCCGCCAGCGCCTTGAACGGGCTCTCGATGAAATTGTTCAGTGTCAGAAAGAAAAGCTGCACCCCGGCCATCACCATGCCGACGTAGGGCATCAACTCGCCGTTCTTGTTCCGGTAGGCAATGAGGACCGAGATGACGTATACCGCGAGCAGAAAACTCCAGAACAGCAGCGAGCCTTCCATGCCCGACCACAACGCCGCGATTTTGTAAAAGGCCGAAAGGTCGCGGTTGCTATGCGACACCACATAGGCAATGGAAAAATTGTCGGTGAAGAACAGGTATTCGAGGCTGAAGGTAGCGACGAAGATCAGGCCGCACGTAGCCATTCCAGCCTGGCGGGTGCTTTTGACGAGGAGAGGGTGGCGCGTAAGGATGGCAGCGATGCCGCCGACAAACGCGTACAACGCGCATACAAACGCTAACAGGAGCGCAAACGACCCAAATACATCCACAACGCTTGTGCCTCTCCCCCGGTCTGCCCGGGCTTCCTACATGCTGCTTCCCTGTGTGGCACTCGGCGTGGCACCCCCGCTGCCCCCCGGCGCAGGTTCATACTTTGAAGCGCATTTCGCCTGAACATGTTCTGCGACGAACCGGCCCTCGGAATCGAGATGCCCCTCGACCAGGGCCTGCGATTTGTCCACAAACGTATCGGGCAACGGGTCATTTCCGGTGTACGTCACGGGGAGTGTTTTGCCTTCGCCTTCAAGGACAAAATCAATGCTTTCGGCGAGCCTTCGGATGCTTCCGGCCGCAACAGTTCCTCCAATGCGCATCCGCTGGGCGCGCGCCGAATGATTGAGGCCCTGGAGTTCCGCGATGGTGTGATAGTACGTCTTGCTCTCGCCATAGCCGAGCCACGCCAGGACGCCAAGAGCCACAACGATAACGCTGATCCCAATTCCGAATTTCACTTGTTTCTTCATGGCTACTCTTCCCGTTTCGGCCTCAATTCGCGTTTGCGTTCGATTCTACCACAGCGTCAGGACAGCCTTCTGGGCCCGCCTGCTCGCTCAAACTGAAGGCACGACCGATTCATCCGCTTGCAATTCTCGACGCGGCTTCACGGAATCTTAGGAATTCACGTTCGTTCGCTGAATCACTGAAATGGAACGGCCTCCCGTCATTCAAGGTCACCGGGCAACCCAAATCCAGCGACACAATATCTTGCACCACCGGCTCGAGCGCCTCTGTGATGAGAATCACACACTTTGGTTTCAATGACCTACGTATTCGTGATGCCGCAAACGGCAGCCGTTCGCGGAGAAGACCTTTCGCATCCCTTATCGTGCTTTGACCAATCTCCAGGGGGCACTCCAGAAGATGCGCCAAAAAAAGTCCAGCAGCCTGAAATTTTGTTTGCACAATCCCCGCAGGCTTTCCCATCGGCGCAATCCCCACCGCACGAAGCAGTAGCCCCGCCTCACCTTGGAATTCCCCACCCGGCGAATACAAAAACTCCTGGTCCGTGCGCGGACTGATGGCCCCGAGGAGAAGCATTCGTATGTGTACGGGCCGGTAGCGCGTGGCCCATTCCAGCCGCCGCAGCCTCCGGGCAGTGTGCTCCGGCGACACCGTCTGCCCGCACCCATCACAGCGAAGATGTTCATTGTCCGTCATAACTTCAGAAATCGTAGCAACACACTACCCAGATCCTTTTGGGCCTTCTCCTCGCATCATCCGGGGCGATTTAGCCGTCCAGCTGGGGCAGGCGCGCGCATGATCGTTTCATCCCATGTTGTCTATCACTCTGTTCATGAGGCGCTTGCCTTCTTTGCGTGTTGCGGCGAAAATTCCTATTTCGATACAGGCTCTGGCGACGCCGAAGTCTAAGTTCTTACCAAGGAGCGCCCGATGCAAGCACTGAATGTCTTCCTTCAGGAGTTGAGACTCGCCGTTCGTTCTCTGCTTCGCTCCAAGGGTCTTTCCATTACGGTCATCACAACTCTCGCGCTCGGCATCGGCGCCAACGCGGCCATCTTCAGCCTCGTTCGCGGCGTTCTCCTTCGCCCGCTGGTCAACGCCGATGAAAATCGCCTTATCTATATTCGCCAGAGTGCGCTCGGCATGGGCAGCGCAAACGTAAACTTCTCCGTCCCCGAAATCCAGGATCTTAAGGCCAGCATCCACTCCCTGACGGAATTCGGCGACTTCTCCGTCATCGGTTTTACCATGATCGGCCTTGGCGAACCCCGCGAAGTTCGCGCGGGCGTCGTGGGCGGCTCGTACTTTGAAGTCATGGGCCTCCACCCTGTGCTTGGCCGCCTGATCGGGCCGCAAGACGATGGCCCCAAAGCTGATGGCGTCGTTGTCCTTACCTACCGTTTTTGGACGACCGTTCTCAAGAAAGACGCTTCGGTCCTTGGCAAAACCCTGCGTCTCGGCAGCCTTGGCGATCGCTCTGCCACCATAATCGGTGTGGTCGAGCCGTCCGTTCCGTACCCTGCGGACACTGAAATCATCGCCAACGTCGTCACCAGCCCGCATCACCTCTCCGCCACAATGGTCACTGGCCGCATCCATCGAATGACCGAACTCTTTGGCCGCCTCGCACCTGGCGTTAACCTTGACCAAGCCCGCGCCGAGTTGCGCACCGTCTACGACACAATGAAGAAAGATCACCCCGAAGACTATTCAGCTCAGGCTAACTTTCGCATTGACGCCAAGCTCCTCCGCGATGAAATCACCTCTGGCGCCAGGACCGTCCTGCTGGTCCTGCTCGCCGCCTCCGTCTTGGTCTTCGTCATCGCTTGTTCCAACGTTGCCAACCTAATCCTCGCGCGCACGGTGAGGCGTGAGGGCGAGCTGGCTATCCGCGCGGCCCTCGGCGCCAGCACCAACGCCCTGCGCCGGACGCTGCTGGCAGAAAGCCTTGTGCTTTGCACTCTTGGCGCTGCGCTCGGCGTGCTCAGTGCGCGCCCGTTGCTCGCCGTTCTTGCTCGCTACGCCTCGCGCTTTTCGGTACGCGCCCTGGACCTCACCGTGGATTCGAGCATGCTCTGGGTCGGCGCTTTGCTCGCGGTCATCGCGGCGGTGCTCCTCGCCTACGTACCGCATCTACCCACGTCCAATCCCTCGCAAAACCTGGGACTCGCAAGCGGCGGCGTCCGCATCACCGGCCACACCAACCGCCGCCTGCGTATTTTCGCGGTAACGCAAATCGCCGCGTCCTTCATGCTTCTCGCCGGAGCAAGCATGTTTCTCAAGACGCTCATCGCCTTGCAGTCCGCGCAAACCGGCTTGGACACGCGTCACGTCCTGGCCATCAACGTCCCCGCCATGTCGTACGGAAAAACGCCTCAGCAAGTCGTCGATTTTTACAAGGAATCGATCCGTCGCATCGACGAGCTTCCGGGCGTGCGTGAAACTGCGTTCGGCTTGATCGTCCCGTGGCGCGATGCCGGCAATTTTGGCCCAGGCTTCCAATTCTCCGCGGACGGTCATGTCCGCGCGTCTGGCGAAGAAGATCCGCGCGCCCAGTTGCGTTGCATTTCTCCCGGATTTTTTGCTGCTCTCGGCGTGCCCATACTTGCAGGACGTGATTTCAACGCGCGAGATGGCCAGCCGAAAGAGCCTGATGAGCAAAGCAAAGAGCCGGTTGTGATCGTTAGCGAAACACTCGCGAAGCGCATGTTTCCCACGCAGGACGCCCTCAACCGCCACGTCTATTGGACCGACCCGGTGATGAAATTCGCTCCTGGAATTAGCACTGTGCCGCACCGCATTATTGGCGTCACGGCCGATATCGACGACGAGCACGTCGTTCCTGGACCGATTCTCACCGTCTATACCCCTCTTGAAGAAGGGCCGCTCTTTGGCGGGCGTCTCTTCATCCACGCCGGCGGCAATCCCTATTCCCTCGTCACTCCTGTCACAAGAATCATTCGCAACATGTCCGTCGAGCAGCCCGTCGAGCGCGCTGCGACCCTGGAAGACGTTCGCGCTGAAGTCCTTACTCCCGATCGCCTGAACACCGTGGTCTTCGGTATCTTTGCCGCGACAGCACTCGCCATCGCGCTCGTCGGTGTCGCGGGCGTCCTGGCGTTTTCCGTCAGTGCGCGAACGCGTGAGTTCGGTATCCGCCTGGCTCTCGGATCACCGCCGCAGCGGCTCCTTGCCGGAGTCATCAGTGAAGGCATCGTCATGGCAGCCGCGGGAGTCGTCGCTGGCGCAGCGGGCGGCTACGTGCTGGCGCGCTTCGCGGGCAGCCTCTTTCAGGACATTCGCATGCCCAGCGCATTGCCTGTTATAGGCTCGGCTGTGGTCCTTCTGGCTGCGGCCATTATCGCATCCGCAATGCCGGCCGCTCGCGCCGCCCGCGTCGACGTCATGCAGGCCCTGCGCTCGGAATAGCTTCCGTATGTGAGTGGGAAAGGTTAGAAAACAATTCTAGGGCTATGAAGAGACCGGGGCGTCGGCAGGCAACTTGGAGCGCAGGCACCACTTGAGTTCCTGGCTCATCTCGGTAATTTCCATTCCGGGCATGACGATGAACTTGCAGCTCAGCATTTCGCGCGGTTCGTCGTCATCGGGCAATTGGCACGTCACGCGACAATACTGGCAATCCTGATTCCAGCAGAAACGGCCGTAGGGAATTGTCTCCGGACTGATGAACTGAAAGCAGCGCAAGAGCGAATTGCGCTCCGGCACCTGGAATTTCTTCCCGAAGATAACGATATCCACTAACTTTTCGTACGGGCGAAAGGGTTCCGACATGATGATTCCCTGTTTCATCGTGAACCGGCCCAGTCCGTCAAGACCCCGCCAAAGGCTCGTCCCTGCACCGGCACACTTGGATAATTTGCTCAATCAGCCTAGAACGCCGATGGGCGCAGCACAACGTTGCATGTCGAGCGCGTTTCCAATGTGCTACGGGGGAAGAACCTCAAGCGGTTGCGCTTTCTGAGACCTGCGGGGATGCCTGCTTGGGGCGATCCGCCGCGCTTTAGCTGCTCACCAGATCAAAGAATTGTCCCATCCTGCGGAATTTCTCGTAGCGGGCGTCGAGCAACTCGCTGACCGGCTGGTTCGTCAGCGTCACCAGTTGCCGGTCCAGAACTTCGTCGACTAACCGCGCCGCAGCTTCGTGGTCCGCGTGTGCGCCTCCGTCCGGCTCCGGAATAATGTCGTCCACAATTCCCAGCTCCTTCAAATCCTTCGCGGTAATCTTCATGGCTTCCGCAGCGGTTTCTGCTTTCGTTGAATCCCGCCAAACGATCGACGCGCAGCCTTCCGGCGAGATGACCGAATAGAAGCTGTTTTCGAGAATGTTCACCTTATCGCCGACGGCGATGGCCAAGGCTCCGCCCGAACCGCCCTCTCCGGTTACCGTAACGATGATCGGCACGGGCAGCCTCGCCATTTCGCGCAGGTTGCGCGCGATGGCCTCGCCCTGGCCTCGTTCTTCCGCGTCGATGCCCGGGTACGCTCCCTGCGTGTCGACAAAGGAGAATATCGGCCGCCCGAACTTGGCGGCAAGGTGCATCACGCGAAGGGCTTTGCGGTAGCCCTCCGGCTTGGGCTGGCCGAAATTGCGCGCCAGCCGCTGCTTGGTGTCGCGGCCCTTTTGATGGCCGATTACAGCGACGGGCCGTCCATGATATTTCGCCAGCCCTGCCACAATCGCTTTGTCGTCGGCATAGCTGCGATCGCCGTGCAATTCCATGAAATCCGTAAACAGCAGGTTCACGTAGTCCAGCGTGTACGGGCGCTGCTGATGCCTCGCGATCTGCGCTCGCTGCCACGCCCCTAAATGCGTGTAAAACTCGCGCCGCAGCTCCTCCACCTGCCGGCGAATGCGCTCCAATTCCTGGTCGGCTTCTTCGTCGCCGGCGAGACGCCGCAATTCCTCGACATCCTTCTCCAAATGCTCGATGGCCTTTTGGCGATCAACGGCGTCTCTGGCGGACTTATCTTTGTTTTCTTTCGTCTTCATGCGCCCACCGTCACCACGGTATGGTCCCCGCAAATTTGCCGCACAGCCTCAGCCAATTCCGGTGAAGGTGCGACCCGCTGCGGCACCCACAACGTCGCGACAGAGCCGTCAGGATGGCACAGCTCGAACACCACCTGGCAATCGCCAGGCGAATCAGCAATAAGATCCTCAAGGGAGTTCAGAGCATCTTCGCTCATCTCCTTTAAGTCGGCGCGAACGCGAAAGGCACCGGCGGCCAGGCGCTCACTTATTCCCTCGAGCAGCCGCGCTTCCTGCAGCGAGAGCCGCGTTCCCGATTCTTCCACTTGGACGCGAGCCTTCATCAGCAACGGTTTTCCAGGCTTCAGGACTTGCTCCAGCCTCGCAAAGCTTTCGGGAAAAGCCAGAAGTTCCTGAATCCCGGTCATGTCCTGAATCGTGAAAATCGCCCACCGCGCACCCTTTCGCGAACGCATTGGCCTGCTGCCCACGATCAGCGCTGCTACGCTGATTTCTTTCCCGTTGCGCTGCTCTTCTGTTTGGCCAAGGCATACAACTTTCAATTCGGCCAGACGCGATGCGTACTTTGCCAGCGGATGCCCGGAAACATAGAACCCCAACACTGCATACTCGCTCGCAAGCCGCTCTTCCTCGTTCCAGGGCTCGGCTTCGCGCAACTCGAAAGCGATCGGGGCAGGCGCTACGGCCGCTCCAAACAAGCCGTGCTGGCCGGATTCACGAATGCGCGAGGCACGCTGCTGTGCGGCAATGGCTTCGTCGATGGATACCAGAAGCGATTCACGAGGACCTAGGGAATCCAGCGCGCCGGACTTGATGAGGCTTTCGAACACGCGCTTGTTCAGGACGCGCGGCTCCACTCGCTCGCAGAAATCGTAGAGCGATTTGAACTCACCTTGTCCGAGCCGTGATTCGCGAATCGCTTTCGCAGTGTTCTCGCCCACGTTCTTGATGGCCGCAAGACCAAACCGGATAGCTTCGCCAACTGGGGTAAAGTACAGATCGCTTTCGTTTACGTCGGGCGGAAGAATCGCGATGCTCATGCCGCGCGCTTCGTTGATGTACTTCACCACTTTGTCCGTATTGCCCGCTTCGGAGGTGAGCAGCGCAGCCATGAACTCCACGGGATAGTGCGTTTTCAGGTACGCAGTCTGGTACGCCAGTAAAGCGTAAGCGCAGGAATGGGACTTGTTGAAGCCATAGCCCGCGAACTCCTCCATCAGGTTAAAGATCCGTTCGGCCTTCTTCTCGGGAGTTTTGTTTGCCGCGCAACCGGCCATGAATTTCGCACGCTGGGCGGCCATTTCTTCTTTCTTCTTCTTGCCCATCGCGCGGCGCAAAATGTCCGCCTCGCCGAGAGAAAAATTCGCGAGGCGGTTGGCAATCTGCATTACCTGTTCCTGGTAGAGAATGACTCCGTAGGTTTCTTCGAGGATGTCCTTGAGCTGCGGGAGTTCGTAGGTGACTTTGGTCTTCCCCTGCTTGCGGTTGATGAAATCATCGATCATTCCGCCTTGAATGGGGCCAGGGCGGTAGAGGGCATTCAGGGCGGTGAGATCTTCGATCCGCGTCGGCTGGTAGCGGCGGAGAATGTCGCGCATCCCATGAGATTCAAACTGGAAAATGGCGGTGGTGTCTGCGCGCGCGAAGAGCTTGTAGCTCTCCGCGTCATCCAGTGCCAGGTTGTCAATGACTAGTTTCACGCCACGGTTCTTTTCCACCATGCGCACCGTGTCGTGAAGGACGGTCAACGTCGTCAGGCCAAGAAAATCCATTTTTAAGAGGCCGATACGCTCCAGCGCGTTCATGTCGTACTGCGTCGTGATTTCATCGCGGTTCGTTTTGTACAGCGGCACGACATCCATGAGCGGCCGCGGAGAAATCACCACGCCCGCGGCATGTGTGGACGCGTGTCGCGACAGGCCTTCCAATCGCAGCGCCACAGCCATCAAGTCCTTCAGTCGCGAATCAGCGTTCACTGCCGATTTCAGCTGCGGCGCCTCTTCCAATGCCTTGCTCAGTTCGATGCCCAGCATGTTCGGAATCAGTTTCGCCAGCCGGTCCACTTCCCCGTAAGGAATGTCCATGGCGCGGCCCACGTCTTTCACCGCCGCCTTAGCCGCCATGGTTCCAAACGTGATGATCTGCGCCACGTTTTCGCGGCCGTACTTCCGCGTGACGTATTCAATGAGCTCGCCACGGCGCCGCATACAGAAATCGATGTCGATATCCGGCATGGAAATGCGCTCCGGATTCAAAAAGCGCTCGAAGAGCAGGTCGTATTGCAGCGGGTCAACGTCGGTGATGCGCAGCGCATAACTCACCAAGCTGCCAGCGGCAGACCCGCGCCCCGGCCCCACCGGAACTTCTTGCGCGCGCGCATAGTGAATGAAATCCCAGACGATCAAGAAATAGCCCTCGTAGCGCATCTTCTTAATCATCTCGATTTCCGATGTCAGCCGGCGCTCGTATTCTGACAACGGATTACGCAGAAACCCCTGCTTTGCCAGGCGCTCGAGATGCGGAACCCGCGCCGCAAATCCCTCGCGAACCACTTTCTCAAAATAGGTTGCGGCGTCGAAACCTTCCGGAACCTTGAATTCCGGGAATGGGTTCGAGATGCGTTCGATTTTGACGTTGCAGCGCGAAGCGATGTCCACGGTGCGGCTCAGCGCATCGGGAATTTCGCCGAAAACCTTCGCCATCTCCGCTGCCGTCTTGAAATAAAACTGATCCGTCTGAAACTTCATGCGATTCGCTTCGCCCATGGTTTTGCCGGTCTGGATGCACAGCAATACATCCTGCGCATGGGCGTCTTCGTGATGGAGGTAATGGCAGTCGTTGGTGGCGACCAGCGGGATTCCCGTCTCTTTCGAGAGCCGTACTAGCTCGTGGTTCACTCCCTTCTCGATCTCCAGGCCCTGGTCCTGAATTTCGAGAAAGAAATTGCCTTTACCGAAAATGTCGCGCAAACGGTAAGCGTTGTCACGGGCCTGATCGTATTTCTGGTCGACCACCGCTTCCGTCACGGCCCCGCGCAAGCACGCGGACAGCGCGATCAAACCTTTGCTGTGCTTTGATAGCAATTCGTAATCAATGCGCGGCCGGTAATAAAAGCCTTCTAGGAAGCCGGCGGACACCAGCTTGATTAGATTGTGGTAACCCTCCTGCGACTCGCATAGCAGCACCAGGTGATTGGAGCTTCGGGCACCCTGCTCGATATCCCCCCGCTCTTGCCCGTTGCCGCCCGCGGTCCTCTCGGCGCGATCCAGCCGGCTGCCCTTGGCAACATAAACTTCACAGCCGATGATCGGCTTTACGTCTCGCTTACTGGCCTCGTTGAAAAAGTTCGCAGCGGCGAAGAGGTTGCCGTGGTCCGTGATGGCCACAGCGGGCATTTTCTGGCGCGAAGCTTCGTCCAGAAGTTCAGAAGTCTCGCACGCCCCGTCGAGCAGGCTAAAGTCGGTGTGGACGTGAAGGTGTACGAACTGCGGTTGCCCCATGGAACTCGATTCTAAATCTCTCTCAGGAGAATTGCATTACGCAATCCAGTTTGTCCTTCGCGGTTGTGGATAACGGCGACAGTGAGATATTCACCGCCGCCTCTTCTTCCCCGCGCTTACTGGCTTTCCGTGAGGTTTCCGCGGGGCAATCTTGTGATAAGGCTTAGCCGCGAGCTTTCCCTTTTCTGGTGCCTTCGTTTCCGGTTTGGCCGCGTGTTTCTGGTCGTCAGTCTTCTCAACCTTTGCCCGCAACTTTTCCGCTGCCTTGCTGGGCTTCTTTTCTTTCTCTTTCTTCTTGGGCGGTTCCTTAATTCCACTCAGCTTCCTCAGAATCTTCTCGCGCTCTTCCGCAGTTTTCCCCCGGCCCGTCAGTTGCATGGCGAACACCTGCTCCACGATCTGGTCGAACTTTGGTCCGCGGGCCATCCCGAGAGCTTCCAGCTCACTTGCCGCTTGCGGCAGCCCGTTTCGAATGGGCCGCCATTTATGCAAGTACGCGCGGATCTTTGAAAGAGCCCCGCTATTTCGCGACTCCGCCATCAAGTAGGCTACTTGTTCCACGGGCAGCTTCTCGAGGAATCGGTAAGCATCGACAGGAGCCTGAGTCTTTTTTCCTGCCAACTCCTTTTGCGCCGCAAGCGCTTTTTCCTCGAAGCCCAGGATTGTTTCCATTTCCGCGGAGCGGAATCCCGCTTTGGAGAGCGTGGCGGCCTGTTCGCGGTCCTTGAGCTTTCTCAGCACCGCCAGCAGCATCGGCGTAGCCAGGCGCGGACGAAATCCCGCTGTGAACAAGTCTTCCCGCACCTTCATTACGCGATTAATGGCCTCATAGTCCGGATGTTTTTTCGCCAGGACGGGATTGACCACCTCGAGCAACTTGTGTTCTTCCCAAGCCTTCAACACCACAATGGGCCGCTCTTCTTTCGCGACGGCGCGAAGCTCGGTGCCTGCATCCTCCAATTCAATCGAGGTATGGAGCTTGCGCTCGATGGCCAGATCAAACCACTCCTGCGTGCGTTGCTCGACCTTGAAGCCCATGCGCGCCGAAAATCGCAGCAATCGAAGCAGCCGGACCGGCTGATTCGTAAAACTGTGAATGCTCAACGCGCGCACTTCGGCGCGTTCAATGTCCGATAAGCCGTTCGTCGGGTCCAGCAACAGACCACGAGACGCAGGATTCAGGGAGATGGCAATTGCGTTCAAGGAAAAATCGCGCCGACGCAAGTCCTCCATGATTGTCGACCACCGAATTTCCGGGCGTGTCCCGGGGCGCACGTAATGATCGTCGCGTGCGGCAGAAATGCTTCCATCGCAATCACCGGCAAACAAGACTTCTATGTGGCGGTATTTCTCGTCTTCGTGGAGAATTTTCGCGCCGCCCTTTTCCAGCTCCGCGGCGATGCGTGAAGGATTTCCCTCCACGGTAAAATCCAGATCTCGCAGCGACGCCCCGGTAATCAGGTCGCGAACCGTTCCGCCCGTGAGATAAACATTGAAGCCGAGCGCGGCAGAAAGTTCCTGCACGCGCATCATGGCAGCCCGCTGCTCCGGAGAGAGGCGGCTTTCCAGTAAAAACATGTAATCTGGCATTGCGCTCCTTCTGCTTCAGGGTGTCCGTGCCGTTTTCCACGGAGGAACCCGCGATGAGCCCCTGTACTCCCGCGTTACGCGCGCGGGTGATGCGCCTTGTAAACCTGCTTTAGCCGTTCTTCCACCACGTGGGTATAAATCTGAGTCGTGGAAATATCCGCGTGACCAAGCATCAGCTGCACCGACCGCAGGTCTGCGCCACGTTCCAGCAAGTGCGTGGCAAAACTGTGACGCAGCATGTGTGGGGTAAGGGCTACGCGCAAACCGGCGCGGCGTCCGTAAGCAGACAGAATCTTCCACACGCCAACGCGGCTCAGGGCCTTGCCGCGCCGGTTAACGAAAAGCGTTGGGCTGCCTAGCGCCTTCCCGATGAGCCGCAGCCTCGCGTTTTGGAGATACTTCTCCACCATGCTCAAGGCTTTTTTCCCGATGGGTACAATCCTTTCTTTGTCCCCCTTGCCGATGCAGCGTACGCAGCCCACTTTAGTGTCCAAATCGCTAACGCGCAGCCCGACTAGTTCGGATACCCGCAAACCAGCGGAGTACAGAACCTCCAGCATGGCGCGGTCGCGCAATCCCAGCGGCGTCCGCTCGTCCGGCTGAGCCAGCAATCGTTCCACTTCCTCCAGCCGCAAATAGCCCGGCAGGGCTCGCCGGATCTTCGGCGATTCGAGATTCATGGAAGGATCGGCCGGGATTTGACCTTGAATTTGGGCAAAGCGAAAAAGACTTCGCAACGAGACCAGATGGCGCGCCACGCTCTTGCTTTCGAGCTTCTGCCGGTAAAGGCCGGCAAGGAAATCCACCAAATCGTCTCGGCTGATGTTTTCCAGCGCGAGTTTCCGCTTTTGGGCAAACTCGGCAAACTTGGCCATATCCCGTCGATACGCCGAGACGGTATTGGATGACAGTCCTTTCTCGACCTTAATGTGCGTCAGGAACGATGAAATGGCGGCGGTTACCTCCATCAAGCCTCCGCAAAACCGTTTCGGTCATCCATGGACCTGCGCCGAATCGCAATACCGTAAATCTCTTCAATTTCGTGGCAACGGAAAGCCCAGGCGAGCGCCAGATAGAGCACTGTTGCGCCAACAATTAATCCGGAAAAGACCAGGAGCTGCACGAGAAAGCGCGAATGAATCGTAAACGCGGTGTAGTGGTTGGCGATGCCGCAGGCCACGGCCATGATGCCGGAGCACAAGGAGACTTTCGCAAAGGACCGCAAAATGTCCATCGTGCCCATCGAACCATAACGCAGACGGAAAATGATGAGGAGCGCAAAGAAATCAAAGAACGTCGCTAGCGCAGTCGCCAGCGCCGGTCCGCCATTCTGGACGCGCCGGAAGAAAACCTGCAAAAAAAGAATGTTCAGCGCGATGTTGATGATCAGAGAAATGGAAGCCACAATGACCGGTGTTTTGGTGTCTCGCGTGGAGTAAAAGGCGGGCACTACCAACTTGACCGTCGCCAATGCGGGGAGACCAATCGCGTAATAGAGAAGAGCTCGTGCAGTCAGGCGCGTGGATTCCGCGACGAATTGCCCGTGCTGAAAGAGCACTCGAATAATTGGTTCGCGCAGGACCATCAACCCCAGCGCTGCGGGAATGGTGATGAAAGCAACAAGCCGGATCGAGAATGCCAAGGTCTTTTTGAGTGATTCATAGTCCCTGGCCGCAGCCTGGTGCGACATCATCGGAAGGATCGCCGTGGCCACGGCGATGGCGTAGCCTCCAAGCACCAGCTCCATAACTCTGTCAGAAATGTACAACGCAGTTAAACTTCCACGAGGCATAATCGCCGCGTTGGCGAAAAAAGTGTCCACGAAGAAGTTGACTTGCCCGATGCCGATGCCAAAGAACCTAGGGAGCATCAGTCTTGCCACATCTCGAATACCCTGATGCGAAAACGAAAGGCCAAAGTCAAAGCGCATGCCCCTCTGGACGAGGGATGGCACCTGAATCAGAAACTGCAATACCCCTCCCACCAAGACGCCAACGGCGAGGGATACAGCGGGATCCTTGAAGTACCTCCAAACTGCTGCTATCGAAAACAGGATGATAGAGATGTTCAGAAACACCGGTGTAGCGGCGGGAAGGCCGAAGACATGAAAACAATTCAGAATGCCCATCGCCAATGCGGCCAACGAGATAAAAAAAATGTATGGAAAGATGATTCGGTTCAACCGTACTGCCTCATCCCAATGCGTGTTACCGGAGGACAGCGTAAAAGCGCGCACCACCGCAGGCGAGAACACCATACCGAGCACTGTTATGATGGCCACGACAAGGGCCAGGGTCCAGAAAAGCCGGTTGGCGAATTCCCACACTTCGTTCTCCGGCTTCTCCTTCATGTACCTCGTGAACACAGGGATGAAGGATGCCGTCATCGAACCCTCTCCGACGAGACGTCGAAAAAGGTTCGGGATACGATATGCAAGGATGAAGGAGTCCGCAGCCAGCGAGGTGCCCAGCAGGAGCGCATACCGTTGGTCCCGGACATAGCCGAGCACCCGGCTGGCTATAGTCACTAAGGAAATGATCGAGGCCGATTTTAGAATATGCTTTTTATCGGTCAACGGGCGGCTGCTCCTGGCCCTAACCCTAATAGAAACAATAAGTTGACAGGAAAAACCTGCTTAACATAACATACATCTCGCGGATTGGCAAATTTGTGATTTTCCGGGATGGGATTAGCGATCTTGAAAACCAAAGCCCCAGCCTCGACCCACAAGAAGGTCGTCCTTGTGCTTGCCGACAAGAAGCCCCTTCGCGGGTACCTGAATCCGGCGCGTCTGGGCCAACTCGACCCGATTGACGTTTTAACCCCTGACGGAGAGCACGTCCAGTTTCCTCTGAATAAAATCCGGTCCATCTACTTTGTTCGTGAATTCTCAAACGACTTCGAGCCCCAACGCAAAGCCTTTTTGAGCCGCCCCAAGCTGGACGGTCTGTGGGTCAAGCTGCGGTTCATCGACGGCGATGCTTTGGAAGGCGTTGTCCCCAACGACCTGCTTTCGTTGCTCGACAACGGCCTGCAGATCACGCCCCCTGATCTGAACTCCTCCACGGACCGCATCTTCGTACCGCGCGCGGCGCTTAGCGAAGTCACGGTCCTCGGGGTCGTGGGCATCGCCCGGCGTAAACCTGCGGCCACCGCGGCTGTAGCCTCCCAGCCTCGCCTTTTCAGCGAATAAGGTAGACCGTCTATACTTTCTTCATTCGGAAAGCAGTCAAAGCTTCTGAGGAGTCCTTTCCATGAAACTAGCCGATCTCGCCCAAAAACTGAGCTGCCGTCTGGATGGGCCTCCAGATCTGGAAATTACCAGTGTCGCGGGCATCGAGCATGCCGGCCCGGGACAGCTCACCTTCCTGGCCAATCGCAAATATTTTGCGCTCCTCAAGACCACGCGCGCCTCTGCGGTGCTAGTCGAGGAGAACATCTCTGTTGAACGCGACGCCTCGCAGCCTCCTCTGGCAGCCCTGCGCTCCCCCAACCCTTATCTCGCCTTCGCCAAGGCCATCGAGCTGTTTTATCAGGCGCCCCGCTATGCTCCTGGGATTCACCCGACCGCCATCATCGCAAGCGCCGCCAAGGTTGGACCCGGTGCGCACATTGGGCCCTATTGTTACATCGACGAGGAAGTTGAGATTGGAGGCAACGCCGTCTTGCACAGTTTCGTATGCGTCTATCGTGGCGCGAAGATCGGCAATGACTTCTTTGCTCATGCTCACGCCGTGGTCCGCGAATTTTGCCGCATCGGGGATCGTGTAATCTTGCAAAACGGCGTGGTCATTGGCGGCGATGGTTTGGGTTTTGCCAAGCAAAAGGACGGCACCTGGTACAAGATGGCGCAGTCGGGGCCGGCCGTCCTCGAGGATGATGTAGAGGTGCAGGCGAATGCCTGTGTGGACCGCGCCACGGTTGGCGAAACGCGTATTGGACGTGGCACGAAACTTGATGACCTCGTGCTAATCGGTCACGCTTCGCAGGTCGGCTCCCACACCATGCTTTGTGGACAAGTCGGTCTCGCAGGTTCCACGAAAATTGGGGACCATTGCATCCTCGCAGGACAAGTGGGAACCGCAGGCCATCTCACCGTCGGCGAGGGAACCATCATCACCGCCCAGAGCGGTGTGCCAAATGACGTTCCATCGCGGGCGCTATACTCCGGATATCCCGCAGTAGACAACCGCCAGTGGTTGAAAATGATGGCCGCGCTCAATAATCTTCCGGAATTGCAGAAACGCATCCGAGAGCTTGAGGGCGAAGTCGAGCGTATCAAGGCGCGCTAAGAGCGTTTGTTGCTCAGATGCTCAAGCCGCTCCTGGAAAGCCAACCGGCCGCTGATCCGGCGGCAACGCCGCCGCCATCGCATCGTGCACTCGTTGATTCAAATCATCCCGTTCTTCGAGCGAGTATTTCGAAGCATCGATCGGTTCCAGAAACTCTACCACAATCTCTCCGGGACGAATTACCAGCGAGCGCTTCCCCATCACCAGGTGCGCTCCGGAACACACCATGGGCACTATCGGCACTCCAGCCTTGATGGCCATTACGACTGCGCCTTTCTTGAATTCCTGCAACCGCCCGTCGGGGCTGCGCGTCCCCTCGGGATAAATCAGGAACGACTGCCCTGCCTTCATCGCTTCGGCGGCCCTCTCAATGCTGACGATCGCTGAGTCGCGTGCGCCGCGATCGACGGGGATGAAATGCGCTGCACGGAAGGCCTGTCCCACGATTGGCCACTTGAAAAGTGATTCCTTCAACAAAATGGCTACGCGGCGCGGAATTGCTCCCACAACCGCAGGGGCATCTGCCGAACTTGTGTGGTTTGCCGCAAACAAGCAAACGCTCTCAGGAATGCGCTCAAGCCCGCGCACCTGAACCCTTACCCTCACGGCCCTGACAAAGAACATCACGCCTCGTACCCCGCCCCAATAAATGGCGTTCGGGTTTCGCGTAATTATCGTGTAGATGAGCAGTGGCGGTCCGACCAGCAGGATGTACAAGGACAGAAAGAAGGCTACAAAAAGTGTGCGGAGCATGAACAGGTTCGACTTTCTCGAATCTTGCTACAGAGGTCAAGTGTTAGCTGCAATGTGCTTTCAATTTAATGGCGGCCGACGGAACCTGTCTCGCCCAACAACAAACCTTCGCGAAGGTTGTGGGCTTTTTCACTTGCCTTCGAGTCTTCCGCTACTTCATAAATCGTTTCTTTGGTCTCTCCAATCCGGAATTCCAACGAAAGTTCCTGCTCTTCCCTGCGAACCCGCAGCCTCAGCATTTCGCCCGGCTTTTGCTCGCTGAGCCATCGTCCCAGCCGCCGCGGCACTTCCCCGCCGTTCCACGAAACGATGGCGTCGCCGGAGTGCAAGCCCGCTTGCGCCGCAGGTCCTTCCGCATCCAGACTGCCCACGATCAGGGCGCCATAGGCATCTCGCGCCAGACCAAAACTCAGATTCGCGCGCCGCCGCTCAACCGTTCGTAAGCTTAATCCCGCAAGTTGCAAAATCTGTGAATAAGGAAACCGTTCTGTGCCGGACACGTATTTTTGAAAAAAGTCCTCGAACGATCCGCCAGCAACCCTCTCGGCCGTCAGACGCACGTCCAAGCTGTCTCGATAGAACTTGCCCTGGTTCGCAAAATCTTTGTTCATCGCGCGTAGCACATCATCCAAACTCTTCGCATTATCGGTTCGATCGCGAATGACGATATCCAAAAGTTCCCCAAGCACTTGCCCCTTGGTGTAGTACGAAACGCTGTATTCCGGCTGATTGTAAAGCGGGTACTTCTCCAGCCATGCATCCAGGCTTGATTGCTCCGCGCTTTGCCAGCGGTTCGCCGGGCGCCCTTCCAACTCGGTGATTTGCTCCCCCAGATCTTCGTAAAAGCGCGCTCTGCTCCACAGTCCAGTGCGCGCCAGAGTGTACGCGCCGTAGGTGCTCGTCACGCCCTCCGCGAACCACAGCGCCCGCGTGTACTGCTCCTTCGTATAATTCACCGGTTCGAGAGAGGCCGGCCGGATGCGCTTCACATTCCAGGTATGAAAAAACTCGTGCGCCGCCAAGCTGGGCAAATATTCGTCGGACATTGTGCTGATAGCCGTCGAATTGGAGTGCTCCATCCCCCCGCCGCCTGCTCCTTTTCCGAGGTGCAAAATGAAGGTGTAATGCTCAAACGGCGCTCCTTCCATCAACTTGATTTCATACTGACAGATGCGTTTCAGAGCATCTTCAACCTGTTTCTTTTTCCAATTATCTCCGTGGACCACCACGGTTACGCGTGGCGATACGCCCGGCAGATCGAATTCCTGAAACTTTCCCAGTTCGATCGGGCCATCCGCGAGGCAGTCGTAGGTGGAGACTCCCGACGTGCACGACGGGTGTTGGCCTGGCTCGCAATGAAACGCCATGGCGCTCGCCAGTCGCCAATTCTCGGGAAACTCAGTAATGGAAAGGGACGCTTTCTCGGTGGTTCGACCAACGGCGTACATGAGGATTTCTGCCGGATTGATGAACGCGTGCTCGCTATTGAGCTGCGTCGCAAATGGCCCTACTTCGTCCCAAAAGATGGCGTATTCAATTTGAACCAGCCCGTCGCCGGAGACGCGCCAGGTCTGCTTGTCGACCTTCTCCAGCGGCGCCCGGTCATTTCCAAAGCGCGCTTGAACTTCCTGGATGCGGCTTGCGAAATCCTTGATTTGGTAGAGCGCGTTCCATGCTGGCATCTGCAGTAGCGCCTCGCCTTTTACAGGAACGCTCATCAATACATGGAAGAGATGGCGCTCGGGATTTTGCAGGGAAACTTCGTACGCGATCGGCTGTTTGCTATGCCCTACGGCAATGGTGCTGATCAAACTGCATCCGAGAACCAGAATCGAAGTGGGAATGAAAAATCGCAACCTCGGCGGCCTTACGCTCACCGGGCTCTTGCCTCGTCGGGAACCGCACTCACCGCGTGCAGCCGCATCAAGAGCTTCTCGCACAACCCATCAAAGCTGCCATTGGACATGATGAGCAACAAATCGCCTGGCTGCGTGGCCATGGACAGGTGTTCTACAATTGCGTCCGCGCCTGGAAACACGCGCGCGTCTTTCCCCAGCGCGCGAACGCTTTCCGCAACGCTCTCGGGGTCCAGCCGATCCTCATCTCCCAACTGTTGCGCTCGATATACTCCACCCAAGACCACGCGATCGCCCAGCGCAAGCGCTTTGGGCAATGCGTCGTGAAACACTTTGCGGCGCATGGAATTGGAGCGCGGCTCCAAAATCGCCCAAAGCCTGCGCGCGGGCCAGCGGGTGCGCGCCGCTTCAATCGTGGCCTTCACCGCCGTGGGGTGATGCGCGAAGTCATCCACAATCAATACCCCTCCCACCTCGCCCTTCACGTCCATTCGACGCTTGACGCTCCGAAACGTCGCCAGCGCCTCGGCAATTTGCTCCGGGTTGATTCCCCTGCCATGGGCGACGGCCATTGCCGCCATTGCATTGAGCGCATTATGCTTGCCCGTCGCGGTCATGGAGAATTCGCCGAACGACTGTCCCCGATGCGCCACGCGAAAGCGCATCAGTTCGCCTTCCATAACAAAATCTCCGGCCAGCCAATCATTCCCTCTGGCAAAGCCATACGTCTCGACCGGACAAAATGCTTTTTCCGCCGCGCGCGTCAACGCCGGACCCGATTCCTCTGTGTCTCCCCAAATCACCACGCGCCCCCGCCGCGGCACCAAATTCACCAGCCGGCGGAACGCTAGCTGGTACGTTTCAAAGTCCGGATAGATGTCCGCATGGTCGTACTCGAGCGAAGTCACAATTAAATCATCAGGATGATAATGAAAAAACTTTGGCCCGCGATCCCAGAAAGCTGTTTCGTACTCATCCCCTTCCAGGATGAACTCCCCTCCGCCACCGAGCCCGTAGCTCTTTCCAAAGTTTTCCGCCACTCCGCCGACCAGAAAATTTGGCCGCCTACCCGCCGTTTGGAAAATCCAGGCTAGCATCGCCGTGGTCGTCGTTTTCCCATGCGTGCCGCTCACGACAATCGAATGTTTCCCAGGCAAAAACACGTCTTCGAGTACCTCCGGCAGCGATCGATATGGAATGCGGCGATCCAAAACTTCTTCCAACTCCGGATTCCCTCTCGCAATGACGTTTCCAATGACTGCCAAATCGGGGGCGGGGTCGACATGCGAGGCATCAAACGTATTGAAAAACGGGATTCCTAGCTTTTCGAGCAGAGTCGAGGCTGGCGGGTAGACTCCGCAATCAGAACCGGTCACGCGAAAGCCGTGCTCGCGCAGCATCCCCGCTAGCGGGGCCATTGCTGAACCGCCGATTCCAATCACGTGGACATGCTTCGCCTCGCTCAAGCGCCCACCGCCGGCTCTAGAAATTCCAATGTCCCTTCTCCCTCCGCATCGAGCCGCGCCTTGATGCCCAGCGGAATCGTCAGCATCGGGCGCACTGTGTGTCCCACGGGTGCGCCAAACACAATGGGGATTCGCAAAGGCCGCAGAATGCGCGCGCAAACTTCTCTCACGCTGGGCGCTCCTGCCCCCGCTGGCGCGCTTTCCGGAAATTCTCCAAGCACAATACCCCGCACCCCCTCGAATTTTCCAGCCTGCTTCATGTGCATGAGCACGCGGTCGACCTGGTACGGCTTCATGGCTCGATCTTCCAGAATCAGGATCGACTCTCTGGTATCCAGCTCCCACGGCGTTCCGATGGTCGCTTCCACCAGTGTCATGCATCCGCCGAGCACTCTTCCCACGGCCTGCCCCGTCAGCACAGGTTCGCCCTTCAACCGCAGCTTCCATCCCGCCTCAGTTCTTCCGATGGCCTGCAGAAACGAATTTTCATCGTAGCCCTTCATCGCGCCGGCGCCCGCATTGATCCCTGCAGCCACCATTGGGCCGTAGAAAGTCACCCAATTACATTCTTGCCAGAGGTACACTTGCAGCGTTGTCAGGTCGCTGAACCCAATCACGCTTTTCAATTTGTCCAGATTTTTCTCCAGCTCGAACTCCAGCAGGTAATTCGAGCCATATCCTCCGCGAAGCGCCACGAGCCCGTCGATCTGATCCGAACGGATGCTCGACAAGAATCCGTTCATACGGTCCATTGCCGGCCCCGCAAAATAACCATCTGATTTGCTGTCCTGATTCGCCACCACCTGAAAGCCCTGGCGCTTCAGCTCCGCCAGTCCGGCGATCATTTCTACGGGCTCCGCCGGCGATGCTGGCGCAAACACGCCCAGCCGGGAACCGGCTATGAGCGCTTTCGGCTTTCGCGGTGTTCCATTGCCTAGACTCATTCGCGATAACCTCCCAGGGGCACGATCTCTGTAGTCACCCCTTCGCGATTGAGCTGCTTGAAAATCGACTCCTGCTGGCTATGGCTGACCGTCGATTCGAACTCCACCACCGAATTTGCCCCTGCCATGGACACGCAAAAATGTTCCAGCGGAACTTTAAGTTCCGCCAACAACGATTGAACTTCCGTGGCGACACTCCCTGCCTGGCCGGTTGTGATCCGAAAAGTCACGCGCCTGTGCTTCAGGTTGAATCGTTCCGCAAACCATTCAACGCAGATAAGCCCAAACAACACCAGCGCTGTCGCATAGGTGGCGACGGCATAGAGCCCGCCGCCTGCAGCCATGCCGATCGCCGCTTCCACAAAAATCGTAGCAGCCGTGGTCATTCCAACGCGGCCGGCGGTGTCGCGCAGGATCGCTCCCGCTCCCAGGAAGCCAATCCCTTGAACGATGTTCGATGCAATCCGCGTTGTGCCCGAGTCGCCAAATCGATGCGCGATTTCGCCTGACAGGATGGTAAAAAGCGATGTTGCCAGGCAGACGAAGAGGCTGGTGCGAATCCCGGCCGGCCGGCGCCGCAAGTCGCGTTCAATCCCGATGACCGCCCCGAGCGCAGCGGCCACCGTCAGGCGCACAATCATTTCGTGGAGGGAAAGCATAGCTCCGGCGCTCAATTTGCCTGAGCGTGATTTTACAGCTTACAATTTAAATTGCGTCAATTTCGCAAAGTGCCGTGCTCTGGCGTGTATCTCGCCGCGCTTCAAGTGGCGCAACCGCTCTAGCCCAAATTTCTCCACCGCAAAACTCCCGAGCACGGAACCATACACCATAGCGCGCCGCAAAGACGCGTCGCTTGCGCTCCTCGTCCCCGCCAGGTACCCCATGAATCCGCCTGCAAAACTGTCGCCTGCACCCGTCGGGTCGTGGGGCTCTTCCAGCGGAAAGGCTGGCACACAAAATACGCCGCGCTGATCCACCATCATCGCACCGTATTCTCCGCGCTTGACCACCAGGATGCGGGGCCCCATTTTGAAAATATGCTTTGCGGCCCTCAAGAGGTTGTGCTCATTCGAAAGCTCGCGCGTTTCCGAATCGTTGATCATCAGGACGTCCACGTGTTTCAGGGTCTCGCGTAACTCTGCATTCGTTCGCTCGATCCAGTAATTCATGGTGTCCATCGCCGCGAGCTTCGGCTTTTTCCTTACTTGATGCAAAACGTCCCGCTGGAGGTCGGGTGCAATATTGGCCAGAAACACGTACTCCGAAGTGCGGTATTTTTCGGGCAACCGCGGCTTGAACTCGGCGAAAACATTGAGTTCTGTGGCAAGCGTTACTCGCTCATTGAGGTTTTGTGAATAGCGTCCGGCCCAGAAAAAGGTCTTCCCCGAAGCTCGCTCCAGCCCTTCTAGGTCAATCGTCCTGCCATGGAAAACCTTTGCGTCCACTTCCGTGAAGTCGTCTCCGACAATCCCCACGAGATTCACATCCGTAAAAAAGCTGGCCGCGATTGCGAAGTAAGTGGCCGCTCCTCCCACAGCGCGGTCTACTTTTCCATAGGGACTCTCCAATGCATCGAACGCGACCGATCCAACTACCAGTAGCGACACAGTTCCTCTCCTAGGAAGCGTATTTTCCGATGATTGCCGCAAGCCGCTTTTTCGTTACTGCGGGGACGATTTTCATGTCTGTCACCAGCGCGTGCTCCAGGGCCATCCCGCATCTACAGGTTCGTGCCGCGGGTAGCTCTCGAACCGCTGTTCGCAACACCTTCTGCGCGTTCTCAGCATTCTGATTCAGTGTCGCGATAATCTGCGACGCGGTCACCGATTCGTGTTCGGGATGCCAGCAATCGTAGTCCGTGATCATGGCAATCGTTGCGTAACAGATCTCCGCTTCGCGCGCCAGCTTGGCTTCCGTCAAATTCGTCATGCCAATCACGTCAAATCGCAATTGCCGGTTCACGTCCGCTTCCGCCATGGTTGAGAACTGCGGTCCTTCGATGCAGATATACGTCCCGTGCCGATGCACTTTCACCGCTTCGTGAACGCAAGCATCTGCCAACACTCCCGACAATTGCCCACAAGTGGGATGTGCAAAGGCCACATGCGCCACCAGGCCGCCTCCGAAGAACGTCGAAATGCGGTTCTTGGTGCGATCGAAAAACTGGTCCGGCACCAGAAATTCTCCGGGCCGCAAATCCTCTTTCAGCGACCCCACCGCACTCACGGAAATAATTTGCTCCACCCCCAGCAGCTTCATCGCATAGATGTTCGCGCGAAAGTTAATCTCGCTTGGCAGAATGCGGTGCCCGCGTCCGTGCCGGGCGAGAAACGCCACCCGCTTTCCCTCTAATGTACCCAGCACAATCGCATCGGATGGGTCTCCAAACGGCGTTCTTACGCGAACTTCCCGGGTCTCCGTCAATCCGCTCATGGAGTAGAGACCGCTCCCGCCCAGAATGCCGACGCTCGCCTGCTGTAAGTTTCCTTCGCTTCTTCGCTTTCCGGCTCTCTTTGCCGCCATTCGCTCTCCTAGCGTTCAAGCCCGCTGCGCTTCAAAATCTCGTTCACTGCGGTAAATGGGTCTAACTTTCGATTTGCCACCTCTTCCGCCAGTTCCGCCAGCCTTACTTCCCCTTCCGGTCCGCCCAGCGCTCGTTCCATCAGCCGTGATTCGAGTAGCTCAACCAAGCGATTCTTCCAATGCTCCACGTGCTTGCGCTTCCGTTCCCCACTTGTTTCAAAATGTCTTCGAAATTCACCAACGGCAACTGCCAACTCGTCGATGCCTTTATTCTCTGTCGCGACAGTCCGCACGACCGGCGGATGCCAGCCGTCCCTTGGCATCACCAAAGAAAGCATGGCCAACAGCTCCTGCTCCAGCCGGTCGGCGCCTTCCCGATCCGCTTTGTTCAGCACGAAAATATCGCCAATTTCCATCAACCCGGCTTTCATGTTTTGAATGTCATCGCCGAGACCGGGCACCAGCACGACCATTACGCAATCCGCCAGCCGCACAATGTCAACTTCATCCTGCCCGACGCCCACGGTCTCGATTAGCACATGCTTTTTCCCAGCAGCGTCCAGTAGCAGCGCCACCTCCGCAGTCGCTCGCGCCAGCCCGCCCAGAAATCCTCGCGTTGCCATCGACCGGATAAACGTGCCCGCATCGCCCGCATGCCCCTGCATTCGAATCCGGTCGCCCAAAATCGCCCCGCCCGAGTACGGACTCGTGGGATCGACAGCGATGATCCCCACTTCTTCTCGATTCCTCCGGTGAGACGCCGCAAGCCTGTCCACCAGCATGCTCTTCCCCGTACCTGGCGCGCCCGTCACTCCTGTCAAGTACGCGTGCCCCGTATGCGGAAATAGCAAGCGCAGCAGCTCTTCTGCTTCTGGCGCATGATTCTCGATTGCGGTGATCGCCCGGGACACCGCTCGCACCTCGCCCGCGCGCACCTGTTCCGCCCATTTGTCAATTGGCCCAATGGAGGCCACACTAGGCACAGTCATGCTTGTCCTGTGGAGCTGTTTGGTGAGACGGAATGCACGCGCCTATTATTTCTTACCGAGCAGTTGCCGCGCAATCACGAGCCGCTGAATCTCGCTGGTGCCTTCGCCAATCGTGCACAGCTTCACGTCGCGATAATACTTCTCGGCCGGATAATCCTTGATGAACCCGTATCCTCCGTGGATTTGCACGCATTCATTCGCCACGCGCACGGCCACTTCACTGGCAAACAGCTTCGCCATGCTGGATTCTTTCGTGAAGCGCCCATCTCCTTTGTCCGCGAGCCACGCTGCCTGATAAACCAGCAGCCGCGCTGCTTCCACCTGCGTAGCCATGTCCGCCAACTTGAACTGAATCGCCTGAAATTCGCTAATGGTTTGCCCAAACTGCTTCCGCTGCTTTGCGTATTTCGTCGCCGCTTCCAGCGCGCCCTGCGCCATCCCCAGTCCGAGCGCCGCGATGGAAATCCGTCCCCCATCGAGAATTTTCAGGCTGCCGACAAATCCCTCGCCTTCCGCACCGAGTAGATTCTCTGCGGGGACGCGGCAATCCGAGAAAATCACTTCGGAAGTATCGCTGGCGCGTAGGCCCAGCTTGTTTTCCTTTTTTCCTGGCCTGAACCCAGGCATCCCCTTTTCCAGAATAAACGCGCTTATGCCGTGCGAATTCTTGGATTTGTCAGTCACCGCCATTGCCACGCATATGTCAGCGTAGTGCCCGTTTGTGGTGAACGTCTTCGCACCGTTCAGCACCCAGCAGTTCCCTTGGCGCACCGCGGTCGTTCGCGTTCCGCCCGCGTCGGAACCCGCCTCCGGCTCCGTCAGCGACCACGCTCCAATCTTCCGGCCCTGGGCCAGTGGCGTCAGATATTTCTTCTTCTGCTCTTCGTTCCCAAATTTGAAAATGTGGTTGCTGCAAAGAGAATTATGCGCCGCTACGATGATTCCTACCGAGCCATCCACGCGCGACAGCTCTTCAATAGCTATCACGTACTCGATATATCCCAGCCCAGCTCCTCCATACTGCTCCGGGAAAATCACCCCAAGCAGCCCCATCTCCGCCAGCTTTGGCATAATCTCCGTCGGAAAGTGAGAAGCTTCGTCCCACTCCATCACATGCGGGGCAATCTCACCCTCCGCAAACTCCCGCACGCTTCGCTGCAGTTGTTGCTGCTCTTCCGTAAATGCAAATTCCACGACGCTCCCTTTCCGCTATCTGTTTTTTCTATGCTCGCTCTAAATACCATTTATAACACAGCCCCGCGCGGCTCCCCGCTCGTGCCGCAATGCCATTCCCTCTGATACACTCCGCCCATGCGCCGCCGCCATTTTCTTACCCTGTCTGCCGCAACTCTTGGCGGCGTTCTCGTTTATTCTCTAGACCGCAAGGCTGCTCTCCTCACCGCCCAGCACAAGCCGCTTCGCATTCCTCTCCGCTTCTTCACGGAAACGGAAGCTCTCATCGTCGCTGCTGCCGCTTCGCGTATCTTTCCCTCCGACGACTCCGGCCCCGGCGCTCGGGAAGCTGGCGTCGCCATCTTCATTGACCGCCAGCTTGCCGGTCCCTACGGCCGCGATCGTTTTCGCTACACGCAACCGCCTTTCGAAGACGCGCCGCGCGAGTTCGGCTATCAGGGCAGCGCCACGCCCCGCCAAATCTACCGCGAAGGCTTGAAGACGCTCCGCCGTTTTCATCTCCTTGCGCCGGCCGCCCAGGACGAAGTTCTTCGCCAGATCGAATCGACGCTCTTCTTCTCTCTCCTTCGCCAAAACACCATCGAGGGCATGTTCTGCGATCCCGTGCACGGCGGAAACGCCGGCATGATTGGTTGGCAGCTTGTTGGTTTCCCGGGTCCACGCTTGAGCAATTACGACGAAATCGAAAAGTATTACGGCCAGCCGTTTCGCCCCAAGCCCGTCAGTCTTCGTCAAGCCACCGGCGCGAGAGTCCGCCCCAGCGAGGATGAATCATGAAAACGCTCCCCGCCGTGGACGCCGCCATCGTCGGTGGAGGCTGGGCCGGCTTGCTCATGGCCAAGGAGCTTGGCGCGCGCACCTCTCTCTCCATCGTCGTCCTCGAACGCGGCCCCTCTCGCGAAGCGTCCGAGTATTCCACTGATATGGACGAGCTCGATTTCTATATTCGCCTTCGCATGATGCAGGACCTCTCCCAGGAAACCGTTACCCTGCGCCACGATGCCACGCAGCGCGCTCTTCCTCTCCGCCAGCACGGTGCTTTCCTTCCGGGCGCCGGTGTGGGCGGCTCCGGTGAGCACTGGAATGCTCTGGTTCCCCGCTTTCTTCCGGATTGCTTCGAATTGCTCTCAAAAACCACCGCAAAGTACGGCCCAAACGCGCTTCCGGAAGGCCACTCTGTTCGCGATTGGGGAATCACGTACGACGAACTCGAGCCCTTCTACGCACGGGTCGATAAACTTCTGGGCACTTCAGGACAGGCGGGCAATATCCGCGGAAAACTCATCGACGGTGGCAACATCTTTGAAGGCTGGCGCAGCGAGGAATACCCCACACCGCCCACAAAAGTTCCCTACTTCTCCGCCCTGTTCCGAGACGCTGCCAAGTCGCTCGGCTACCATCCCTATCCCGCTCCCTCCGCCAACATCAGCCGCTCGTACACCAATCCCGATGGCATTGCTCGCGGCGCATGCACCTATTGCGGGTTCTGCGGCCGCTTCGGCTGCATGGTCGGCGCGAAAGCGCAACCAACCAATCTTCTTCTCCCCATTATTCAAAAGCGCAAGAACATCACGCTGCGTGCGGGTGCTTGGGTCCGCCGCGTGCTCATGGACTCCGCAACATCCGCCGCCCGCGGTGTCACCTACGTCGACGCTGCCGGCGAAGAAGTCTTCCAGCCCGCGGCTCTCGTCTTCCTTGCTTCCTGGACGTTCAACAACACGCGCCTTCTTCTGCTCTCAGGCATCGGCGAACCTTATGATCCCGTCACCGGTCGCGGCACTCTTGGCGGCAATCTCACGCACCAGGTTAGCGTTTCTTCGGCCACTGTTTTCTTCGATCAGCCCCTCAACCGCTTCATGGGCTCTGGTTCTGCCGGATTTATGTTCAGTGATTTCGACCGTGACGATCTCGATCGCTCTACCCTGAATTTCATTCGCGGCGGCTTCTTGACCGCGCGTGGCTACGGTTTCCAGCCGATCGGCAATTTCGGCGTTCTCCCGAACTCGGTCAAAGCAACCTGGGGATCGCCATGGAAGAAAGCGGCGGTTTCCTACTATGACCGCACGGGTGTAATCAACTTCACGGGAGAACATCTGGCGTATAAAACCAATCTCATGGACCTCGATCCGGTCTACAAAGACAAGCTCGGTGATCCCTTACTTCGCCTTACGCTCGATTGGCGCGACAACGAGCGCCGCATGGCCGATTTCGCCACGGCCAAGGCCATCGAGGTGGCCCGCGCCATGGGTGCCCGCGAAATTAACGCCTTTCCCGGCTTGCGCTCCTACGATTCCACCCGCTACCAATCCACGCACGTCCAGGGGGGCACGATCATGGGCGCGTCGCCCGCCCATTCCACTGTCTCTCCCTACCTCCAGCACTGGCAACTGCCCAATCTCTTCATCCTCGGCGGCTCAACATTTCCGCAGAACGCTTCCGCCAATCCCACACCTACAATTCTCGCCTTCGTTTATCGCACCGCCGACGCCATCATCGACCGCTACCTCAAGCACCCCGGCCCGCTCGTGTGACCGTCGCACACTTCTTTGATTCCTCTCCTGTTTCTCATTCACGTCTGACAACTTAGAACTTCCAAAGCCTTCCTCACCATCCCACCGCATACCCCTTGGCCTTATTCTGCTGATCCAGCCACGCCTTCAGCGGCGCAAAGTAATCCGCCAGCGCCTTGGCGTCCATTTGCTTCTCTCCGGTCATCGTCTCCAGCGCTTCTTGCCACGGTTTGCTCTGGCCCAGCGAAAGCATCTGGTTCAGCTTTTCCCCAGCCTTCTTGTTGCCGTAAATCGAGCAGCGGTGCAGCGGCCCGGCAATTCCCGCTTCTTTGCACAGGGCGCGATGAAACTGGAACTGCAAAATGCGCGCTAGAAAATACCGAGCGTATGGTGTGTTCGACGGGATGTGATACTTCGCCCCCGGATCAAAATCCGTCTCCGTCCTTTCGACCGGCGGCGCGATTCCCTGATATTTTCTACGCAACTCCCACCACGCTTTGTTGTAGTCCGCGGGTTTCACTTCTCCTGCAAACACTTCCCATCGCCACTTGTCTATCAGCAAGCCGAACGGAAGGAACGCCACTTTCTCCAGCGCCTGTTGCAGCAAATAATCAATGTCCCCTGAAGCGGGCGGTACCGCGTCAATTAGACCAATTTGCTTCAAATACTCCGGCGTCACGGAAAGCGCAATCGTATCCCCCACTGCCTCATGGAAACCGTCGTTCGCGCTGCTTTGAAAAAGCGGCGGCTGCGTCATATACGCGCGCTGATAAAAATTGTGCCCCAGCTCGTGATGAATGGTCCGGAAGTCCTCTTCACGAATCTGGATGCACATCTTGACCCGCAAATCCTCCTTATAATCCACGTCCCATGCGCTCGCATGGCACACCACATCCCGGTCCGCCGGCTTTACAAACAGCGACCGCTCCCAAAACGTCGTCGGAAGCGGCGCAAATCCCAGCGAAGTGAAAAAAGCCTCGCCGTACTTCACCATCCCTTTCGCATCTGTCTTCCGGTCCTGCAGAATATTCGTCAGGTCGTAGTTTTGCGGCGGTTTCGGCGAATCCATCAGTCCGTAAACGTTGTTCCACTCCTGGCTCCAGATGTTGCCCAGTAAGTGCGCGGGAATCGGATCATGCTCCGGAACCGCCTCGCTCCCATATTTTTTTCGCAATTGCCCGCGCACATACGCGTGCAGCGACACATACAGTGGCCTCAGTTGCTCCCACAGCCGGTCTTCCTCCCTGGCGAACTCATTCGGCGCCATGTCGTAATTCGAACGCCACAACGCTCCCACGTCCGGGTATCCCAGCTCGCGCGCTCCAGCGTTTCCCAGTTCCACCATGCGCGCGTACCTCTGCCGCATTGGCGCTCCGACTGCGTGCCAGCCGATCCACGCCCGTTTCAACTCCTTCGCGTCGCGGCTCTCCGCCATCAGCTTCTCAATCGCGGTTATATCCAGGCACTTTCCCTTTTCTCCCTCCGGGCACCACTTTCCTTTTCCGTAGTCTCCGTCAAGGGACACCAGGATTTGCGCCAGCTCTTTCTGTGCTTTCGGATCGTCCGGCGCGGGAAAGCCCGCGGCCAGTTCCAGCAGCAAGCGCTTCCTCGCCACGTCAGGCGCCAGCTTCAATCCGTCGAAGCGGTGTGCGTCCTTGGCATATTTCGTAGCGGCAGTATTCGCTGCCTCGCTCGCGTCCGCCGCAATTTGTTCGGTATCCTCGGTGATGAAATTCTCTTGCACCCAGCCTGCCCGTTGGGCCTTCACGGCCAAGTCGAAAAGCTCTTTCTCTGCCTTCTCAATGAATTTTTGCGCTTCCTCGGCCGTTGGCGCTGGCGTCTTGCCGTTATCCTTCCCGGCACGTTGTTGCGCCCCACCTGCCTGTGCCAGGAAGACAGCCGCAACCGCAAAAGCAAACAGAATTCGCCGGTTCATCATCCCCTTAAGCCCCCGCCTTCTTTGTTCTGCCAACCACTTCCTTCAGCACCGCCAATGCCCGTTCGCACCCCGCACGGTCCACGTCGCAATGCGTCACCACGCGCACCGAATACAGCGCCGCATCCTGGCCCCAGATTCCGTACGGGTGCAGCGCATCGCACAATTCCACCGCTGTCATCCCCGTCTTCTTGCAATCAAAGATGACGATGTTGGACCGCACTTTCTTCGGGTCAATCGTCAGTCCTGGTATCGCAGCAATCCCCTCCGCAAGCAACTTGGCGTTTTCATGATCGACGTGCAGTCTCGCCGGCGATTCTTCCAGCGCAATCAATCCCGCCGCCGCAAGCACTCCTGCCTGGCGCATCCCTCCGCCAAACATCTTTCGATAAATCCGCGCTTTCTCAAGGAACGCTTTTGTCCCCGCGACCATCGAGCCCACCGGCGCGCCGAGCCCCTTCGACAAACAGAACATCACCGAATCCACGTTTCTTGTCATTCGCGCAACGTTGTCTCCCAGCGCTGTGGCTGCGTTGAAAATGCGTGCCCCGTCCAAATGCACCTTCAGCCCCATATCATGTGCGTGACCGCAAATCTCATCTACGCGCCCCGTCGGGTAAACCGTTCCGCCGGCCATATTGCTGGTGTTTTCCAAAGAAATCAGCGCCGTCTGCGAATCGTAATAAATCTTCGGCCGGATCACCGCTTTGATTTCTTCCCACGTCAAAATCCCGTCTTCCCCGCGTGCCACCCGCGGCATGCATCCCGCAATCGCCGACATCGATGCCAGTTCGTACAAATTCACGTGGCTCCGTTCTTCGCATATCACTTCATTGCCGTGACGCGTCCAGATCTTGATACAAATCAAATTGCCCATGCAGCCGGTCGGCACAAACAGCGCCGCCTCTTTTCCAAAAATCTCCGCGGCACGCTTCTCTAGCCGATTAACCGTCGGATCCTCTCCGTACACGTCGTCGCCGACCTCAGCCTCCGCCATCGCATGGCGCATCTCTGGCGTCGGCCGCGTCACCGTATCGCTTCGCAAATCCACCACGCCTTCCAGCGTCTTCCCGCTGACCTTTACCTCATCCGGATCGACTCTCTGATTTCCCTTTGCCACCGTGTAACTCATGTCCTCTCCACTCTGGTTCTGTTTTCTTATCCGTGAACTCTGCGCTCTTCCCTCTGTGTCCTCTGTGTTAAAAACATCGGTCTACTTCAAGCTTGGCCGATTCGATTTGGCGTCCTCACCGCATCAATTCCACAAACACTTCATTCGACACACTCAATTTTTCTTCCGCCAAGCGCACGACGTTCCCCTCGCGCTCTACAAACCCCGCCTTAGCCAGCGGCTCAAACCGTGGCGCTAACGCCACACCATACTCGCGCTCAATCCTTCCCACATCGATCCCATCCAACTGCCGCAACCCCAAAAACAACTCCTCCTCCAACGCTTGGTCCGCGCTTACCGTCTCCAACTGTTCCACCGGCAATCGGCCGCCCTCGATCGCGCTCACGTACGCCGCCGCATCATGCGCATTTGCCCATCGCTGTGCGCCCGAAAACGAATGCGCTCCCGCCCCAAATCCCAAATACGGCTCGCGTCTCCAATACTTCAAGTTGTGCCTCGACTCAAAGCCCGGCTTCGCCCAATTGGAAATCTCATAATGCCGGTATCCCGCCTCCGCCAAAACCTCCTGCGCCATCTCGTAAAACTCGGCCATCTCGTCCTCGCGCGGCACTGCTCCGACGCTGTACCGCATACCGCCGGCCAACAACTCCTTCCCCAACCGGCTCCCCTCATCAACCTCGAGCAAGTACACCGACACGTGTTCTGGCGCAAGGCGAATCAGCTCCGCGAGCGATTGCTTCCAGCTCTCTTTCGTCTGGTGAGGCAATCCCGCAATCAAATCGAAGCTGATATTCCCAATCCCCGCCCGGCGCAAAATCGGGACCGCCTTGTAAATATCCTCCCGCCGGTGCATCCTTCCTGCCGCCGCCAACTCTTGATCTGAAAACGATTGCACTCCAAAACTCACCCGGCTTATCCCAGCCTTTGCCCAGCCCTCTGCCTTCCACTCCTCCACCGTCTCCGGGTCCGCCTCCAGCGTAACTTCTGTAAACCTCGTTCCGAACGCTTCGTTGATGGCCTCTAAAATTTTCCGCAGGTGCTCCGGCTCTAACAAGCTCGGCGTGCCGCCCCCGAAGTAAACGGTGTCAACTACGCTTTCCCGCAACGTATCCAGCAGCTGCACTCCCGCCGCTGCCAGCAACCGTTCATGCTCGCGAATCTCCCGATACACCGCAGCGACATACGGCGCAAACCGGTCCTTGGCCACGACTCCTGTATGAAAATTGCAATACGTGCATTTCGTCTGGCAGAACGGCACCTGTACGTAGATTCCCAGCCTTTTCATCGTCCAAAAACTCTAACACACCACCCTCTACTTGAGCCGCATGCCGCGCAACACCCCGGCAGGTATGCCCGGCAATTTGCCAGAATTCACCACTCACCTGCGCTTGTTTATCCTGGGTTTAACTGCCGCATGCCACGCTTCGTCACAGAAACGGCCAGCGGTGAAGCACGCCGCTGCCCTGGAACGCTCGTACGGAGGGAGAATCTATGTTCAACGCCTCGGTCCGCATTTTCAGCCGCAATCCACTTTTGCCCTGTGGCTTCGCATTTCTCTTCTGCGCCACGCTGCTCGCGGCGCAAGGCAGCAACACACCGCCCAAAATCTTCGCGCAAAAGCTCGTCACTCAAACGCTCGCGGCTCACCCGGAGCTCACCGGCGTTGAAATCGCAGCGACTCCTCCGGGCCAGTCACAGTGCATCACTATTGCCTCGACAGAAACCAAGGGCATCGGCGAAAAGTGCGACAAAGATGAATTTACCGCCATCAAGACCAACAAACCCTTCGTCGAGAAAGAGAACGAAGGCGGCAAGGAAGTTTACGACGTGACCATTCCCCTCCACGATTCCACGGGAAAAGTCATCGCCACCGCCGGACTCGACTTCAAGCCGGAGCCGAATCAGACCACCGATCAGATCACGCAGCGCTCGCTCCAGATCGCCAAGGAACTCGACTCCAGGCTTCCATCCAAAGACAAGCTCTTCGAACCGGCGAGTTGACCCGGGATCGGCCCCGGCGCGACAAGCTGGGCAAATAAAAGGCGAATAGACCGGCAATGCTCTCCTAGACGGACATGATATTCTCATTAAGACTAGTCTTATTGAGACTATTCTGAATTGGACTATGGAGACTTCGCCGGAACCGCAGGGTTCTGGGCTGGCTTAAATCGGATCGTTATCTTACCTTCCTGGATAAAAAACGCGTCTCAATTTCTGCGGCGGAACACCACTCTTTCGTGTGCGGGAGCGTCTTGAAAACGGAAGAGCAAATCAGTCGCCAACGACTTTCACGGTGACTTTCCGCTCGCGGGGCCCGTCAAACTCGCAGAAGAAAATTCCCTGCCACCGTCCCAGCGCCAGTTTTCCGCCGGCCACAAAAACTATCTGGCTGGCTCCCACGAGCACTGACTTCAGGTGAGAGTCTGAGTTGCCTTCGCTGTGACGATACGATCCCGTGGCCGGGATCAGCCCGTCCAGCGTCGCTTCAATGTCCCGCGCCACGTCCGGGTCCGCGCATTCATTAATGGCAATACCCGCCGTCGTGTGCGGCACGTACAGGTAGCAGATCCCGTTTGCAGTCTTCGCCGCCGACACTAGTCTCTGCACTTGCGAGGTGACATCCAGCAGTTGCGTGCGCCGTGCGGTCTTCACGATAAGCGTTTCCATTTCCTCTCCAGGACTCTCCTGCTATTTCGATCCGGCCCATCATTATTGCGCGGTCGTCATCCGCAGCGAAGCAATTCGCGGACTCCGGCTCCCGGGAATGGATCTCAGCTCCTTGAGTTACAGGTAAAGAATGGCGGCGGGAAACTGACTTTGCGTGGCAGGATTCTACGGAAGCTGCACGATGAAGTGGTGTCCAAGTCTTGTGCTGCTACAAAGCCTCTGCAATTCGTCGAGGCCATCCGCGCCCAGGCGCGCCAGGAATGGCAGCAGGCAGAGCTCGCGTTCCTGGAGCGCCTTGTGCGGATTCAGCAGAGACTCCAGGTGCTGCTCGTGAGACGCAAGCAGCCCGGCTTTTTGATCGAGCGCTGTGCCAGCCTTGCGGCGCAGTTTGTCCAGGTGAAATTCGATGCCTTCCTTCGTTTTATCGACTGTGCCTTTCAGCGTGGGATCGAGAGTCTTGATTTTTTCTCCCAACTTCGACAGCATTTCCGCAATTTGCTTCTGATCGCGATCGAACTCTTCGGTTAGCGATCCGGGCAAGGATTGCTTCTCCATTTTGTGCCGCAATTCCTGCGACCCGGCCCAAACCTCCTCGACGCTCAAACCATATTTTTCCAACAGTTTGTTGGCTTTGGCATCCACCAACGTAAACCCCGCGCGCGGCAGCATCACCGGCATGCGCCCAAGCAGGCGCTGGTACAGCACAGCGGATTGCGCAATGTAGGAAAGCTCAGCCGGGCCGCCAATGAAGGCCACAGTAGGCAGCAAATAATCCTGCACGACTGGCCGAAAGAGCGCGTTCGGGCTGAAGTTTTCCGGCTGCTGGTGCGTCAGGTGCACCAGTTCCTCGCGCGGCCAACTCTTCTCGGCAACGTGAAGTGTTTCATCGCTGGCCGTAACGACTTCCCGCGCGCCATTTCCAAGATAAAAGAGGAGCGTGCTCTTGGCGGTCACTCTGACTTGGGCGGCGTAACCCGCGCCCTCTAAATCTTTTTCCCGTTGCAGCAACTTCGCGTTCAATTCATCGCGTTCCGCCAGGGCATGCTGATACAGCGGCGCTGCGAGCTGGTGTAGCCCGGTGTCCAGCGGATCCATCAGAATCAGTCCCTGAGCCGCGAACAATCGCGCAAACAGTTTCCCGAACGCGCTTCCGTAGCTTTCCTGCCGTTGGTAACTTTGCGCGACGAATTGCGCGAGCTGTTCAGCGCCCTGCTTTTGGATTAACTCCGCCGCCTCTCGCGCAAATTGCTCAACCTCTGTTCCGAGAGCAATGCGTCCGACCGGCTTCCCTTCCACATTCCCATCGGGCAACTCGAACCGAATCAGTTTTCCGCTTTCAAACCAACTGGTGTGACGCACTTCCTCGAGATCGTGGTCTTCGGTGGCCATCCAAAAGACCGGCACCGCGTCCATCCCCCCGCGCGTCAACTCCTCCGCAATCTGGATCGCCGTCAGCGCTTTGTAAATGGCGTAGGCTGGCCCGCCGAACAATCCCACCTGCTGACCACTTACGACCGCAAGGGCTCCGTTCACCAGCCGTTGCAGATTTTTGTGCGTCTCGGCCCCCGCGCCAAAAACAGAATTCTGCTTCTGCAGAATCCGCGCCACCTCCGCTCTTCGCTCGGCGGGATAAGACAGATTTTTTGCGGCTCCCGTTACTGCCGCAATCGTGGGGGGATACGGATAGAACTCCTTCACTCTGTCAAATTGGTCGACGTAGTCGAGGAACAACGGAGGCTGGTGCGGCAGTTGACGGAACGCCAGAGCGCGACAGTCCATGAGCGGTTAGATGAACTCCACAGGAAAACGTCTCATTAATTTTTGGCTGAATTAGGCTAATCGTAGGATACCTTGAGCGCACCTATTCTGTATGTTATTTTCAGCCTGCGGCAGGTGAGGGGGGAGCCTTTGTCCACACTCTTACGCTCGCTCTTTCTTCCGTTTCTGTTAGGTTGTGCGGCGACACAACTTTTCGGCCAAACGGAAAATCCACCACCCAACCAGGCGTCTTCCGGCCAACAGATTCCTGTCGTTATCCGCTCGACCACGAGATTCGTACAAATCAATGTACTTGTGCATGACAAAAAGGGAACACCCGTCGAAGGTCTCAAGAAAGAAGACTTCACGATCCTGGACCAGGGACAGGAACAGGAAATCGCAACTCTTTCGGCCATTGCTCCTTCCGTACGTAATCCCGCCACGACCCCAGCCCTTCCCGCAAATGTTTTTTCCAATCGCATGGGCCAACCAGAGGGCTCGGCGGGGAGCGTCACGGTCATTCTGTTTGATGCGCTCAATACGGAAATCCAAGACCAATTCCGCGCAAGGCAGCAAATCATCAAGTTTCTTCGCCAGTTGCACCCGCAGGATCATGTGGCAATCTATGTTCTGACGACAAAGATCACGGTACTTAATGATTTCACACAGGATGCGAGTTCCTTGCTGCGAGCGATCGAACAATTCTCGGGCCAATCTTCCGCTTTTCTCGATTCCTCAAGCCCCAATCCAATTGACGGAGGCTTGCAAGCAAGGTCCCGGGAGCCAGATCCCATGGCCACGAGGCTTAGGGAGTTTCTTGACGCAGCTGACGGTCAAATCAGCGATTTTGCGAATATCAACCGCGCCGAGACTACGACCAGCGCGATCGAAGCGATTGCCAACCACGTTGCTCGTATGCCTGGCAGGAAGAACCTGGTGTGGGTCTCCGCCAGCTTTCCTATTAGCATCGGGTTTGGCGGAGACTCGCTGCCCCAGCCTGGGCGGGACCAGCAGATGTTCGCCACGGAGATCGAACGTGCTACGCGTGCCTTGAACCAGGCGAATATGGCCATCTATCCCGTCGATGCTCGAGGGCTAATGGTGTCCCCTCATTACAGCGTGATGAACCGTTCTCCGTTCAATCCACGATTCCCCGGAAGAAACAATTTGACGCCCGACCAGGGGAATATCGACACTATGATTGTCCTCGCCGATCGCACGGGCGGAAGAGCCGCCTATAACACCAACGACATCGAAGGGGCCGTGCAGCGCGCGATTGCCGACGGGCAGCTCTCTTACACGCTTGGTTTCTATCCCAAGCATGGAAAATGGGACGGCAAGTTCCATGAATTGAAGGTACGAGTTAATGAAAAAGGCGTGAGCCTTCGCTATCGAAAAGGATATTTTGCACTGCCCGATCCCCCAAACCAGGAGGCAGAAAAAAAGGCCGCGCTGGATGCGGCCATGGCAAGCCCCGTAGAATGGACAAACCTCGACGTAGTGGCCACTTTGAAAGGATTTGAATCTTCCTCTCGTACTCTTCAAATTCAGGTTGGATTTGACACGCATGAACTCCTGCTCGAACCCAAGGACGGCAGACGGAATGGAAAGTTGTTCGTGTTCTTTGACCAATTGGGGGTAGGGGACAAACTTATTACCAGCGAAAAGGAAACGTTCGGACTGGACCTGAAGCAGGAGACTTATGACAAGCTGCTGAAGATCGGTACAAGCTTTTCAGGAAGATTGGTACTGTCACCTGATGTCGTGAACCTGCGAGTCATTGCTCAAGACGCCTCTTCAGGGGCTATTGGCACCGTCAGGATCCCGATCAAGAACTTCTTGGCGACTCGGAAACCTTCGGACCTGTCCAACCGCTAAAAGCCCGAGACCGTAAACACAAACCTGGAGTCAGGCCCGGGCCATTGCCGGTTCGAGCGTCTCCAGAAAGGCGTTAAGCCTTTTCTTTTGTTCATCGTGGAGGGGGAGAAGGGGAAGCCGCG
>CAZGBQ010000005.1:0-48210 GCA_964524045.1 uncultured Acidobacteriaceae bacterium
GCGAAGCTATCAATTTTCCCGTGAGAATGGTTTCGCTCTCTCCAGGGCTGCACATCCTCGAGCTGTTTCACGGGCCGACGCTGGCGTTTAAGGATTTTGGGGCGCGCTTTATGGCGCGACTGATGGGCTACTTTGTGCGCAACGAATCGCGGCAGCTCACGGTGCTGGTGGCGACATCAGGAGATACTGGCAGCGCAGTCGCGCATGGCTTTCTCGGCGTACCGGGAATCCGCGTGGTGATTCTCTATCCTTCGAAGCGCATTAGCGAGGCGCAGGAAAAACAGTTCACCACGCTTGGCGAAAACATCACTGCACTGGAGGTGAGCGGCACGTTCGATGATTGCCAGCGCCTGGTGAAGCAGGCGTTTTCCGATGAGGAATTGAACAAGCGCGCGTTTCTTACTTCGGCAAACTCCATCAACATTGCTCGCTTGCTGCCGCAGATGTTTTATCACGTGGCTGCCTACCGGCAGTTGCCCGTGGCATCCGTGCCGCTGATTGTTTCTGTTCCCAGCGGAAACTTCGGCAACTTGACGGCAGGAATCTTTGCCAAGCGCATCGGTCTGCCGGTGACGAAATACGTTGCCGCCACAAATGTGAATGACGTTGTGCCCCAGTATTTACGCACAGGCGAATTTCATCCCCGGCCGGCAACGGCCACGTACTCGAACGCCATGGATGTCGGCCATCCAAACAATTTTCCGCGCCTGCTTGATTTATGCCGAGGAAGGCTCGAATACGTGTTAAGGGAAGTCTGGGGCCATGGTGCGGCCGATGAAGAAACGCTTGCGGCAATGAAAACGTTGCACGAGCGCTTCGGGTACATCGCCGACCCGCACACGGCCGTGGGCTTTCTGGGATGGGAAGCTTACAAACTCGCGCACTCTGAACCGGCGCAGGGACTGGTCTTGGCCACGGCGCATCCCGCCAAATTCGCCGACGTGGTATGCAAAGCCATTGGCACCGCTCCGCCCCTGCCCGATCGCCTCGCCGCGTATCTAAAGCGCGGCAAACTGTCCCTCCCGATGTCTACCAAGTACGACGACTTCAAACAATTCTTATTGCAGCATTAGATCGAGAAGATCCCTAGGATGGTCGGCGGAGGCGGTCGAGGAGAAGGAAAAGAAATACGGCGACGATGGCATTGATGAGCGCCGCAAGGAACAGGTGCAGATTGAACCACGCCTCCGGCTGTGCGAGCAAAATGCGCCGCGTCAGGACGATCAAAGCCTGATGAATCACAAAAAATCCCGCCGTAAGCGCGAACCGCGCGGCGGGATGCTCGGTGTCCAGCCTGCCCCCTATCGAAGAAGCGAGGTAGCCGATGATGGTTTTCGCGATTCCGTAGAGCCCCAGCGGAACCGTAGGCCCGCTAAGGCTGTCCTGCAAAAGCCCGATGGCTGTTCCCAGCAGCAGCCCCGTCGACGGATTGCGGCGGCTAAGGCCGAAGTAAATCGTCACCAGCAACGGCAAATCGAGGAGCGCCGCCCTCGCGAAGCGAAGTGGAAACCACGCTTGAATCACCAACGCCAGCAGCGTGGCGATCAAAATCGCGCCCGTGCGAAACTTGTGTACCTCGATATGCGACTCGCCCATGCGCAAATCAAACGTGTCGTTCATGGTTTCGCCACCGGCGGAGTATTTGATGCTGGCGGCGCGGAAGCTTGCGCCGCCGGGTCGTTACCCTTGTTCATTTCCAAGGGATGAAGCGTCAGAAGAACCAGCACTTCTTCCAGCCGTTCGAGGTTCGCGGCCGGCTTAATGCGGATCTGCTTGAACGGATTGCCGGACTTGATTTCAGCGATCATTCCGACCGGCAGATCGCGCGGAAAAATGCGATCCATGCCGCTGGTGACCACGCGCTCGCCCAAGTTCACCTCGTCGTCGTTCGGAACGTATTTCATTGCCAGCAGCGGCTCGCCCACCCCGCCAACCGGGCTCTGGATCCGCGACCCAGCCAGCATCGCCCCGACGCCGCTGTCCTTGTCTGTCAGCAGAAGCACCTGAGCCGTATGCGGATATGCCTCGACGACTTTTCCGACTACGCCGTCCGGAGTAATGACGCCCATGTTGCGCCGGATGCCATCACGCTCGCCGCGGTCCAGTTCAATGGTTTGGCTGGCTGTTCCCGCGCTTCCGCCGATGACGCGCGCGGCAACCATCGGGACGTCAGCGTGCGATTGCCGGAAATTCAGCAAGATGGCGAGACGGTCGGCTTCCGCAGCTTTTCCCTGGAGCTGCGCGATTTGCAGTTTGAGAGCGTCGTTCTCGCGGCGAAGCTCCTCATTATCCTTGCGCGTGCCGCGCAGAGCGAAATAATTGCGCCAGATGTCGCGAAACCAGCCGAAGCCGTAGGATCCCGCGCGCTCAAAGGGCGAAACCGCTCCTACGGTCCAGGAGCGGATCAGCCGTCCCTGCGAGTCGCGCTTGATCTGAACCGCCAGCAGCAGAACTTGCAATACAATGACGCCTGCTAGCAGCACCAGCGATTTGTGGCGAGAGGGTATACCAGCCATACGAGTCGACAGTTAACAGTCCACAGTTGAAAGCTGAAGCTTCAAACCCACATTACTGCTGCGACCGCGAGCGCCTTCACGAGTGCCAGTCGCAAGTCCCCAGTCACTTTCAGTCGATGCACACCATGCGCAGCAATTTGAAGTCGCTCAACATTTTTCCCGTGCCAAGCACCACGGACGCCAGCGGATCATCGGCGATGGAAACCGGTAATCCCGTTTCCTCGCGGATGCGCTTGTCGAGGTTTTTCAGCAGCGCACCTCCGCCCGTCAGCACGATTCCGCGGTCGCTGATGTCGGCGGAAAGCTCAGGCGGCGTGCGTTCCAGCGCCACGCGCACCGCATTCAGAATCGTGGCCACGCATTCGCTCAGCGCTTCGCGGATTTCGCTGTCGTCGATGGTCACCGTGCGCGGCACGCCCTCGATGAGGTTGCGGCCCTTCACTTCCATCGTAAGTGGCTTCTCGAGCGGATAAGCCGAACCAATTTCCATTTTGATTTGTTCCGCGGTGCGTTCGCCCACGAGCAAGTTGTACTTGCGCTTCAGATATTGCATGACGGCTTCGTCCATCTCGTTGCCGGCCACGCGCACGGAACGCGAATACACAATGCCGCTCATAGAGATCACTGCGATGTCCGTAGTGCCGCCGCCGATGTCCACCACCATGTTGCCCGAAGGCTCTTCAATGGGCAGGCCCGCGCCAATCGCGGCAGCCATGGCCTGCTCTACCAGGTAGACTTCGCTCGCCCGCGCGCGATACGCGGAGTCCTGCACCGCGCGTTTCTCCACCGGGGTGATTTCGCTCGGCACGCCGATGACGATCCGCGGATGCACCAGCACCCGCCGGTTGTGCGCCTTCTGAATGAAATACGTGAGCATTTTTTCGGTGACTTTGAAGTCGGCAATGACGCCGTCTTTCATCGGCTTGATGGCCACGACGTTGCCCGGCGTGCGTCCCAGCATTTCCTTCGCTTCGCGGCCCACCGCCACCACTTCGCCGCTGGACTTGTTGATGGCCACGATCGAAGGCTCGTTCACCACGATTCCCTTGCCGTGTGAAAACACCAGCGTATTTGCGGTGCCCAGATCGATGGCGAGGTCGGAAGAAAACAGACTGAACACCGACCTCATGTTGTAACCGTTTTTGTTCATCCCTGCTTCCCCCCGCGGAGAAAGACTCTCCGCCGTCCGGCCGGCAAAAGCGCTGAGGGCTGCGCAATCCACCCCTCCTGCTATTGTCTCCGGGCGCCACGACCCGCGCAAAGCGCGATGGTCTGTTCTTCGGAACTCTTATTTTGGCACGAAGATGGGCACCTGCTTGATTGCCGTCCCGCCGCGGCGGTTCGAGCCAATAATCGAAATCGTATGCTGCCCCGGTTCGAGGGCTTCCGTGAAATGACGGAATGTCCCGTCCGGAGCGATGTTGGGCACCGGCTGGCCGTTCACAATCAACGCGGCCCCGGGTTCCGTGCGCCCGATGATTTCCACCACTCTTCCATGCAATTGCGGGCCATCTAGCTCCAGAACCATCTCTTGCGACTTGCCCTGCGCCACCAGCGTGAACTTGCGGATTTCGCCGAGCTCACTGGATTGCTTCTTTGCATCGGTGGCCACCACGTTCCAGAAGTAGTCGCCGGTGTCCAAACCGGAGACATCGACGCCTGTTCCGGTAATATTTTTCTTGTCCACAACGGTCTTGGTGAACATCGCTGTCGTGCTGACCCTCAGCGTGTAAGACGCCGCGTCCTGCACCGGCTTCCATTCGAAATGTATGGTAGCGCTTTTTGGATTCTCCACGATAATGGGCGCGAGATTCAATGGCTCGATAAGATCGGGCGGCGCCAGCACAATGGATTTCTGAATCGCTCCGGTCCTGGGAATAGTTGCTTTCTCATATTGTCCGACTTCAATCGTTTCCCGACCGCGCTGCACTTGCGCGCTGCCGCTGGAGACCACCACCTCGCTTTCCTTCAATTCGGGATCCGATTTGACGGCCGCGCGGCTGTTGGAATGCAATTGCGCGGTTGCGTCTTCCGCCCTTACTGCGGCCTTCGAATCCGGCGAACTCCAATTCGGCGTCGCCAGATCGACGGCCCCGGTATTGATGCGCACCGCGACGCTGGTCGGCCGGGTGTTATCCGTGGCGTTTTCCTCCACGGTAACCAGCGTATCCGGCTTCACCAGGTAGATGGTCCCGTCAGCAAACGTGATGCGCGCGTCGCTGTCCGACCCCGTCTGGACCAGGTCGCCCTTGTCGAGTGACATGCTGAGCGATGCCTCTACCCATTGTACGGAGTTGACTTTCTTCACCTGGACGCGCCCCTCGAGGTTTACGAATTTCGCCCGTTTCTGATCCGAACCCACGGGATCAACCTCGGGGTTGCTCACCGCCTTGTCGATTTTATTGACGACCATGGAATACAAGTCGGGCTTGGCAATATAAACTCCGCCGAAGATAACGGCTAGGAAAAGCACGGCGCACAAAATCACTGTTTTATAGGTGACCGCCGTCCAATACACTTCAACGCGCGGAACCTTCTGGTGCGGGTGGGCGTGCCTGGGGTCGGTGGGCGTCTGTGTCGTCACGGGTAGTTTCGCTCGCAAAGCTCCAAATTTTTAATCTAGCACGGTGCACACTGCGCTCAGAAAATAGGCAAACCGGGCGTAGTCAATTTGCAAATAGCATCCGAAACACTCTATCGCGTTGCGCTCCTTTCAGGCGGTTGGCTTCATTTGCATTTGAGGCCGGTGCCGCTATCACCTATAATTCCAAGTTTGTCTACTGACGCGGGGGATTCAACGGATGGCTGTCGCAAAAGACAAAAGCAAGCGGGGATACCGCATTCTGTTCGGAGCGTTCATCTTGGTGTTAGGCGGAAGCATGCTTCTGTACCTCGTTCCGCAGGCACCGACCACTGGCGAGGTCTCAACCGACACGGTTGCCAAGGTCGGCGATGAGTCGATCACCATGCAGGACATTCGCCAGCAACTCGACCAGATCGAGCGCAACAATCAAGTCCCCAAGCCTCTGGAAGGCTTCTACGCCCAGCAGATTCTGCAAAGCCTCGTCTTCCAAAGAGAGATTGAGTACGAAGCCAAGCGCCTGGGCATCACCGTGTCCAATGAGGAGCTTGCCGACCGCATCCGGCAGTTCCTGCCTATGGCCGTCAGCGGCGGCTCCTTTATTGGCAACGACCAGTACGCCGCCCTGGTCCAGCAGCGATTCCAGATGTCCGTTCCGGCTTTCGAGGAACTGGTTCGCAAGGGACTTCTCGAGGACCGTTTCAGGAAGCTCGTGACCGACGGCGTCAGCGTAGGTCCCTTAGAGCTCCAGGACGAATTCCGCTACAAAAACCAGAAAGTAAAGCTCGATTATGCCCTCATCAAGCCGGAGGACCTGGAGGCCAAGGTGGCGCCATCGGAAGCGGAGATTAAAGCGGCCTACGAGAAAAACAATGCCAAATACCAGGTTCCGGAGCGCCGCTCCGTCCGCTACGCCCTGCTCGACCTCATCCAGCTTCGTCAAACCCTTCAAATTCCCGAGGACACGCTCAAGGAGCGGTATAACAGAGACCTTCAACAGTATTCGGTGCCGAACCAAGTGCACGTTCAACACATTCTCTTCAAGACCGTTGGCGCGACCGATGCCGTCGTTGAAGAGACCAGAAAGAAAGCCGAGGATGTGCTGAAGCAGGCTAGGAAGGGCGGGAAGTTCGACGAACTGGCCAAGAAATACTCGGAGGATCCAGGCTCCAAGGATAAGGGTGGCGATTTGGGCTTTATCCGTCAGGGCCAGACGGTGCCTGAATTCGAGAAGGTCGCCTTCTCACTGGCCCCTGGCCAAATATCGGACCTGGTGAAGACCCAGTACGGCTTCCACATTATTAAAGTCCTGGAAAAACAGACCGCGCATATCAAGCCCTTCGAGGAGGTCAGGGACTCCATCCGCGCGCCCCTGCTGCTCACCGAAGCCGACAAGCAAGCTGGCGACACGGCAGGCAACCTCTCCTCGGCGATTCGTCGCTCAAGCAAGCTGTCTCTGGACGATCTGGCCAAGCAATATCACCTGATTCTGAGCGAAACCCGGCCCGTTAGCGCTTCTGATCCTCTGCTTGAACTTGGCAATTCGCAGGACGTCAAGGACGCCATCTTTCGGTTGCGCTCGGGGGAGCTGAGTCTCCCTGTACGCAGCGACCGGGGCTACGTAGTTCTCTCCTTAAAAGAGTCCCAACCCGCGCATCAGGGCACGCTGGAAGAGGTGCGAGACCGCGTTATGACCGACCTTAAGCGCGATCAGTCCGTCGCGCTTGCCAAGAGCAAGGGCGACGAATTGGCCCGCCGTGTCAAAAGCGGCGAGAAATTTGACGCTGCCGCGAAAGCGCTCGGCTTGGAGCCAAAGACGAGCGAAATGTTCGCCCGCGACGGCTCCATCCCCGGAGGGGCCAGCGGCAAACAGTTAGGAGCGGCCTTCAATTCGAAACAAGGCGACGTTGGAGCTCCTCTCAGCCTTGGCCAAAACTGGTTCATCTATCGCTTGGCAGAAAAAGTTGAGCCCAATCCAGCGGATTTCGAAGCGCAAAAGAAGCAGTTAGCCGAACAACTGTTGCAGTCCAAGCGCGAGTTGGCCTTCGAGGCCTTCCGCACGTCTTTGGGAGATCGCCTGAAGCAAGAAGGAAAGCTGAAGATGATGCCCGAAAAGCTGAAGAGCTTCGGGAGTCTTACCTAGTCTAAGCTACACAAAATAAACACCTTACAATAGAGAACAACAAATCCACGCAGCTCTTGCCTTTCCGCTTGCGCCCTTTTACCCTATTTGTGTCTCCAGAAGACTCGGAGTGGGACCTTTTTGGTTCCTCGCGAAGCCAGTCGGGGTCGTATTGCTGACTGAACTGCGAGGCTTCATCGGGTCATCCGGTCTCTGACTCCTCCTATCGGTGAAACCTACATGGCGACTCGAATTACGGCCTCGCGCAACGAATATCGCTGCAGCATTGAACGCAACCAATCGGGAAAGTATTGCGTCCGTCTCCGCGTCCACTACCCCCGCCACGCCTGGACGCTGGGCGTCTATTTCCTCGGCTCGTCCTTTGACCGCGCTATGAAGAAGCTCGAAGAGTCGCTGGATTTCCTGCAGCGCCAGGAAGAGAAGCTGTGGTTTTGGGGTGTGGACCGCGCCGAGGACATGGGCTTTTCCGCCGAGTTCCTGAAAGACGCCGGCCTCAGGCTGGACCGCCGGACCGAGTTTCCCAAGCGGGCCACCAGCGTCACTTTGGCCCCTGAGCGAGACGTGCCAGCTTCTGTCCTCGGGCCCATGCGCCGTGGCTTGGCGGAGTCCGTGGAAGTAGTTCGCGCCGCCGCTGCCGGGGATTGAACAGCTCCCTGTTCCGCCTAAGACTCTAGTTGCCTGCCTTACCCGCCGCACCGGTTCCCCCTGCGGCCTCTCGGATCAGTAGCGGAAATCGGGGAAACGCAAAATTCCCCGCCACGTCGTCAATCACGTTCACTTGGCACAAGTACAACCCTGGCTTCAGCGCCTGCAGCGGGACGTCCATCTGGAACAGCACTGCCTTGCGCTCCGGTGCGGCAACTTCGCTGGCCACCACCGGCTTGGATTCATAGACCTTGGTCCCGGCTTGCAGGAACTCGATGCTGGTCATTACCCGGACGCTGTCTTTTGGCTTCGCGGAAGCGGTCGTCGCCTTTCCCGCCTCCTGCTGGCCACTCGCCGGCGTAGGCGGCGGGTTCTTTCCCTTCGCCGCATCATAGACCTCGTACTGCAAATAGAGATGCTGGTCTGCCGTAAAGACGTGTGTGATGTTGGGAACCGTCTCCATCTGATCGCGCACCAGCGGATTCGGCGCGCCTTTCTTGTTCGCCGCGGGCGTGCGCAGGCTGCTCAGCACCACCGAACTCATTTTGAGCGGCGCTTTGCGCAGGTCGGGCACTTGGACGTCCATCTCAAACGCGCCCATCCGCCCAGTCTGATTCTCCCGCACGACAAATTTCAGGTGATAGTCGCCCGGAGCCAGGACGAAACCTGTGTTGTACTGAACGTTCTTGCGGCGTATCTGCTGTGTGCTGTCTACGGCCAGCTTGACCGTATCCCGCAGGCGTCCCACAGGGAATTTCCCGCTCTCCAGCACCTGCCCGAGGATGTCGATTGTGGCGTTGTCTTTGTCCTTTTCGGTGACGAAGGGAATCTGTGAGCCCGGCACCACCAGCGAAACCGCCATGTAGTAGTGGGAATCGTCCTGACGGAAATACGCCGCCCCCGCATACAGTGGCACATCCATCTGCGAGAGCTGCGCCGCCAGCTCGTCTTCGAGTTGCTGTTCCCGATCCGCTTTGTTCAAGTGCTCGAAATCCCGGTCCGCGTAATACCCGGAGCGGAAATCCAGCTTCACCTCAGCCCGGTTTACCTGAACTTTTAAATGGCGGAACCGGCCATCTCTGAGCGGGTTGTTGCTCGTGAATCCCATAACGTAGTAAGCCGAAGTGTCTTTCTGTACTTGCGAAAAGACGCCACTGAAATCGTTGGTGTCGAAAAAGGCCTTCCCGCCAGTGTCGGAAGAAAGCGTGGACAGCGTTTCTTGCGAGGCGGCGTTATTGTTTAAATCGTTGAGCACGGACGCCCCGGAATACGCCGATTGCCCGTGTAAACTCGCCGCTTGCGCCTCGCCACCCGGCGGGAACGCCTGCAAGCCGCGGATATCCATGGAATAGATAGCCACGTTGGCTTTTACCGCTGCAGCCGTCGCCGCGCGCAGCGCCGACTGATTGTCCACTCCCGATTGGCTGATTCCATTGCTGAAGTAGATCAGGCTCTTTTTTTGCGAAAGTTTGCCAAGCGCCTGCATGAGCGATTGCAGCGCCAGCAATTTCCGGTCAGCGCTGAACGTGTTGTAATCCGTGTCGTCTGCGCTGAAAGCGCCTCCGGTTTCCGCAGCGCCTTCGGAGCTTCCCGTGGCGCCGTTGTCGAATCCCTGCCCTTGCCCCGAAGTATACGCCGTCAGCGCGGCCATCAGCTTCGCTTGGTCGTCGGTGAAGTCCAGGTCAACGCGCATGTTGGTCGCCAGCGATACGAGCCCCACCAAATCCGCAGGCTGCATCTTGGTGGTGACGAACTTCTTCGCCGCAGCCACCGCGTGATCGATCTGTTCCGGATCCATGGCCGAAAAATCAAAGAACAGCAGGATCAATCGCCGGTCGCGCGCGTCCAGCGACGCCGGGCCCTTTTTCGGAGTCTTCAATAACGCCCCTGTGCTTGCGGTTCCGGAAACCGTTGCTTCGGCCGCTCCCGCAGTTAGTGGCTGATCGACGCTTTCGAAGTCGAAACTGGAAATATCCTGTTTCTTGCCGTCTTCCAGCAGCGTGAAATCCTCTTTTTTCAAATCTCGAACGAGATTGCCCTTCTTGTCCCGCGCTACCACATTCACCAGCACCAGCTCCGTCGTGACGCGGATTCGCCCGGTGCTCGGGGCTGGCGCCTGCGGAGCCTGCTGCGTCTGTTGCGCCGTCAGCTGCAGGCTCACCTGCAGCGCCAGCGTTGCCATAACCGATGCCACCAAAATCTTTCTTGCGCATCGCATTTGCATCGTCCTTCAGAAACGAAACCGCGCCGTCATCGTCACGCGCCGCATGGTTCCGGCTCCCGTTACCTCACCGAACGTCAGCGAGTTCACCGCTGTATTGATCGAAGCAAAGCGCACGGTGTTGAACACGTTATTGGCCACAATCCGGAATTCCAGCGCGCGGAATTCTTTGATCTGAATCGTCTTGTTCAAGGCCATGTTCAGCGTTACTTGGCCCGGCCCTTCAATAATGTTTCTTCCCGCATCGCCAAATGCTGTGCCGCTCGGATTCACGCAAGTTGCGCTCGGCGCGCAGAACGCCGCGGTGTTGAACCATTCGAGCGTGGACGGATTGCTCAGCGCAATTGTTTGTCCAACGACGGCATTGGCGCGCAGAGATCCGCTTACGCCGCGTCCAATGTCCAGCCCTCCGCCCAGCACCCGCGGCGTGAAGTACAGCCCCGACGCCACCGTGAAGTCCCCACTCCACTGCCACGCGCCAAAAATATTGCCCCAGGCGCCTTTCGCCACGAAGTGCCAGTTGTCGCCAATCGGCAAGTCGTAAATCCAGCCACCCGTAAACTTGTGCCTTTGGTCAAAGCTGGAGAGTCCGCGGTCCGCGGAAATGTCAAATGGATTCTGCGCCACCACGCTCCCGCCGCCGCCAATCGACGATGCGTCATCGATTGACTTCGAATACACGTACTGCGCGCTTAGACCGATTCCCTTAGCCATACGCTTGCGAACGCGCACGCTACCCGCGTGCAGGATCGAGTTGCCTTCGGAAGACTCGTAAGTGAACGGCTGTATGGCGGCCTGGTTTCCGGTCGCTGGCGGCGTAAGCGCGCGTTCGATATCTAGCCGCGTGCCCTTCGCTCCGTTGTACCCGACGTTCATCACCATGCCGCCCGGAAGTTCGCGCTGGATGTCCAGATTCCAGATTTGCACGTAGGGAAGGCGATAGTTGGGATTGACCGCAAAGTTGTTCGTCACCGTGCTCGATGAAGCAGTCGGAAAACCGTTCGCCAGCGTCAGCGGGTTTCCAGCGATCAGGCTCGTCACATCCGTCGTGTTCGTCTGCGCGCTCGCGAACGGCGGCTGAAACGCAAAATTCTGAATCATCGTACCGTACTGCGCGAGGTTGTAATTGATGCCGTAGCCCGCACGCACGACCATCTTCTTCTCGGGCTTCCAGGCAATTCCCACTCGGGGCGCGAAATTGTTGCGGTCCGGACGGATCAACGAGGCAGGCAAGCCGTTTTGGCCCGCAAGAACCGGCGTTGCCGCGGTAAAGCCGGGCGCCACTTCGAGATTCACGATGCGGTTATTCGCTTCGGTGTACGGCCCGTTGTATTCGTATCTCAGCCCCAGATTGAACGACAGATTCGATTTGAAACGCCAGTCATCCTGCGCGAAGAAATCGTAAGAGTTCGCTCGAAAATTGTACGGTGTCGTGCCGAACTGCAGCGAGGTCTGCTGCGGATAGCCCAAGAGGAAGTCGGCGAAATCATAGCCGGTGTCGGTCCCTGCGCAAGGCTGAGGCCCCTTGCACAACCCGCTGCCCGCCGCCGCGTATTGCGACGTGGCATATCCGGTAAAGACAAAGCTTCCCTCCGCATTTCTCGCGGAATGAAAGCTTTGCAAAATGCGGCGGTAGTCCGCGCCGAAACGCCAGTTATGTTTTCCGCGGTTCCAGGAGACCGTCTCGGACAGGGAGTAGGTCTGGTCGAGCTCGCGCCGCGGCGTCGGGTTGCTCAACCCTCCAAACGACGTAAAGCTGATCCCGGGCAATCCCCAATCAAACGGATCCGTGGCGACGCCGTTGATTCCTGCAAGCGCAGCAACGTTGGCCACTTCCGCATAGAGGTTGGTTGTCGACACATGATTGTGGTTGTAGTTCACGCGAAATATGTTTGTCACGCGCCCTTTGCCGTAAACCCATCCCGCGCTGGCATTCAATCCCTGCGTTCCGGTGCCACCGGCGAGCGAAGGAAACGGGTTCACGATGTTCGTTGTGCTGCGCGACCAGTTCAGCCCGAAATTAATGTTGTTCTGCGCGCGCCTGCGCCCTCCCCCACCTCCTCCGCCGCCCGCCATTCCCCCCGGTCCTCCAATAAAGAAGGGACCGCCGCCTCCTGGCCCGCTGCTTGTTCCGAAATTGTGGATCAACCGCAGCGAGACTGTGTCGTTGCCGCTATTCGCTGACGTCACATAATGGAAATTCTGCCCCAGCGCATTCGCGGCCATGTTCGGCAAGGGAATATAGGCCAATAGCGCCATCGCAGCCGGCGTAATGAGTGAGGGGTCCATCACATTTGCAAGCCCATTGAATTGGTATTGCTGTCCGGTTTGCGGATTGAAAATCTGAACCGGCGTCCCGTCATGGTAAGTCGCTTGGCTGAAATCTCCGCCGCGTTCACCTGGCGACGTCCCCGACGGGCTCGGGCCCGTTGGCACCGTGGAAAACGCATCATACGGATTGCTGCCACGCGAGCCGTTCCATCCTCCGAAAAAGAACCACTTGTTCCCGCCATGGAAAATCTTTGGAATGTTCAGCGGCCCGCCAATGTTCGCGCCGAACCGCGCCTGGTTGTAATTCGCCTGCGGCGTCGGAATTCCCGTCAGCGAAAACGGCCGCGCGTCCAGCCCCGCGTTGTCATCGTTAAAATAGAACATGCCGTGCGGCTGATTGACGTTAAACCCTCGCGGCATCCTGCCGAAAGCAATCACGCCGCCGCCCGGCCCACCAACGAACCCTCCGCCACCCGGAGGAGGGCCGAAGCCGCCGCCGCCGTCTCGCTGCATGCGGTCGCGAAATTCCTGAATCCGCTGCTGCAGCTCATCCTCATTAAATGAGCCAAAATCCTGCGTTCGCCCTTGCGCCCCGCTGATGCTTACGGATTCTGTCGGCCCCTCCGCGCCTGCTCCGCTCAGCGGCAGACTGGAAACATCGCCGCTTGCCTGGCCGCCGGCCCCACTCGCTCCGCCAAATCCGCCGTTTCCGCCTCCGCCTGCGAGCGCTGAAAAAGTGCTTTCCATCGCCAGGCTCTGAAAACCGCGCCCCGCCGCAGCCATCGCGTTTCCGTTGGACTGTTGCTGTCTCGACGCTAAAATCAATTCCGCATCAACTTTCGCCGCGGGATTTTCCGGATTCAGCACCACTTCTTGCGTGAACACCGCAAATCCCATGAACTCGATCCGCACGACGTACCGGCCGCGCGTCATCCTCGATAGCGTGAACTTTCCCTCCGAGTTCGTCGCGGCTGCGTATTTCTTTCCTGTCAACGTGTTGGACGCGGTTACCGTGGCGCCCGGCAGCGGCGTTTTCCCGCTGCGCGCCGCCCCCGTCAATTCGAATGCCGCCGGCGTCTGCGCCTGGGCCGGAACTGGTGCAGTGGGCGCTTCTTGCTGCGCGGGTGTAGCAGGCACTTGTGGCGCGGGCGCGGGAGGTGACGCGTCTTGCGCGCGTAGACCGAGCGCCAGCAGCGTCAACAGCAAACTGAAAACCAGTGTGCGGCGCCAGATGAACTTCAAATTTGCGCGCTCCTCGCGGGAGTTCTCGATAAGACGATTGCTATTACGAGTGCTTATGGCTGCGGCAGATTCGGTTTGGCATCACCCGGCCGTCTGTTCCCGCCCGGCATCATGCCCATGTCCTGCATGCGCTTCCACTGCTCCGCGGGAATGACTTGGACACTCTTCGGCACGAACACATTGTTTTGCAGCGCGCCGCGCACAAACACGTGATCGCCCGGCTGAATATCTGCCATCGTCACGCTCTCGCGGCCTTTTCGCAGCGACGTCTCCTCGGTCAACTCCAGCTTCTGCGTGACGTTGTCCGGCCTCTGGATGGTGATTTGTGGCGCATCGACGGCTTTCACTTCTCCCACCACAAAATCTTTCCCCATTTCGCCGCCGCCCACCATCATCATGTTCCCGCCCGGGCCTCCCGGCCCACCCATTCCCTGACCACCCATGCCGCCCGAGCGCGTGGCGACCATTAACGCAGTGAGCCCTTGTCCTCCGCTGTCATCGGCGCGGATGAACACCATGTCTCCCGCCTTGAAATCGCTGAGCTTGGCGCCCTGCCGGTCCTTGCGAAACTCTGTCTTGTCCGTAATCTTCACGGTCGCCGGATTGCCGTCCGGCTTCGTCAGTTCCAGTGCTCCATCCTTGATCGCCGTAATCTTCCCAAACACTGCCAGCCCGCGGTCCTCTCCCGGGCCTTGCATTCTGCCGCCAGCCGGGGAGCTTTGTTGTGGTTCCGGCGGAGTCGCCGGGTCTTGGGCCATCGCAGGTGCTGCCACTAGCAAAACCAACAAACTCCATCGAACCAATTGCTTCCTGATCATTTGACGTTCTCCCTTTGACTGCTTCTTACAAGACGCGCATTACTGCTTCATGAAGGGCTGGCCGCTCTCTAAGAGACGTGCGCGTGGGAAACAAAGTAACCCGGCGTGCCCCTTCAACCAGTTCTGGCTTGAACACACATAAGCGCTCGACCCGGGAGACAATTCTCCCATTCCTTGTTCCGTCTAAGCGGCTGCAAAGTTCCCACTAATGGGTCACAAAAGGGTCCTGCTTTACCGGCGTATCGTCTACTCTCGCAGAGGAGCACTTCGCCTTGGTGAACTTCAAGTCGCGACCCCGTTGAGTGGGTGAAATTATTGCAGCGGTGGATTGGGCTTAGAGTCGGACGAAGACTTGTTCCTGCCTATCATGCCCTGCATGCGTTCCCATTGCTCCGGGGGGATAACCTGAACGTTCTTGAGCACCAATGCGTTGTCTTGTAGCGATCCTCCTGCAAAGATATGATCGCCCACTTTCATGTCGGCTATAGTGATGCTGTCGCGGCCTTTCCGCAGCGAGGTCTCCTCGGTCAGCTTAAGCTTTTGCGTCACGTTATCCGGCTGTTGGATGGTGATTTGCGGCGGGTCAATCGCCGTCACTTCGCCCATCACAAAATCTTTGCCCGTTTCTTCGCCGTCCATCATTATCATTTCGCCGGGGCCAATGTTGGGCCCACCTCCGCCAGTGCGGCCCGCAACTATCAGCGCCGTTAGTCCTTTTCCTCCGGAGTCCTGGGCGCTAACGAGAACCATTTCGCCCACTTTGAAGTCAGAGAACCTAGCGCTTTGTCCCTCTTTGCGAAATTCGGTCTTTTCCGTAGTTTTGATCCTGGCCGTGCTTCCGTTGGGCTTGGTGATCTCCAACGCCCCATCCTTGATTGCGGTAATCTTACCGAAAACGGTTTGTCCACGCTGTACTCTCAAAACAACCGGTGGCCGAGCTTGTTGCCGAGGCGGACTTGACGGATCTTGGGCCATCGCGGGAGTTGCCACCGGCAAAAGCCCTAAAACCGAAAGGCTCAACAGGCAAAGTAACGATAACTTGCTGCGCATGTCGTTCTCCTTGGCAGCTATTGCTTTACTCAGAATTTCCGCTGGCTCTGCTACTTCTCGCGAAGGATCACTTCGCCGTGGCCAACGGGCTGATCGTTGAGCCACAAGCGGTACTTGTAGGTCGCCGGCTTGCTGCCCGGGCGCGGCGGGCCGCTCAGCAGGCGCATGCCGGCTGGAGCTTGAAAAACGTTGGAAGAAAACGGACACCTATTCGCATCAAACTCGACGCGCAAGCTGCCGGCATCAGATATCCACGACACCTGGTCGCCCGGATCAAGCACCACGGTTTGTGGAATCAGCCCAACCAGTACGGGGCGTTCAGCCATTGCTCCTCATTTTTTCCTTGCCCTCGTGCGTAGCCGAGAGTCCGTCATTTCGAGCGTAGCGAGAAATCTCTCTTCAATCTTGACGGTCCACCGAGACGATAGCACATTCTCTTACTGTTATTGTCCTGTGCGCTCGGTCACGCGCTTGGGCGCCATCGCAGAATATTTTTACTTTTTCACAACTATACTGTACTCGCGGACATCTGACTTAGTGTAACCTGTACTTCGTTGTGCTTGACCGCTTCCCAAGCACAACCTTAAGCTGAAATCGTTGCTTCGTGACGCGAAGCTCCGGCTGGATCTCTTGCGCTCGCGGAATGACGCAATTCAAGAGCGTCCCTATTGCGACGCGGAGGATTCTCCCGGATGGCTTCCATCCCACGCTACTTATCTGTTCCGCTGCCGAACGGCTCGCGAATTTCGGTTCTCCACTCCCTCCCGTTTCTCCTCGTTCATCTCGCCTCGCTGCTGATTTTCTTCATCCCGTTTCACTGGTATTACGTGGTTGCCTGCCTGGCGCTGCTCCTCGTGCGCATGTTCTTCGTCACCGCCGGCTATCACCGCTACTTTTCGCACCGTTCGTTTAAGACCAGCCGCGTGTTTCAGTTCGTCATCGCTTTCATGGCCATGTCGTCTTCGCAAAAAGGCGTCCTCTGGTGGGCGGCGCATCACCGGCATCATCACCGCTATTCGGACCAGGAACTGGATTTGCATTCGCCGACGCTCTTCGGTTTCTTCTGGTCGCACATCGGCTGGATCCTTTCCGACAAATACAATGACACGCGCCTGGATTACATCGGTGACTTCGCGAAATTCCCTGAGCTGCGCTGGCTGAATAAGTACCACATGGTTCCGCCGGCCGCGCTGGCAGTGGCGCTGTGGCTGATCGGCGGCTGGCCTCTGTTCATCTGGGGATTCTGCCTGAGCACCGTGCTGCTGTGGCACGACACATTCACCATCAATTCTCTCTCGCACCTTTTCGGCTCGCGCCGTTACGAAACCAGCGACACCAGCCGCAACAACTGGCTGCTGGCGCTGCTCACTCTTGGCGAAGGCTGGCACAACAACCATCACCACTTCATGGCTTCCGCGCGCCAGGGATTTTTCTGGTGGGAGATCGACATTACCTACTACACGCTGAAAGCCCTCTCCTGGCTCGGCATCGTTTGGGACCTGCGCAAAGTTCCGGCTCACATCCTCGCCGACCAACCCGCCGTCGCATAAACGGCTCCGACCCACCGCCTGTTATCCCGCCTGCCCTGAGCGCAGCCGAAGGGAACCCAGTCGCGCGCGTGCCCGCGGCAAGCGGGCGTAGAGGTTGTCGCGAATGCCATGCCTACCGCAGGAAGGTCTGCTTTTTCTTTTGTAGCGGCGGTTTTATCGAAGATTCCGGGCAGCATCCGGAACACCGCCACCTTGACCAACCCGCCGCCGCGTAGCCGCCAAACCGGCTTGGCCGTCCATCCGCTGCAGAATAGGGGGCAGCCGGTTGCATGTTCAGGCGCCAGCAGCTTGACTGTCTGCTCCCATTGACTCTCGCTCTGGCCTGGGCTTAGTATCCCGCGCAGGTACCCTCCAAGCTTACGATCCCTTCTCTTTGAATGTAGGAGTAACGACGATGCAGCACCGCTTCCTCTTTTCGTTCGTAATTCCCATTTCCCTGCTTCTTGTGGCGTGTTCGAGTGGGCCGGCCACGAGCCCCGGCGAAAAATACCTTTCCGACGCGAGAAATAGCCTCAAGACCTCCGATTTCAACGCGGCGCTCAAGGATCTCGACGCCGCAATCAAATCGGCCGGTGACGGGGGGCTCAGCTCGCAAGCCGCCGTGCTGCGTGTTGCGCTCGTGACCGCGCTCGCCGATTCCGGCAAACAAATGGCTGAAGCCTACGCCCTGGGCGCAAAAGAGCCCGCCGCCCAGTCACATTCGGGTGCCTTTAGCAAAATGCGTGCCGATTACTACGGTATCGCGCGCTCACGCCTGATGGACGCCATGCAATCGGTGATGAATCAGCGCAGCAAGCTGAGCGGCAACGCCATGTCCCTTGAGATCAATTTTCCCGGCTTCACCGGGGGTACGGACCCGGCGGTGACGAAGATCAAGAGCGGTCAGTGGATTGCCGATGCCGAACGCGTTGCCGCAGAGACCCAGACCGACCGCAACGCTCTGGCGCGCATCCTTACGGCCTTCGCCGGCGCCGGTTCGGACGCCAACAAGGGCCAGCAGCTTTTCAGCAGCGGCAAGGTGGACATCGATCCACGCGTGTACCTCATTGAGATGAGCAGCAACTTTCTCCAGATCGGCAGCATGTTCGATTCCCGCAACGTCAACCAGCCGGATCAGCTTCGCATCGTCAATCAGGTCGCGCGGGGCAATCTGGGCGTTGCGATGAAGTTGCTTGCCAACAAGCCGGACAAAGACCTCGAGGCTCGCGCCAAGAAGATGCAGGCAGACTGCGACAAAACTCTCAAGAAGCTTGGCGGGTAAAGACTTTGGCATATCGTGCCGTCTTCTTAGCCGTGGCCACCGTCAGGGCATGGCCTCAGCCACGCCGTAATCGTCTCCAACCCCCCGGTCTGTCAAGCGGGCGTAGACGTGTCGCGAATGGGGGTGAGGATCTGCTTTTTTCGCCCGGCACGATCATTCACACCGCCGTCTTCTTTTTGTCCCCAATGTAGGGGCGGGCTTCAGCCCGTCCCTCTTCCTATTTCCTCGGACCGATCTAGGGGACGCGCTATAGCGCTAACCCTATCCTGTCATTCCGAGCGGAGCAGGCCGACTTTTTCTTCCGCGTTCGTTCCCGCGAATCCGTCGGCCTGCGCAGTCGAGGTACTCTGCCGCATCGAGCGTTCTTTGCTCGGTGAATCTCTCTTCCCTCTTACACCGCCGTCTTCTCTTGACCAACGCGAGCTGCTTCCTGCATAAAATCCGCATCAACAAAAGGGGAAACGAGACATGCCTGACGCATCAGACCAACACCTGCTGGACGCTCTCCTGGACTCCTGGGACCGTAACAACACCATCGTGGTCAACCTGCTTCGCGCCATTCCGGAGAGCGGACTGGAGGCCGGGGCGATGGTGGGCAGCCCATCCGTCGCGCAGATGTTCACGCACATCCACTACGTGAGGCTCGTGTTCGTCCTCGAAGACGCTCCTGAGTTCGCCCCCTACTTGGAAAAAGACATGCCCGAGGAGTGGCGGGCCGAGCGCGATCGTGGCCGCCTCGCGGAGATGTTGAACGACAGCGCCCAGGCCGTGCGCGACGCGGTAAAAGGCAGGTTGCAGGCTGGCCGCGACATGGACCTTCACTACGACCACCCGATCCTTATGCTCCAGCACATGATCTGGCACGAAGGCTACCATCACGGTCAGATCAAGCTGGCCCTCAAGCTCGCGGGCCTCCCACTGACCAATGAGCAAGCTGGCCCGCTCACCTGGCGCGTCTGGATGGACAAAACGTAGCGCCGGGGCTTTCGCGGTGTTTGCGTCCCGGTCTTAACCGGGAAGCCCGGCATCTGTCTTTGTAGCGGCGACTTCACGTCGCCATCCCTCGCACTATCATTTCCAACCGCGCTCAATGACCCGCGAATGAATGGCGCACAGGCCCAGCCCCACAACCCTGCCTAATTCTTTCGTCTTTGAAACGGGCGAACGGAAACGACAAGGAACTCCCTCAGGATAGCGAGGATTCCGACGGCCGCGATCCCGGTGAAATAGGTAAACGCACTGCTCCCCCCTGAAAGAAACCGAGTTGTACGGCCCCACAGGGTCCGTGATTGCCGCGCTTCGACATCATTGAGCTGCTCTCTGACGGACGCTGCAGCCGTAAGATTGCCGTTTTTACTGTACAAATCAAGAGCCTGCCGGAGGTCTTTCTCGGCTGTAGAGTAGTGCCCATCAGAACTTGCTACCTTACCGAGTGTCTCTAGACCCACTGCCTGGCCCTCACCATCACCCGCGTCCCGAAGTCTTGGTAAGGCCTCCCACACATATCGGGTGGCCAGTGATTTTTGTCCGCTGCCCTCGTAAGCGGCCGCCAAGAGTACCTTGGTTTTGGCGGCGTCGGGAGACTCCGGCTGCAAGGCAATCGCTTGCCTAAGGTAGATTGAGGCGTCGGAGTATCTCCGCAGGCTGAGATTGGCCGTTCCTATCTGGCGAGAGGCCGCGCTTCGCCCCCAAGGGTCGGCCAAGCTTGAGAAGAGACCCAGGGCGGATTGGGAGAAGGCTACTGACAAATCCGGGCGTCCATCGTAGAGGGCGCGTTGGCCGGCGTTGAGTAGACTGCGAGCCACGATGGGTGGGGACGCAAGGCGTTTCACGAATTGCACCGGTTTGCCGGGACCCAGCCGACGCTGCTCGTAAGCGGGACCGAGCGGACAAGCAAAGTATGCGCTTCGAGGAACATAATCGTTGGGGGTTTTCCCCATAAGGGCTGCCCAGGCGTACAGCTCAAGATTGGAAGGGCTCCCTGAGCGCCACTCAAGCTCTTGGGTTAGGAGACTCTGCCGTGGGTCCTCATTACCACTGATGGCCTTAAGTTCCGCGTCTAACGACGACACGCGGTTATTGGAACGTATCTTGTCAAATAACTGCTGGACCCTGTCCATCGGGGTGTATAAAGCAACGCTTCCATTCAAGGAATCGATGCAAGTTGCTACGACGACGCCATCCTCATCGATTAGCGGGCTTCCACTGTGGCCGTCGTCCACATCTTGTTTCACATCAAGTAATAAACTCCTGGGTATGTTCCATTCAGGGTGACTGGCGTCTACACGACCCTCATAGTCTCCTTGAATAGTCACGGTCTGTTTATTCTGCGTTTCCTTGCCGCGGGGATACCCGATATTGTAATAGCGCGTGCTGAGAGGAATGCGCTTAAGAGCAATATCAAAAGCGCGGATGTGATTCGCAACCAAGGGAGTGGGGTCTTTGACACTAAGTAGCGCGACATCGAGGGGTGGATCGAGCTTCTCACGAGGCTCCAACGTAAGCGTGATACCAGGCAAGCCTGGGCTCGATGCTCTTGCCGTGAGCTGCCGATTGCCGAATTCATCCCTCACAACGTGCAGAGCGGTGAGTATGTACCCTCGATCAGTATCGATTAGATAGCCGGTTCCCGAGACCGCGCGACCGTTCTTATGCCCCTCTATACGCAACACCGAGCGGCTAAGCTCAAGGTAAATCTCCTCCTCTGTCATGGGAGCGTCATAAAACGTCTCGTTTTCGCAGAGATTGGCGGGCGCACTCTGGGGCAGGCCCCCGCTCACGCTGGAAGAGACAAGAACGCAGACGAGAATACCGATTATTTTCCGCATGGCGGAAAGTTGTTACTTCCCGGGAGACTTAGGCTCAGGGTTTTCGTACAGAACAGTAATCTTTTGAATTGCCGACTTCGCCAAATCGCCTGAAAGGTCAAAGGTCACTGGTAGAATCTGAAACTTTGCTCCGGCCGAAGTGTCACCCTTAACGACAAAGCTCAGAACCACCTTCAGGCCCGAAGCCTCGAGAGGAACATCGGGGTTTTTTCGTGCAGCCTGAATCCCCCGTGCCGCACTGACAATAGCGTTCACGAGTTGATCTGAAATGGAGGGTCCTTTGGCCACAGCAAGAGGTTGATCCGGGCGCGGCGGCTTTAATGTGACTTCAATCTCTTGAGAGCGATCGCGCTCCCATTTCTTTCCAAACGAGAATATATAGAGGTTGATCTTTCCGCCGGCCTCGATCTTCGCTTCTGCTACTAGATCGAGAGTTACTGACTTTAACTTAGGAATCTTCTCGTGGTCCAACTGTTTTTGAACTCGGGCCAATCCAACCTGGATTTCGGTTACTATTTCGGAGATCAGGATTTGCTCGCCATCAGGACTTTGCTGGGCCAACATTGGCGGACTCATTAAAGCGCCGACGGTGAGTATGCAAAGGGCTAAAGGGGACAAGCAGCGCAATGTGTGCATAGGGCGATACTCCTATTCGGCGAACTGGGTGCTGCAAATGACAGGAGGTTAGTAAATATTATATTATATTGTCAACAAAACTATAAGCTAGAGGGCGCTTCTCTCGGTACTATACCTCTCTACCAGGGAGGCGGGCAGGGGGGAACTGAAAGTGGGGGTTTCATTGAGCGGTCCCTCTCAAGCCTGTGGGCGCCGGTGGTGGCGCTAGTACTGCATATTCAGTCTCGTTGGGCCTTATCATCACTGATCCGAATTCGGTTACCTTGTCACCGACGATTCTATATGTGTGCGACCCTGCGGTCACATGAGTGATCGGCAGCTGGTGATTTTTCTCCAAATGTCCCACGCTAAAATTGTCAACGAACACTTCCCCACTTAGTCCATGCACGGATTGTATTACCAGCGTTCCGACGGTGACCCTGCCGGTCTCGTCGAGGGGAGATTTTAGACCGAAAGCGACGTAACAGATTTTGCCGTTCTCGACGGTTACATCTTTGGTTTGATTCTCGAGTTTGACTTGACCATCAGCGAGTTGCACCGCTATTGCGATCCGCATTTGATGTTTCCCTGGAGTCAGCTGAAGGAACTGTTGAGTTTGTCCACCGGGCATGGAGCCCAAAGGCTGGTCATCCAAATACAATTGTCCGCCGTTGGCGGAATACACTTCTATTAGGCCAGCTCCTACTTGCTCTGCGTTGCTTTTGGGTCGGCTTGTGACTCCGAGCGCAATCTCTTCCTCTCTTGTCAACCATGGCGATGTGGATTTTGGATTTAAAAAGACAAAAGTACCCCCGTATTCAGTCTCCTGCAGGATCCACATCCTTGGGGTCGTCGACTTGCCAAAGTCTGCCCTGAATCTGGCCATCTCTTTTTCAAGGTCAGCGAATAGTTCGGTTCTTTCTTTGCTATAAGCCATAGGTGAATCAAGCCCGCCAACCTGACTATCCGATGAGGATAGTCATCCTGAGCGAGCGAACCGAGTCGAAGGCTCTCTTCGTTCCCTTGGACCTGTCCGCGCCCCGCCGTCCCATGCTTCAGAGTCCTCAGAAACAAGCCTGCATATCTAACCCATTTGCTCTCATGCGGTTACGCACTCTTTTTCACAACGGAGCGCCTTCAACCCATTTCAAATCAACTACTTCCGCACTCTTTTCGTCACAACGGAGGGGTACCACGGTTTCTTACAAAAACGCCTCGATCAGGATTTCCCTGTGTAGAGGCCGGGCTTCAGCCCAGCATTTCTGCGAAAGCGCGACGATCGGCAGGGGACGCCGCCGCTACAAAGGTTCATCGCCAGGGAGTAGACTTCCGGTGGAATACGGCGGAGGGAGGCTCACATGTCACTACGACCAGTAAAGCGGCTGATTCGCTCGAAGCCAACCATCGAAGGCGCGGGAGTACACCTGCGGCGGGCGTTTGGCTTCGGCAACACGACGGATTTCGATCCGTTCCTGCTGCTGGACGATTTTCGCAATGACGTGCCGGCGGAATACTTGGCGGGGTTTCCGTGGCATCCGCACCGCGGCATCGAGACGATTACGTACGTACTTGCTGGTACGGTGGAACACGGAGACAGCATGGGCAATCGCGGCACGATTGCCGCGGGCGACGTCCAGTGGATGACCGCGGGGAGCGGGATTATCCATCAGGAGATGCCCAAGGGCGACCACGTCGGGCGCATGCACGGATTTCAGTTGTGGGCGAACCTGCCGTCGTCGCTGAAAATGACCGCGCCGCGCTACCAGGAAGTGAAGGCGATGGAGATTCCTGAGATTGCGGACGACGACGGGACGCAAGTGCGGGTCGTGTGCGGGAATTTCTGGGGGAAGCGAGGGCCGGTGGAAGGCATCGCGGCGGACCCAATTTACATCGACGTGAGCGTACCGCCCGGACGGAGAAAAACGTTGCCGATCGAAACGACGCGGCATGCCTTCGCGTACGTGTTCGCGGGCGCGGGAAAGTTCTGCAATGCGTCGGAACCGCTGGAGGTGCCGACGGAGCCGGTGGGCTGGCTGGACACCACGCCGCCTTCGGAAGCGGACAACCGCTCGCTGGTGCTGTTCGATAGCGGCGATGAGTTGATGGTCCAGGCGGGAGACGAAGGGATTCGCTTCCTGCTGGTGTCGGGCAAGCCGCTCGAAGAGCCGGTGGCATGGTACGGGCCGATTGTGATGAACACGCAGGAGCAACTGCGCGAAGCATTCCGCGAACTGGACCAGGGCACGTTCTTAAAGCAGCGTGGGAAGAGCACGGCCAGCGGCGAATAGGCTGAGTTGCACAAGCCAGTGCCCCCCCACGCCGTCGCTGTTGGCTTTGCCCTGTCACTCCGAGCGGAGCGAGGAATCGTTGCTTGACTTTAACCTTGCTCGGCTTGATGAGCGCAGCGGGAGTGTTGCGCATTTTGTAGCGCCGGCATCTTGCCGGCAGGTGTGGGCAGGAATAATTCAGTGAATTTGGCACGCAACACAATCACTTTCTCGCTGCTCGCGATCATCGTCGCCATTCTGGTGATGATTTTCGTTGCGGTGAGCCGTTATACCGCGTTGTTCGCTCAACCCGGTGCGCGTCTTTTTGTCCTGGAACCGGTGGGTGTCCTGGTTGCGTACGCAGTTGCAATCGTTTGGGTCGGAAGGATGCGTGGTCCCGACTGGGACACGATTCTGCGCAGTGCGGCGTTGTACGGTCTTCTCGGTGGAGGTCTTGAGATTCTGAACATCGGAATCGAGAACGGCATCCCTGTCGCCATTCACGCGCCTGCCGTACCTATCGGGTTCATGCTTGCAATATTCAGTTCGTGGGGCGTTGCTGGATTCCGATCGGCGCGCGCCCTGCAGTCCATTCGAGGCGGCCTGCTCACCGCGGTTGCAAGCGCAGGCGTTTGTATGCTGATCGCCGTGGCTGCCGGAACGGCGATTCAGTTTTTCCTGGCGGTGCCATCGCCGGAATACGTCGCGACCTGGGCCGAATTCAAGAGAAGCGGCTGGAGCGACGCACGCGCGTTCGGTTTGGCGAACACGCTGGAGTCGGCATTCACTCATTTGGTCGTGGCACCCATCGTGGCGCTCGTCGTTGGCGGAGCCGCTTCTCTTTTGGCTCAACGCAGAACGTTTAAGGGAGGCGCCATTCGTTCCGCAGCCGGTCAAAGCTGAAATCTCGCGCATCGTTCTCGGCCGGTCACAAATTTTTCCTGTGTTATGATTTTCTCTCGCTGCACGAAAGCGAGAGCTGATGACCGCGCGCGTTCTCGACGGACTGAAAATCCGCGATGAAATCTTTGCCGAACTGAAAGAAGAAGTTCGCCAGCTTACGAGCGCGGGCGTCCGTCCAGGCCTCGCCGCGGTCCTTATAGGAGAAAATCCCGCTTCGCAGCTTTATGTGAAGAGCAAAATCGCAGCATGTGAGCAAATCGGCCTCGCAAGCTGGCTACAAACGCCGCCCGCAAGCATCACCACGCAAGAGCTTCTCGCTATCGTTGACGGGTTGAATCGCGACAACAACGTGGACGGCATCCTCGTTCAGCTGCCGCTCCCTGCGCAGGTCGATGCAAAGAGCATCCTCGAAGCGGTCGATCCTGCTAAGGATGTGGACGGCTTTCATCCCGTTAATCTCGGCCGCCTCGTGAGCGGCCGTCCTGGCCTCGTCGCCTGCACGCCAGCGGGATGCATGGAAATTCTGCGCCGCAGCAACACGGTCATCGAAGGCGCGAACGCCGTCGTTCTGGGGCGGAGCGACATTGTTGGGAAGCCGATGGCGCTTTTGCTCATGCACGCGAACGCCACCGTCACAATCTGCCATTCCAAGACGCACGAGCTGCCGGAAATTGTGCGGCACGCGGATATTGTCGTCGCCGCCATGGGCAAAGCCGGCTTCGTGCAAGCCGATTGGATCAAGCCTGCCGCAGCGGGCAAACCGGGCGCTACAGTCATCGATGTGGGCACGAATACAGTGAAGGATCCCGTGCAAGCGGAACAGCTGCTGCGAAATCTTCCCGCGCGCATGGAGAAGTTCCGCACCAAGGGAGCTGTCCTCGTCGGCGACGTTCATCCCGACGCCATCAACACGGCTGGTGCGCTCACTCCCGTTCCTGGCGGGGTCGGCCCGATGACTATAACGATGCTCATGAGCAACACCGTCAAGGCCGCGCGTCTTCGCCGCGCGACGCCACAATTGGCTGCGCCATCGACTGCGGCGGCACGGTGACGACGCCATGTTGCGGCTTGGACTCACCGGCGGAATCGCCAGCGGCAAGAGCGCGGTCGCAGCCATGCTCCGCGAGCTGGGCTTTTCGGTGCTCGACGCGGACTCCCTCGCGCACAGGCTGATCGAGCCGGGGCAGCCGGCCTACGAAGAAGTGCTGCGCGAATTTGGTCCGGCAATCACCGACGGGCAGCAGCGCGTTGACCGCGCGAAGCTCGCGGCTCTGGTTTTTGCCGATCGCGCCAAGCTCGATCGCCTGAACGCTATCGTTCACCCGCGTGTTGCAGAAGTGGTCTTCCGGCAGTTTGAGGAATGGGCGCGTCAGGGCACACGTGACGCCGCGTTTGTCGAGGCCGCGCTGCTGGTCGAATCCGGCATTCACAAACAGCTCGACGGGCTGGTTGTGGCGTGGTGTAGACCGGAACAGCAACTCGAGCGACTGGCTGCGCGCGGGCTCAGCGAAGCGGAAGCTCTCCGCCGCATCGCCTCGCAAATGCCGGTCGCGGAAAAGCTGCGACTGGCCACCGACAGGATCGATTGTTCAGGCTCGCTGGAACAAACCCAGCAGCAAGTCGAAGCACTGGCGGCCAGACTTCGCCGCAGTGCAGCCGCGCGGTGACCGACTTCACCAATTTGCCTATACTAAGGGCGGGGAAATAAAGAAGGGACAACTCTCATGAGTGTAAGGCACACATCCAATCGCACGCGCATCGTTATTGCGGCGCTGGTTCTCATCCTCGGAGCATTTTGGGCCGGCGCGCGCTACGGCCCGCGGCAGCCAACCAGGGTCGAAGCGGTGCCGCTCAGTGGCTCTGTTTCTTCCTCCAACGTCGCGCAGCGCGATGCCGCCTTGACCGAAGAGGAATCGATCAACGTGAAAATCTACCGGCAAGTTTCTCCCGCCGTGGCCAACATTCTCACCAAGGCCACCGAGTACACTTTCTTCATGGAGCCCGTGCCCGTACAAGGAGCCGGATCCGGTTTTGTGATCGACGCGCGTGGCTACATTCTGACGAACTACCATGTCGTAGAAGGCGCGCAGTCGATCGAAGTAGTGTTGGGCGATCAATCCCGCTATCCGGCAAAATTCGTGGGTGCGGATCAGCGCAACGACGTGGCGCTCGTGAAAATCGAGCCGAAAGGGAAGCACCTGGTTGCGTTGACGCTGGCAGACTCAGGGTCGCTCCAGGTCGGACAGAAGGTACTTGCGATTGGCAATCCGTTTGGCTTCCAATCGACGCTTACCACGGGCGTCGTCAGCGCCCTGGGCCGCACGGTGCAGACCAGCCAGAGCACGTTCATTGAAGAAGCCATCCAAACAGATGCGGCCATCAATCAGGGAAATTCCGGCGGTCCGCTCATCAATTCCCACGGCGAAGTGATCGGGATCAATTCCGCGATTTACACGCCCAGCGGCACCACTGCGGGCATCGGCTTTGCCATACCCATTAACACGGCGAAGACCATCGCCAACGATTTGATTGCTTCGGGACGCGTGCATCGCGCATTTCTCGGAGTACAAACAATGGCCCTCGTCGGCGGGCTTGCCGAAGCATTGGACTTGCCTGTTCAGGAAGGTTTACTGGTTGAGGCGGTGACCAAAGGCGGGCCAGCTGCCGAAGCAGGCGTCCATGGCGGGGACCGCGTCGTGCAGGCTGGCATGCGCCGCTTGCGCATTGGCGGCGACGTGATTGTGGCGATCGACGGCCAAAAGGTGGCGAACCAGTTCGACGTTAATCTGGTGCTGAATCATCACCGTCCGGGCGATACGGTCCAGGTCAGTGTGTATCGCGGCGGAAAGAAAATGGATATCGCCGTCAAGCTCGGCGAGAACCCCGGCAGCTAGCGTTTTGTTAGACTGCTGGAGACCTAACCTAGCGGGTATCGATGGTCCTCGAGACGCGACCCTCCATAATTCTGCGTTTTGGAGTCTTCGAGGTCGATGTGCGCGCAGGAGAGCTGCGCAAGCAGGGCAAGCGCATCAAGCTTCAGGAACAGCCTTTTCAGGTTCTGACGGTTTTGTTGCAGCGGCCTGGGGAAGTGGTCACCCGCGAAGAACTGCGCAATCACAACTGGTCCCCCGACACTTTCGTTGATTTCGACAACAGCCTCAACACGGCAATCAACAAGCTGCGCGAAGCCCTCGGCGATTCGGCGGACAACCCTCGTTTCATCGAGACGCTGCCACGTCGCGGATATCGATTCATCGCACCAGTCACCCAGGTAGATGGAACGACGAGAGATACGAGTCCAGGCACAAGCGCGACCGCGGCCTCGAGCAATCGGAAAGTGTTCGTGGTGGCGGCGGTTGTGCTCGTCGCAGGTATAGCCGGAGGACTAGTGTGGCGCTCGCGGCATCGGCCAGCGCTGTCCGAGAAAGACACCATCGTTCTCGGGGACTTCGCCAATTCCACAGGCGATCCGGTGTTCGACGGGACGCTGCGGGAAGGGCTTTCCGTGCAATTGCAGCAATCGCCGTTTCTGAGTCTCGTCTCCGAAGAGGGAATCCAGCAGACGTTGCGAATGATGGGTCAACCGGCCAATGCGCGTCTGACTCCGCAAATCACGCGCGAAGTCTGTCAGAGGCTGAACACCACTGCAGCGCTAGATGGTTCTATTGTTCAGATTGGCACCCGATACAGTCTGATCCTAAAGGCCGTGAATTGTGTGAGCGGAGAGTTGCTGACGAGTACAGAAGCGCAAGCGAACGACAAGAGCCATGTGCTTGATGCGCTGAGCAAGGCCGCTTCGGAAATGCGAACGAAGTTCGGAGAATCCCTGGGCACCGTCGAGAAATACAACACGCCTCTGGAACAAGCGACAACGCCATCTCTCGAAGCATTGCAAGCTTTCAGCTTAGGGCTCAAGACCCTCGAAGGGGGAGATAACGCGGCGGCGCTTGCCCTTTTCCAGCGTGCCACGCAACTTGACCCTAAATTCGCCATGGCCTACTGGGGAAGTAGTTTGGTTCATGGGAACCTGGGCGAGAGTCTCTTAACCATAGAGAATCACAACCGGGCTTTCCAATTGCGCGAATCATTAAGCGAGCGGGAAAAGCTAACCCTCGAGTGCGATCACTTTCCGTCAGACATCATGGCTGCACGCCGTAGCTGCAAGCTGGGTACACAGATCTTCCCACGCGAGCCCTTTTTCTCTCTAGACCTCGGCGTTTACTCAAATATGCTGGGTCAATATGAAGAAAGTCTCAAGGAATATCAGGAAGCCGTACGTCTCGCTCCCCATACCGCCTTCAATTATCGAAATGTTGTTATAACTTACCTGTTTCTGAACCGTGCGGAGGAAGCGACAGCCTTAGCCAAGGAGGCACACGCCAAAGGGGTAGACTCAGATTTTCTTGTGCCCGTTCGCTATGAAATCGCCTTCTACCGAGATGACGCACCCGAGATGGCTCGAGAAGCGGCCCATGCGGCGAACACGCTCGGAGTCGAGGACTTGCTGTTGGCATTGGAGGCGGACACGGCAGTTTATTTCGGACATCGGGGCGATGCCCGTGAGCTATCCCGACGGGCGGCTGAGTCCGCTGAGAGGAGCGGGGCAAAAGAAACTGCCGCCGTTTACGACACGGTCTCTGCTTTGCGCGAGGCCTTGTTCGGCAATGCGGTCATGGCAAGCCAACAGCTTGCGAAGTTGAAGGGACGGCATACTGGGCACGATCTGGATTATGCGTTTGCTTTAGCTCTTGCCTTTGCCGGCGAAGCGGACGAAGCGCGAGCGCCCGCCGAGAACTTAGCTAAGATGTATCCTGACGACATAATCGTGCAGTTCAATTATCTTCCAACTCTCCGCGCCCAGCTTGCGCTCGACGGTGGTAAGCCGCTGGATGCGCTTGAGATTCTGAAAGCTGCTGCTCCGTATGAGCTCGGTTTGCCGGCAGTTGGCTTTTATAACTGGCCCAACCTGTATCCCGTTTATGTGCGCGGCGAAGCCTATCTCGCTGCGCGACGGGGAAAAGAAGCAGCGGCGGAGTTTCAGAAGATCCTCGATCATCGCGGAATTGTGCTCAACGAACCTATCGGAGCACTCGCCCACCTGCAACTGGGCCGGGCCTACGTTTTGCAAGGCGACATGGCCAAGGCCCGCGCTGCCTACCAGGATTTCTTGACGCTCTGGAAGGACGCTGACCCCGACATTCCGATCCTGCGCGAAGCCAAGGCCGAATACGCCCGGCTCCAGTAATGTTAAACTCCCCTCAACCTCAGGAATGAGGTTACGGCGTGCCCCCAGTCAACACTTCTTCGATGGTTCTGCGTTTTGGAGTATTCGAGGTGGATTTGCGGGCGGGGGAGCTGCGCAAGCAAGGCGTGCGCATCAAGCTCCAGGAACAGCCGTTTCACGTTCTGGCCGTTCTACTTCAGCACTCTGGCGAAGTAGTGACGCGGGAAGAGCTGCGCAACCAGAACTGGCCTCCTGACACTTTCGTTGACTTCGACAACAGCCTGAACACCGCGATCAACAAGTTGCGCGAAGCGCTGGGCGATTCCGCGGATAATCCGCGCTTTATCGAAACATTGCCACGGCGGGGCTACCGATTCATCGCACCAGTCACCCAGGTAGATGGAACGACGAGAGATACGAGTCCACGTACAAGCGCGACCGCGGCCTCGAGCAATCGGAAAGTGTTGGTGGTGGCGGCGGTTGCGCTCGTCGCAGGTACAGCCGGAGGGTTAGTGTGGCGCTCACGGCATCGGCCAGCGCTGACCGAGAAAGACACCATCGTTCTCGCAGATTTCAGCAACACCACGGGCGATCCCGTTTTTGACGATGCGCTGAAACAAGGATTGCGCGTACAACTCGAACAATCGCCCTTCCTGAACATTCTTCCCGATCAGCGAGTAGACGAAGAGCTGCGTCTCATGGAACGTTCGTCGGAGCAACGTGTCACGCCCGAGCTCGCCCGTGATTTGTGCCAGCGCGTTGGAAGCAAGGCAGTATTGACCGGTTCAATTTCGAGACTCGGTACTCATTACGTCATTGGTCTGAACGCCGTGAATTGCCATGGTGGAGAGATGCTAGTGAGTGAACAGGTGGAGGCTGAGGGCCGGGAGCGTGTGCTCAAAGCCTTGAGCGATGCGGCTACGGCAATGCGTCAAAAGTTAGGCGAGTCGCTTGCGACGATTCAGAAATATGATGCGCCCCTGGAAGCGACAACGCCCTCATTAGAGGCACTTCAGGCTTACACCCTCGGCATCAAGACCCTTTCCGCCAAAGGTAGTGCTGCGGCGATTCCGTTCTTCCAGCGCGCCGTGCAACTGGACCCTCGGTTTGCGATGGCTTACGGCAGGATTGGGGCAGCCTACAGCAATATTGGCGAAGATGCGTCAGCAACGGAGAACGCACGCAGAGGTTACGAACTACGCGAGAAAGTGAGCGAACGAGAGCGTTTGTACTTGGAGTCCCATTATTACGACATTGTGACCGGAGATCTGGAAAAGGCTGTACAGGTAGACGAGCTTTGGCATCAGGTCTATCCCCGCGACTCGGAACCCGTGCACAACTTAATCATGATTTATTGCGGGCTCAGCAAGTTTGACGACGCGCTACAAAAGGCGAATGAAGCCCTGCGCTTAAATCCCCGGGAAGCCGATGAAGAGGACTTTTATCTTTCCATCGTCCCCGTCCACATCTTTCTCAACCGCTTCGACAAGGCTGAGGTGCTGTTCAGCCAGGCGCAGGATCGCAAAGTAGAAAGCCCTGGCCTGCTTTCCCTACGCTACATGTTGGCGTTCGTGAGAAACGATGATCGAGAGATGGAACGGCTGGTAGCGTCGGCTGCGGGCAGCCCGCGTGTGGAAAGCATGCTACTGGACGACGAGGCTTGTTCGAAGGCATATCATGGGCAGCTCAAGCAGGCGCGAAAGGCATTCCAGCAGGCCATTGGGTCCGCAGGGTACAACAAGGAAAACAGGGAGTTGGCAGCCATTCTTCGAGGAGATGCAAGTCTGACGGAAGCGTACTTAGGCGATGCGCAACACGCACGAGCACTTGCCGACGACGCGCTGAAGCTGACCGTGAACCGTTACGTCGAGGTTGACGCGGCCCTGGCTCTCGCGTTAGCAGGCGAGACCGCGCGGGCGGAAAAACTGGCTGCCGATCTGGACAAGAGCTTCCCTTCGGACACTGAACTGCAGCGCTACTGGCTCCCGACGATCCGCGCTGCAGCGGCTTTGCAGCGGGGCGATGCTAAGAAGGTTGCCGATTTGCTGGCGCCGATAGGTTCTTTTGAGATGACTCCATACGAGATGTATTTTCCATTAGGGCAAGTGGATGCGACCCATGTACACGGATGGGCGAGCCTGGCGTTGCACGACGGTACCGCGGCCGCCGCGCAGTTCCAAAGAATCCTTGACCACCCCGGACTTGCCCAGATTTCCCCTGTGGGCGCCCTAGCCCGCCTCGGGCTGGCTCGTGCGTTCACGCTCGAGGGCCAGAACGCCAAGGCGCGTGGGGCGTACAACGACTTTCTGATGCTGTGGAAAGACGCAGACCCTGATATTCCCATCCTACGGCAAGCTAAGGCGGAATACGCGAAGCTGCAGTAGCTCATGCAACGGGTCGGGCAAACATAAAGCAGATTCCTCAAGCCTGAAGGTCTGAGCTACAGCTGCGGATGACAATCGTTGAGAGTCTTTTAAGGGTTTGTTAACGGTTGAAGTCAGCGCGGTGTCTTGCGCGGGAGTCCTCGCTGAGGAGGAACCAGCCTTCGGCGATGTCGCGGACGCGTTCGAGTTCGCGCTGCATTTCGGCGTGCTTTGCGTCCATCGCTTCCGCGGTGGCATCGGCCGGCACATAAATCGGCGGCGCAAACAAGATGACCGCGCGCGCGAAGGGCATGGGCAGCAAAAAATGATCCCAGGTCCTAGAGAAAGTCTTGCCGCGGTCGACGCCGATATGAAATACGATAATCGGGCAACCTGTTTTGCGCGCCAACATCACAGGACCAGGCTTCGCGACGTAGCGTGGGCCACGCGGGCCGTCAATCGTAAAAGCACAATCGACCCCTTCCTCGAGCCGCCTAGCCATCACCGCTAATCCGCGGAGTCCTCCTCGCGAGGAGCTTCCCTGTGCGGTGCCGAATCCCAGCCACTCAATCACTTTGCGTGTCCACTGGCCGTCGAATGCCGTGGTGTTCATCACCACGACGCCGTGATTCCGGTGCCACCAAACAATCGGAAGAATAATCCTGTGCCAGAACGCCCAGATAATTTGTTTTCCCGAAGCATGCACTCGTTCCGCGTGCTGCCAGCCGAGGACCTCGTAACGCAGAGTCGGACCGAGCGTGCGAATCAGGCTGTAGACGGCTGCGGCAATGAAGGGAATCTGGATACGCCGTGACCACGGCAAAGGCGGCAGCCGCGTGTCGTAGTGCACATTGACAGCTGCCTGGTCCTGCGGTTTTTGCGGCTCGAGAATTGTGTCGGGCTGAGGCATCTTTATTTCAGAGCGGCCGTCAACTTCAGGTGCGGCGGCCCTCCCGCCGACGTATAGTATAGGCGAGAGTTTCCGCCTTTGTGCCGGGAGTTCGACTGCGTGCCGCTTCCCTCCATTTCCCGTGTGCCGATCCGCTGTGTGTTCTGGCTGGCGCTGAGTGTAATCACAAATGGCGCCGCGGTTCAGCCGGCTCTCGCTGGCCGGTCCGATCAACTTCCCTGGGACTCCGTTGGCGTCATTGAGGGCGAAGACATCGTCGTCAGCGGTTCCGTGAGCGTGGAAGTTGTCAACGGTAAATCGCGAACGATCTTGCGCAACGGAAGCGACGTCCGCGTGAGATCCGGCACCGCGCGCATCGATCTTACCGAAGGCGGTCAGATTAGCATTTGCGGCCCAGCGCGTCTTTCAGTGCTCAAATCCGGAGCATCTCTTACGCTGGCACTCGACAGCGGCACGGTCCACGCGCGCATCGAGCGCGAGCCGACGCTGACAATCTACACCGCCTTGATTCAGGCGCATCCCATCCGCATCGGGGATGGCCCGCAGGACCTCTTGGTGGGCTTCGATTCGCAGGGAGAAATGTGCATCCGCGCGAATCGCGGAGCAGTTCGCGTCGAGCAGCAGCTGACTGGCCAAACAGTGGTGATTCCGCAGACGGGAGACGTTTTGCTTGCGAACGGACAGCTTGAGAACCTGCGGACTGGGGCAGGGTATTGCCCTTGCGAGATAGAAATTGCAAAAAGTGCACCCGGGACGCGGCCGCAAAACAATCAAGCGGCAAACGGTGATGGAGCAAGTAAGAATGCGCTTGAGGCTAGCGCTGACCTTCCCCTCCTAAGTCCGGAAAAGTCTGCGGCCAAGGAAGAACCCATTTACACCGTTTTTATGCCGCCGCTGGTTTACGACGCCAAAGCCAAAGTGCAGCCGGAGTTCGATCCGTCATTGATCGTACTAGTGCGCCGTGTCCACGTGCGGCCCACGCTTATTTTCCAGGGGCGTGTTGAGGGAGAGATCAGCGCGGCGCCCGCGCCTGCTCGAGCCGCCAAAGCAGCCGCTGCCGCGACATCTGCAGCGCCACCGAAGCCGGCGGCTCCTGTAAATAGTTCCTTCGCAGACCGCGTCCGAAATTTTGTGCGCAAACTTTGGTCGCCCTGATCGTGGAAAGGCCTCCCTGAGAAACAGAGAAGCACTGTTCTTGATAGCCTGACGTTTGGCTGGCCCACTGGCCGTTTGGCCACCTATCCGTTGGTAATCTTCTAGGCATTCGGAAACCGTGGTACTTTTTTCGGGCAAAGAAGCTCTATCTGCGGCAATGAAGCGTTGCCGCAGCAGAGCAATTCGCGAAGTGGAGCTATTCATCGTGATGCGACTTCTTGGGAATCGCAGCGGCAGGACGTTTCGTTCGGCGGTTTTGCTCGCTCTCGGTTGTGCAATGACGATTACCGGATGCAATTCCGCTTACCAACCGCCTCCGGATACAATGCCGCCCACAGCCCCGACAAATCTCGTTGCCACGGTTGCCTCGAGCTCGCAAATCAATCTCACGTGGACCGCTTCCACGGACAACGTCGGGGTGACGGGGTATAAAGTGGAGCGCTGCCAGAGCGCGAGTTGCTCGAACTTCACGCAGATTGGTACGACGGCAAATACAAGTTTCAATGACACGGGACTCACAGGCTCCACTTCCTATTCGTATCGCGTGCGGGCCACGGACGCGGCGAGCAACCTGAGCGGTTATTCAGGCGTACAGTCAGGCACGACTTCGGCGGCCATGATTAGCGTTTCGATTACACCGGCGCGCGGCGGCGCTGTGACCGGGCAAAATGTGACATTTACCGCGACGGTGCAGAATGATTCGGGAGCAGCAGGGGTGACATGGACCACATCCGCCGGATCGTTTAGCAGCCAAAGCACGACGAGCGCGACACTTGTTGCGCCAAATGCGACGGGGAACGTGACCGTCACAGCGACGAGCGTGGCGGACGCAAACCAGAGTGCTACCGCAACGATTGGTGTGACAGACCTGACCAGCGTCACGACCTGGCGTTACGACAATGCCCGCGCAGGCGCGAACACCCATGAGTTTGCGCTAACCACCGCGAACGTAAATACGACGACGTTTGGCAAGCTCTTTTCGTGTGCGATCGACGCTCCCGCTTATGCCGAACCGCTGTGGATGGCCAAGCTCAGCATCGGCGGCGGAACTCACAACGTCGTCTTTGTCGCGACGCAGCACAACAGTGTGTATGCCTTCGATGCGGACGCGAGCCCGTGCCAAACGTACTGGTCGCATGTCGACGCCGGCGCTCAGGCACAAAGGCTGGTTCCGAGCGGAGAAACTTTTCTTACTTCGACGGATGTCAGCTCCGGCGACATTTCCCCCGATATCGGAATCGTCGGAACGCCGGTCATCGATTCCTCCTCGAAAACCATTTACCTGGTAACGAAATCAAAGGTGGCCAGCGTCAACCCAGCGACAGACTCGAGCACCCATCAGCGGATCTACGCCCTGAGCCTGACGGACGGAAGCGAGAAGTTCAGTGGCCCCGTGGATATTACGGCCTCGGTTCCCGGGATTGGAGACGGGTCGTCCAGTGGAACACAGAATTTCAGGCCCATGAAACAAAACCAGCGTCCGGCTCTGACACTCTTGAATGGCAACGTGTACATCGCGTGGGCCTCGCACGGCGATAACGATCCGTACCAAGGCTGGATCGTGGCATACAGCGCCTCGAATCTTATGCAACAAACGACGAAATTCAACACCGATCCGGACGGGACACCGCAAGCGCGCGCGGGAATCTGGCAATCCGGCAACGGACTGGCGGCTGATGCGAGCGGCAATCTTTACTGCCTTACCGGCAACGGAGCTTTTGACGGGAAACTGCCACTCGCCCCAGGCAGCGACGACTTTGGGGATTCGGCGCTGAAGTTCACCACTACAGGCGGGCTGGCGCTCGCCGACTTTTTTACGCCCTTCGATCAAAACACTCTCAATGGCAATGACACGGATCTGGGTTCTGGCGGCATCGTAATCTTGCCGGACCCGTCCCCGGGGCCGCTTCCGCACCTCTTGTTCCTGAGCAGCAAGAGCGGGAAGATTTATCTCCTCGACCGGGATAGTATGGGTAGGTTCAGCTCCTCGACGGACCAGGGCCGCGTGGTGCAGGAATTCACCGCTGGCAGCGGATTCTGGAGCACGCCAGCGTTTTGGCAAAACACAATGTACGCCAGCGGCCATAACGGAGATCACCTGAGATCCTGGCGATTCAACCACAATACTCCCGGACAGTTTGATTCCAGCCCGTCTTCGACGTCAGGCACCGGCTTCCAGTTTCCCGGGCCTTCGCCGGTTGTTTCCTCGACCGGCGCGACCAATGGAATCGTCTGGGTCATCGACGCGAGCGCCATCAACAGCAGCGGCCCGGCGGTCTTGCGCGCGTACGACGCGACGACCCTGGCAACGGAGCTTTGGAACAGCACGCAGGGTTCGGGCAACACGGCGGGGGCTGCGGTCAAGTTCACCGTGCCGACGGTTGTCAACGGAAAAGTCTATGTCGGGACTCGGAGCGAACTTGACGTCTATGGATTGAAGCCAAACTGAACCTCAAGTGTTGTCCTGTGGCTGGGGACGAGATCCTTAGCGCGGCTTGACAAGGAGAGATCCCTCGTCGCTTCGCTCCTCAGGAAGACAATTCTTCCTCGAATTGTCACATGCCTTCATAATTGGGGCCACCGCCGCCTTCGGGAACAACCCAATCGATAATCTGGTACGGATCGGCGATGTCGCAGGTCTTGCAGTGCACGCAATTCGAGGCGTTGATTTTCAACTTCAACGGGCCTCCGGATTCCTTCACCATTTCGTAGACAGCTGCGGGACAAAAATACTGACAGGGATTGCCGTACTCGACGGCGCATTTCGTGGAGCAGATGTTCGTGTCGGCGACGCGTAGATGGCAGGGCTGGTCTTCTTCGTGCCGCGTACCGGAATGATAGACGTCCGTGAGGCGGTCGAAAGTGAGTTTTCCGTCGCCCTTGAAGCGCTTGGGAGCGGGACGGCCGTTGATTTTTTCATAGGCTTCGTGGCCCGCATGCGCGCGCATGGGGTCAATCAGGCCGCGGCCACCGGTAATTTGCTGAAACGCCGTGTGAAAAAATCCGCGAAACATACCGTGCTGGAAAGACTGGTGGAAATTGCGGACCTGCCAGAGCTCTTTCTTGATGTAGCTCTGTTCGACTTTTTTCGGGAACGCGCTCAGAGTTTTTGAGGAAGTGTCGCCGGATTTGACGGCTTCGAAAATCGTCTCGGCTGCGAGCATGCCACTCTTCATCGCCATGTGAATGCCTTTAAGCCGTTGCGAATCGAGAAAGCTGCCGGAATCACCGATGATGAGGCCGCCATCAACGTAGGTGCGCGGCATGGCATACCAGCCGCCGTAGGGCAGCGACTTCGCGCCATAACGAACAAGCTTGCCGCTGTCCAAGAGCTTCTTGAGAAACGGATGCGTCTTCCAGGTTTGAAACGCAGCGTGCGGATCGAATTGCGGGTCAGCGTATTCGAGAGCCAACACGAGGCCGATGGAAACGCGGTTGTTGGAAAGACCATAAATCCAGCCGCCGCCGTACATATCGGTGGAGACGGGCCAGCCAAGCGTGTGCGCGACATAGCCGGGTTGAATTCGGCCGGGCTGCACGTCCCACAATTCCTTGATGCCGATGCCGTAACTTTGCGGATTAATGTTGTCGAGCTTTTTTGCTGCGACGAGTTGCTTGGTGAGCGAGCCGCGCGTCCCCTCGGCGAGGACGGTGACTTTGGCGCGGAGTTCGTAGCCGGGCGTGAAGTTGTCTTTGGGCTTGCCGTTCTTGTCGAGACCTTTGTCTTCGGTGATGACGCCGGCAATGCCGTCGCCCTCGTATGCTAACTCGGCGCCACCGAATTCCTTGAAAATGTTCACGCCCGCTGCTTCCACGAGACCGCCGAGCCATTTCGTGATTTTGCTGAGTGAGACGACGTAGTTGCCCTTGTTTTGAAATGGGGGAGGCGTGATCGGAAAACGAAAAGAGGAACTCTTCGTAAAGAGCAACGCGGCGGAATCCGTGACCGGCGTGTCGAGCGGTGCCGATTTCTCAAAATCGGGGACAAGTTCGGCCAGCGCTTTGGGATTCATAATCGCGCCGGAAAGCTGATGCGCGCCGATTTCGCGGCCTTTTTCGAGGACGTAGATGTTTTCTGTAGAGAGTTGCGCCCCAACCTTGCCTGCTCCGCCTGACTCGTTATGTCTTTTGATGAGATTCGCCAGGTGGAGCGCGCAAGAAAGGCCCGCCGGCCCTGCCCCGACGATCAATACATCCGCTTCCAGTTGTTCTCGCTGAACGGCCATGGGTTCTTTCAATCTTAGCAAATCGAAAAGCTACTTCGCCTTTAACGGAGCTTCTGAAATTCATCCAGCGTGATGCCCATCTGCCGGAGAATCCTGTTGAATAGAGGCGGCCCAATTTCCTCCCCTCCGTGAATGGGTATGGTCACACCGCGGCCATCGGGATGATTCCATCTGGCATGGCTTCCTTTTTGTCGGGTAAGAATGAATCCCAGAATGCGAGCGACACGCTGAAATTCGCGTGCCGTAGCACTAGGCATCAACTATCTAGGTGGAGTCGGCAGGAAGATCCTGGCCCTTTTCGCGGTATTCGTCTTCGATCATGCTGAAGACGTTCGTCAATTCGCTGAGAGCCTCTTCGCGTGTCTTCATAAGGGCGTAGCAACCGGGAATCGCAGGAATCTCGGCAACCCAGGATCCTTTTTCCTGACGGTAAAGGATGATCTTGTAATCTTCGAATTTCATCGGACAAACGTCAGTATAAGCTGGGACACCATATCAACGCTACGAACTTTTGGCCAACTAGATTTCAGTTTCCCGTGGGGATGATTCCTGTGTTTTCCACCATGAGGATCACGGTCCGTTGCGGAGCGCGGGTGCGATGCAGGACTCCTTTAGGAACCACCGTGCCTTGCCTCGGGCCAAGTTCGATGGTGCGGCCTTCGAGGTCAATCAGCAGCTTCCCTTCGACCACGTAGAAGAATTCGTCATCGGCATCATGCTTGTGCCAGTGATATTCGCCTTGCACCACTCCAAGGCGAACCACCGAGCCGTTCACCTGGCAAAGGGTCTGGTTGTACCACTTGTACGTGCAGGCATCGGCGAGCGCACGTTCGTCGATTATTTCCAACGGCTGGCAAAGAATGTTGAGCCGCGTTTCGTAGGGAAAGCCTTCCGCGCTGGCCACGGATTTCCTCCGTTTCGGAATTCTTCATCATTTATGAGCGAGAGCCACAAAGAAACAAAGCGCCAATTTGTCGCCTCACGCCGTAAAAACTGGAGCGAGGCTGTTTGTGTTTTGGCTTGAAGCTTACTTGGCTTTTTCCAAGGCTTCGGTGAGGGCCGGCATGATTTCGAAGATGTCGCCGACGACGCCGTAATCGGCGATTTCGAAGATGGGAGCGTTCGAATCCTTGTTGATGGCCACGATGGTGCGCGCGCCCTTCATGCCGACAACGTGTTGGATCGCGCCGCTGATGCCAAGCGCCAGATAAAGTTTTGGCGCGACGGTCTGTCCGGAACTGCCGATCTGGCGCTCCATGGGGAGCCAACCTTCGTCACAGATGGGACGCGAAGCAGCAATTTCCGCGCCCAATGCTTTCGCCAGGGCTTCCGCCTGCGGAATATTTTCCGGAGCCTTGATCCCGCGGCCGATAGAAACAATGAGCGGGGCTTGCGTGAGGTCAACGGCGGATTTGGCTTCCTTGAAAAGCTCGAGCGGCTTGGTGCGAATTTGTTCGGCGCTCAGCGTGACGCTCACTGCGTTCACTTGAGCTTTGCCGGAAGGATGCGCGGCAAGCAAATCCGCGCGAAAAGCTCCGGACTGAAACGAGGCGAACCACGGCGCGGCGCCGGTGAACGTCACGTCAGCCGCCGTCTTGCCCTGAAACATCTGGCGCACAAAGATGAGCTTGCCTCCTTCGTTGCGGTACCCGATGCAGTCGCCGATCATGCCTTTGCCCTGCATGGCGGCCAGTTTCGGTGCGAAGTCACGCACCTGGTAGGTGTGCGGAAAGAGCACGAGATCGGGCTTCGCGGATTCGATGACCTGTTTCAGAGCGAAGCAATAGCCATCCGGCGTGTAAGCTTCGAGCAAATCGTGTTCGACGCGGAGAACTTCCGCCACGTTTTTTGCGGCAAGTTCGTCGGCGAAAGCAGAGACGCTTTTTCCGATTACCAGAGCTGAGACAGTGCTCGAAGTGTCCTTGGCAATTTGTTGCGCGGCGGCGAGCGTTTCGAAACTGGCGTTGTTCCACTTGCCCTGGCGCAGCTCGGTGATGACTAGAATCTTCATGGTCAAATCACCCGAGCTTCGAACTTCAGTTTTTCGACCAACTTCGTGGCCACTTCTTTGGGCGTTCCCGTCAGAAACTCAGTCTTCTTGGTTTTCGTCGGAACGTAGATTTTTTCAATTTTCTGCGTGGCTTCGTGCGAAATGGCCAGCGATTCGCGTGTGAGCGTCGCAATCTCTTTCTTTTTAGCGGCCATAATGCCTTTCAGCGTCGCGTAGCGGACTTTGTTGATGCCGGATTGAATCGAAAGCACGGCAGGCAGCGGGCACTCCATCCACTGAAACCAGCCTGCTTCGAGCTCGCGCTTCAACTTCATTTTTCCATCCAGCACTTCGATTTGCATGATGATCGTTGCGTGCGGGCGGTCAAGGAGTGCGGCGAGCAAAACGCCGGTCTGTCCGAAGCCGTGGTCATCGCTCTGCAAACCGGTGAGGACGAGGTCAGCCTTTTCTTTCTGAATGGCTGCCGCGAGCGCCTTCGCCGAACCCAGCGGATCGAGCTGCGCGAAATTGTCGTCGGCGATGTGAATCGCGCGATCCGCGCCCTTGGCGAGCGCCTCCTTGATGGTTTGCTTCACGCGCTCCGGCCCCATCGAGAGCGCAATGACTTCGCCGCCGTGTTTTTCCTTGAGGCGAAGGGCTTCTTCGAGCGCGTAGCTGTCCGGCTCGTTCATTTCGAAGCCGATGTCGGACTCCTTGATCCAGTTTCCCGCGATGGCCAGCGGCGCGTCTTTCGCAGGAACCTGCTTGATGCACACAATGATGTTCACGAGAAGCTTCCTAGTTTATGGCGATTTCTGCATGGACCCAGGCTCGAGGCCATGTGGAAGTTGAGATCCTTCGGCCGCAAAAAGCGCGGCCTCAGGATGACACAGGGCTTTCAATGTGTGTCATTTCCCCGACCAGCGCCGGAAAATGAGTGCGGCGTTGGTGCCGCCAAAGCCAAAAGAATTCGAGAGCGCATATTCAACCGAGGCTTTGCGCGCGTGGTTCGGTACGTAATCTAAATCGCAATCGGGATCGGGCGTTTCGTAATTGATGGTCGGCGGCAGGATTTGATTGTGTAAAGAGAGCACACTGATGCCCGCTTCGAGGCCGCCTGCGCCGCCGAGCAGATGTCCGGTCATAGATTTCGTAGAGCTGATGGGCACTTTCTTGGCGCGGTCGCCGAAAACACGCTTCAGGGCCCGCGTCTCGATCACATCGCCGATCGGCGTGGAAGTGCCGTGAGCGTTGACGTAGCCGATGTCGTCAGGCGAAAGCTTGGCGTCTTTAATCGCGGCTTTCATGACGCGATAGGCGCCGTCGCCGTTTTCCTCAGGCTGCGTGATGTGAAACGCGTCACCCGACATTCCGTAACCGACGATTTCCGCCAAAATCGGCGCATTGCGCTTCTGAGCATGTTCGAGGGATTCCAGAATCACAATGCCAGCGCCTTCACCGACGACGAATCCGTCGCGACCGGCGTCCCACGGGCGGCTTGCGTGCGCAGGATCGTCGTTGCGCGTGGAGAGCGCCTTCATCGCGGCGAACCCGCCGACACCCATGGGCGTGATCGTCGCCTCGGAGCCGCCGCAGATCATCATTTCCGCAGCGCCCCGCTCGATGATCTTGAAGGAGTCGCCCACGGCATGCGCCGAGGCGGAACACGCCGTGGCCGTGGCGGAATTCGGCCCCCGCGCTCCATAACGAATGGAAATCTGCCCGGAAGCGAGATTGACGATAGCGGAAGGAATAAAAAATGGAGAAATCTTGTTCGCGCCGCCGTTTAGCAGTTTGCCGTGCTCGCGCTCGATGATGTCGAACCCGCCGATGCCGGAGGAAACGTAAACGCCCACTTCATCGAGGTTCGAATCTTCCGGCTTCCAGTTGGCGGACTTGACCGCAAAATCCGCGCCGGCCAGCGCGATCTGAATGAAGCGCGCCATTTTCTTAAGTTCTTTTTTCTCGATCCATTGGAAGGGGTCGAAGTTCTTCACTTCGCCGGCAAATTTGCAATCGAAACCGGTGGTGTCGAAGCTGGTGATCGGCGCGATGCCGCTGCATCCGGCGACGAGGTTTCTCCAGCTTTCCTCCGTGCCGATGCCCAGCGCGCAGACCAGCCCAACACCCGTGACCACTACCCGGCGAGTCAAGGTTCAAAGGCTCCCAATTGAGGTGAACGTTCCGTGGCTTACTTACCCTTGGCGTGTTTGTCGATGTAGTCGACCGCGTCTTTGACGGTGGTCATTTTTTCGGCGTCCTCATCGGGCACCTCGATGCCGAACGCTTCTTCGAACGCCATCACTAATTCTACCTGATCGAGGGAGTCGGCTCCCAAGTCGTCCACAAACGACGCGGTGGGCGTCACTTCCGCTTCATCCACGCCGAGTTGCTCGACGATAATCTGCTTCACGCGCTCTTCTACGCTAGCCATTCCTGTTCCTCCGCGATTTTCCATCGCCGTAGATCCCTAGTTTGGTCCGCTTGCCACAGGCTGATTGCCTGCACTGCTTGCGCGGAGTACAGCCGCGCGAAAATCGTGTCTTAGGCCCGCCTATTCTGATTCGCGTCTACCCGACGCGGTTGCAGCCTGTCCAGCCGCAGGCAGGGCCCATATAGGCTGAATTTGTGCCCCTAGATAACCTGCCCATTCTAGTCAGGGCCCCCCACAAGGTCAACTTTGGGTCGCCCCCGTCAGGCCCGTAAAGTTCCTGCGTTAAACAGCGCTTCTCTTCGGCGATCAAATCAAGGTAATCGGGCGAGAACAATTCCGGCAGCGTTCGCTCAATCTCGCCCTCCAGCCGCCACAGAGCTACTCTTTCACCAGAGTCCGGTTTAGAAAGGACAAAGCTTTCATCCGACAAATCACGAGCCGGAGCCACTCCGCTTTTGCGCCAATCTTCATAGCTTCTAGCCAAGAACTCAAAGATTACGAGCAAAGTTTCTGTGCGCATCGAGATCGTGGTCACCTGTGCACTCTTCATGCAAACCGCTCCTGCCATGACCTGTTAGAATAACCTTCCGTCCTACGCCAAATACATACCGCCGTTGACGTCGAGGACGTGGCCAGTGATGTAGCCAGCTTCGTCGCTGGCGAGGAAAACAATCGCGGCGGCAACATCGCGCGGCGAACCCATGCGGCCAAGAGGGATGCGCGTTTTCAAATCTTCTTTCACTTCGTTAGAAAGCACATCGGTCATGGGCGTAGCGACGAATCCCGGCGCGACGGCATTAACCGTGATATTTCGTGAAGCGATTTCAATCGCGATGGCTTTGGTCAAGCCGATCAGGCCCGCTTTGGCAGCGACATAGTTCGCTTGGCCGGCGTTGCCCATTTCCGCGACGACAGAAGTGATGTTGATAATGCGGCCTGCGCGCGCACGCATCATGGTTAGCAGCGCCTGTTGCGTGCAAAGGTGCGCGCCGGTCAAATTCGTTCGAATGACCGCGTCCCAATCGTCCTGCTTCATGCGTAGAGCGAGGCCGTCGCGCGTAATCGCGGCGTTGTTCACCAGAATGTCCAGGCGGCCAAATTTCTCGAGAATTTGCTTGAAACCACCCTTAATTTGCTCGGCGTCGGCCACGTCCATCTTCACTGCGAAGGCTTCGCCGCCCGCCGCGGCGATTTCCTTGACCAGCGCTGCAAGCTTTTCTTCATTCCGTGCGGCCACGGCGACTTTGGCGCCTGCTTCCGCCAGCGCCTGCGCGGTGTCGCGCCCGATGCCTTGCGAGGCACCGGTGATGAGAGCTACTTTGTCTTTCAGACTGAACATCTTCGGCCTGTTCCCCAGGTTTATTCACCAATGCTCGGTTGAGATCCTTCGCTTCGCTCAGGATCACAATGCAAGAATACGCGCCTATGCCGCGTCGGAGCGGGCGGCTGCGATCTTGTCCACAGTGGCTGCCAGGCTCTTTTCGTCCTCGACGTTCAACGCTGCCACCGAGCGCTCAATCTGCCGCAGCAATCCGGTCAGCACGCGCCCCGGCCCGACTTCCACAAACGTGTTCACGCCCTCGTCAATCAGCAGGCGCACGGACTCTTCCCAGCGCACGGGCATGGAAACCTGGCGGATCAAAGCTTCCTGCGCTTCGTGGCCCGTGCTGATTGTGTCCGCGTCTACGTTGGTAACGAGCGGCACGCGCAAACTTGAGAACTCTGCGGCGCGCAAATCCTGTTCGAGCTTCTGCTGCATGGGAGTCATCAATGCGGAATGAAACGGCGCGGAAACAGGCAGTATGACGGCACGCTTGGCGCCCGCCTGCGAAGCCAGTTCGACGGCTCGTTTCACGGCGCTGGCGTGGCCAGAGATGACCGTCTGGTCCGGCGAATTCAAATTCGCTGGGGCGCACACTTCGCCTTCTGCGGCGCGCTTGCAGACATCCGCAACGACTGCATGGGACAAACCCATGATGGCGGCCATGGCGCCCACGCCGTGTGGAACCGCTTCCTGCATGTAGGTACCGCGCTTGCGTACGAGCTGAACAGCATCAGCAAGTTTTAACGAACCTGCTGCGACCAGGGCGGAGTATTCGCCGAGACTGTGGCCTGCCACGTAATCCGGCTCCAGCCCCTTCTCCGCAAGAACGTGATAAATCGCGACTGAACAGGTCAGGATGGCCGGCTGCGTGTTGGCGGTGAGCTTGAGTTCGTCTTCGGTTCCCTGGAAGCATAGATTGGAAATGGAAAGACCAAGCGCCGCGTCCGCTTCGTCGAAAGCGGCTTTCGCCACGACGTACTTCTCCGCGAGTTCTTTGCCCATTCCCGAGTATTGGGAAGCTTGTCCGGGGAACACAAACGCAACTTTGCCCATGACGAATTCCTCTCTGACGCGGTCACGCTAGAACCGCGGCGGCGGAGAGCTCCTGTTCGATTTTCTCGTTGATGCGGGCGCGCGAAAGGCCCGCAGCCACGCGGATGGCGTTCTTGACAGCGTTTGAATTCGAGCGCCCGTGCCCAATCACACAAACCCCGCGCACACCCAAGAGCGGCGCGCCACCATACTCCGTGTAATCGATGGTCTTCTTCAACCCTTTAAACGCCCCTTGGGAAAGTAATCCACCCAGCTGGGAAAAGATAGAACCCTTCATGGACTTCTTCAACAATCCAAAAATGGAGACGGCCAGGCCTTCGCAAATCTTCAACGCGATATTGCCTACGAAGCCGTCGCAAACAATCACGTCCACCCGGCCGTTGAACAGGTCTCCGCCCTCGACATTGCCCACGAAGTGGACAGGGCTCTTTTTGAGCCGAGTATAAACTTCGCGTGTCAATTCGTTCCCCTTGATTTCTTCCTCGCCCACGGAAAGCAGGCCAACGCGGGGACGCTTGCTGCCAAACGTCGCGCGGTAGTACACCTCGCCCATGACCGCGAATTGCACCAGATGCTCCGGCTTGGAATCCACGTTGGCGCCGACGTCCAGAAGAACGGAAACGCCGCCCCGCGCATTGGGGAAAGGCGCAGCCAACGCAACGCGGTCCACAGACTCCAGAGTTCCAAGCAGAAAACGGGCCACGGTCATGACCGCGCCGGTGTTGCCGGCGCTGACCATGCCGTCCGCTTTCGTCTCGCGGACCAGGCGAGCCGCCACGTGCACCGAACTGTCCTTTTTCCGCCGAAAGGCCTGCGCCGGATGATCGCTCATGGTGATGACTTCGCTCGCCGGAACGATCTCGATCGGCAGATTCGGCTCGGCGTGCTTGGCAAGTTCTGCGCGCACCACGTTGGGTTGCCCCACGAGCAAAACGCGCACGCCGAAATCGCGTGCAGCCAGCACACTGCCTTCGACCTCCGGGCGGGGCGCGTGGTCTCCGCCCATGGCGTCAACCGCGATGGTGATCATTGGGTTGTGCTCGTGGGCTCGGCGAAACGAAAAGCCTACGCCGAAGCTTGGACCGCTTTTCCTTTATAGTAGCCGCAATGGGGACACGCCTGGTGCGGCATTTTCATTTCGTGGCAATTGGGGCATTTGGCCAGGCCGGGCTTGGCCAAAAAATCGTGGGCCCGCCTGGTGCTGCTACGTCTTTTGGAATGCCTCCGTTTTGGGTTAGGCATAACACTACACCTCGTTCCCGCCTGGTTAGGCGGATTATATAGGGCTTGTAGCCCTTAGAAACTATTGTTTTTTCAGCAAGTCCTGTTTGATTCGCGCGAGGGAGGCCAAGCGCGGATCCGATGCATGAGTTTCGCAGCGGCACTCTTCGTGATTCAGGTTCGCGCCGCAGTTGGGACAAAGCCCCCTGCAATCGCTCTGGCAAATGGCCTTGAGCGGCAGCGCCAGCAGCACCTGCTCCTTCAGAACGTCAGCAAGAAAAAGTCCATCACCCTGGTAAAAACCGATTTCTGTGTCGTCGTCCCGCAAGCGGTCTTCCCTGTGCTTGGTCAGCTGCGCATCCTTGGGAAGCGGCGCGTAAAACAAATCAAAAGTGCGGCTGACTTCCTCCGTAACCGGCTCGAGGCAGCGCGCGCAGACCAATTCGAGCTTGGTTTCGAGGTTTCCCTCGACGCGAATCTGTCCGTCCAGCAACTCCGCGGTGGCTGTCACTTCCAGCGGCGCAACCTGCTTAATTTCAGCCGCATGGTAGTCGATACTGCCTGGAACATAGGTTTTGCGGATACGGAGCTTGCGGACGGCTAATTCCTTGACGTCCAGGAACATCGCTTCTGCGCCTCCGGCGCGCACGCTCATGCTTTACCATTATTCAGTCGGCAGGGAGTCAAGTCAAGGAACAGGGCGCGAAGACCTGTGCTGGTGACACTTTTCTGTCACTGTTTTAGCCTGCCTTTCAGTCCACGTTCTTATCTGTAGCCCTCGCTTGAAGGTAAGCACACTGCTCGGTTAAAGGACATCGCTCGCATTTTGGCTTGGCGCGCTTACAAATCTCCTGTCCGTGTTTTTTTAGGAGAAGATAGGCTCTTTGCCGGGGCCCGTAGGTCTTCGGCAAGCCCACATCCAAAATCTCCCTCGCCGCTCGATAGTCGGCCGCATAGTTCTTTCCAGTCTCGTCAAGAAACACCCTTATCGGGACGTGCACAAAAGCCGACGGCACTGCTGCCACCGGAGCCAGCTCGGCGAAAAGAAGGATCTTTTCCGCACTGGGTTCCCCGATCACCGGAAATTCCTGGAGCACCTTCTTCGTTGCCTTAAGGCCTTTTTCCGGCCGATCTTTGTCCTCACGCATCCGCTTTTGCAGAGCGGCTGTTAGGTTTCCCCCCAATTCGTGTTCTATTTTGCGTGCGATTTCCTTCAGACGCGCTGCGCATACTTCAGGCATCATTACACTCGGCCGCATCAATTTTGCAAGCTTTGCCATGGAAGCCGCTAAAAGTTTCCCGGGCTGCACGCCGACTTCGCGCTTTAATGTCTCAAAGCCCTTTGCACAAGCCGCGTCCGTGGCGGGGTAGCCGCAGTTCAAGAAGATAATCATTTCGT
>CAZGBQ010000005.1:48310-59227 GCA_964524045.1 uncultured Acidobacteriaceae bacterium
GCACAAGCCGCGTCCGTGGCGGGGTAGCCGCAGTTCAAGAAGATAATCATTTCGTAGGGATCAGCCGGCCCCGCGAGTCTTTGCGGCCCGTAAAGGCCTTCGAGCGAGTCCAATATCTGCGCCAATTTTGGATTGATCGGTTCCATCGAGGCTAGCATGCCCGTTTAGAAAATCCGGTCAGTTCGCGGGTCTTAGTATAGAACGGCTCTGGGCCGACCCTTAGAATTGCCCCTTCGTTCATCCGAGCCGCCGCAATCGCCGTATTACCAAGCGCAGTTCAATTCAAACAAATCGAAAGGAAGCAGGAAATGAAGAAGCTCGCGTATGCATTTTTCGCAGTGGTGATGATTGCTACTGCAGTCATTGCCAGGGACAACCCCATGGTTGGCGGAGCGCCAATGCTGCCGACTAAGGACATCGTTTCCAACGCCGCCAATTCCGCGGATCACACCACGCTCGTTGCCGCAGTAAAGGCTGCCGGCCTCGTGGAAACGCTGCAAAGCCCGGGACCGTTCACCGTGTTTGCGCCGACGAACGAGGCTTTCGCAAAGTTGCCAGCCGGAACCGTGGACACTCTGCTGAAGCCGGAAAACAAAGAGATGCTGACAAAGGTGCTCACTTACCACGTCGTTGCGGGGAAAATGTCCAGCAAAGATTTGTGGAAGGCGATCAAGGCCGGCAACGGCACGGCCACTCTCAAGACCGTCAGCGGCGGGGCACTGAAAGCTACGGCCATGGGGAAGACCATTTGGCTGACCGACGAGAAGGGCGGCACTTCCAAAGTGACCATTTCGGACGTAAATCAATCGAATGGCGTGATCCACGTCGTGGATTCCGTTCTTCTGCCAAACTAGTCAGTCCTGACTACTCCAATTTGGAATATTCCAATTTAGAATATTCTAAAGTGGAATATCTAGACTGCCTAGGAGTGATGACCCCGCGCTTCGCCAGCAGCGCGGGGTTTTGTTTTGCAGGAGAGCAGTGCAAAATCATGCGGTGCCGTGGACATGCCGGACCTGCCGGAATAGCAGAATGTGAGCAAAAAGTGCATGGGTATAGTACTTGAGTGAGTTGACCTTGAAGGTGGGAATACAACGTATATAACTGATTCTACAGATCTTATCCTATGCTAATTCGCTGTAAGAATTTGGTGGCATTCGTGCCCACAATTTGTTTCCCGGTCCCAATCGAATTGGAGGAAACTCTATGCGATTTAGGACTGCACTCAGCCTAGCCACTCTGTTTCTCGTTTGCTTTACCATTGCGGCCTGGCAGCGCGCGTCGGCTTAACGCCAGCTTGGCGAATTGGTGCCCTGTGATTGGAGGAATCGGGTCATTCGAGAGCTACAATTAGGAAACCCTTAGTTCAAAGCGACCGCCCGAATCCAGCCCCTCGCGGTCAGCTTTCATTTAAGGATTGAGGAGTCCGGATGCGCACGACTCTGAAAATCGTCCTGCCCTTGATCGTGAGCGTGGCGATCGTGTCTCTTCTCTTCGCCGGGTATCAGGTGAGGAGCGAGCGGCGCATCCTGCGAAACGATCTTTCCCGCCGCGCCGAGATTCTGGCGGAGAGCCTCCAAGAAAGCGTGGAACGTGTCCTTGACCGCGGGCAGGAAAAAAGCTTGCAGCGCCTGGTCGAACGCTACGGCCAGCGCGAACATCTTAGGGGAATTGCCATTTACGACGCCAGTGGGCGCACGCTGGCGATCACGCCGGGGCTTTCCCCCATCTTGCCGGTGCGGCCGGCTGCCGCAACGCGCGCAACACAGTCCGACTCCGGAGCAGCGGAATTCCTGACCGTCGAGCAGACCGTAGCGCCGCCGAACGCCGACGCAACGCCGATGCACGTTTACGCTTTGCCGCTGCACCGGAACGAAGAAGTCGCGGGCGCGCTCGTCTTGATTCATGACACGAGTTACATCGACAAACAGGTTGCGCACACCTTGCGCGACGCGCTCTTGACGGCGCTGATCCAAACGTCGCTGATTACCGGCTTGGCCCTGCTTCTTGTGCGTTGGACGTTCACCGGTCCGCTCAACAAAACAGCAAACTGGATCCGCGCGCTGCGCACGAGCCATGCCAGCCCGCCACCGCTTCCCCTGAAGGGCGAAATCATGGATCAGTTACACCATGAAGTGACGCACCTGGCGAGGGACCTGCACTCGGCGCGAGCCGCCGCGGAGGAAGAAGCCCGATTGAGGGAGTCCAACGCGTCGTTGTGGACGGCGGAAAGGTTGCGGGTCAGTCTGCGCAATCGACTGCAAGAGAAGCCCCTGTTTGTGGTATCGAATCGCGAGCCTTACATGCATGTGTTCGACGATAAAGAAAAATCGATCAAGGTGATCGTGCCGGCCAGTGGCGTCGTCACAGCCCTCGAGCCCGTCCTGCTCGCGTGCAATGGAACATGGGTCGCCAACGGCTCCGGCAATGCGGACCGTGAGGTTGTCGACGGCAACGATCATCTGCGCGTTCCTCCGGAACGCCCGAGCTACACGCTGCGGCGGGTTTGGCTCAGCGATGAGGAAGACAAAGGCTATTACGAAGGGTTCTCGAACGAGGGACTTTGGCCCCTCTGTCACATCGCGCACACGCGGCCGATTTTCCGGCCCGAAGATTGGTTGCACTACCAGAGAATTAACCAGCGCTTTGCGGATGCTGTTTTACAGGAAATTGCGGATGCGGAATCACCGATTCTCCTGGCGCAGGATTACCACCTGGCGCTGCTTCCGAAAATGGTCAAGGAAGTGCGTCCAGACGCGCGCGTGGCGATTTTCTGGCACATTCCTTGGCCCAATCCGGAAGTCTTTGGCATTTGCCCGTGGCAGCGGGAATTGATCGAAGGGTTGCTCGGCGCGGACTTGATCGGCTTCCACATCCAGTCGCACTGCAACAATTTCCTGGAAACGGTGGACCGCGCGCTGGAGGCGCTCACGGAGTGGGATCGATTCGCGGTGAACCGGCAGGGTCACGTCACGCGCGTGCGTCCCTATCCCATTAGCGTGGCGTTCTCTGAGAACTCGCGTGCGGCGGCAAATTCCGCCAGCCAGACGGCACAGCAGCGGGCGGCTTTGTTCCAGGAGCTCGGAACGGATGCCTCGCTGCTCGGGGTTGGCGTGGATCGCGTCGACTACACGAAGGGGATTCTCGAACGATTCCGCGCCCTGGAGCGCTTTTTCGAAATGAGCCCGCGCTACCAACAGCGGTTTACGTTTGTGCAGATTGGCGCGCCAAGCCGGACGGACATCGACCGCTACAGGAGTTTCCTGAACGAAGTGAGCGCCGAAGCGGACCGCATCAACGCGCGTTTTCAAACGCCGCGTTGGAAACCGATCGTGTTTCGCAAGAAGCATCATTCACACGAAGAAATTGCCCGGTTTTATCAGGCGGCATCTCTTTGCATGGTGACGTCACTGCACGATGGAATGAATCTGGTGGCCAAGGAATTCGTCGCCTCCCGAGAAGACGAAGGCGGAGTGCTGATCCTGAGCACGTTCGCCGGAGCGGCGCACGAGCTTTCCGACGCGCTCTTGGTGAATCCTTATGACGTTTCGCAGCTTGCGCGAGCGATCCATCGCGCTCTGGAAATGCCGGAACTAGAGCAAGCCGAGCGCATGCACAGAATGCGGCACACCGTGCGGCAACATAATGTTTACCGCTGGGCCGCACATCTGCTCTCTGATCTGACGGAGATTCGCATTGAGCCGGCGGAGCGGGTGGAGGCACAGCACGCGCCGTGAGGGTGTGTCCAAGGAACGCGGCTTCACGGTTCACTCTTGAAACCGTAAGCTGGCACTGACAGATTTTTGGGGTCTGAAAGGATCGCTCAGGTGAACGTTGCGGAAACACCCTTCGAATTCATCACTTCTTCCTATCTAACGCGCATCGGGAATCAATCCGCAGGTTCACTGGCAGAATTGTTAGCCGGCCTGGAACAATGCAGCGACGCCTCCATTTTTAATCATACGTTTCAGACTCTGAGCAGCCACCACTTCCTTACGGAGGGCTTTTCGAACGATTTCGCGGAGTGGGTTCTCTCTTCCACAAACCGGAATGATCTTGCGGAGCAGCTTGCGGCCCTCGACATTCGCGACTACATGTCCATTGCCGCCTTGCGCAGCGACCTTTGCCGCGAGCTCCAGGAGTTTTGCACGGCGCAGCCGCAATTTGCGGCGCAGTCGGCCCTCGAGCGGTTCTATTTTTGCGAGAGCGTGGAAGTGACAGTACCTCTCGGCCGCGAGGCGCGCACGCTTGATGAATTTCGCGAGGGCCTCGAGCATTTGAGCCACGCCGGATTCTACTTTCATTTCATTTCCTCGCGGCTGCGTCTGCAACTGCGGACCAATGATTTTTCGCGCTGGCTGTGCGACAGCCTGGAACTTCGAACGCTCGCTGACAGCGTCAATCGCATTGACATCTATACAAACACCCTGGACAGCGCGCGCGAGAAAATGATCCGCCTGATCGACCGGGAGAGGAGAAAGGCATGAAGGAAACGGTAGCGGTGAGCCGCGTTCCTTTGGAGAACTATGCCGAATTGCTTGGCGCAGGGGAGATCGAGGAATTGCGCGCCCTAGCGAAGCCATTGCGGGGCCGCCAAATCGAAATGATTAATTCCACGGCCGTGGGCGGCGGAGTCGCCGAGATTCTCAATCGCCTGGTGCCGCTCGCAGAAGAGCTGGACCTTAGCATCCAGTGGGACGTAATGCGGGGAGCCGAGGAATTCTTCGATGTTACCAAGGCTTTTCACAACGCGTTGCACGGTGAAGCCTATCACGCGAATCCCGAGGATTTTGAGATTTTCCTCGCCTACAACGAGAAAAATCGCGCCACTCTTCCTCTCGACGCTGAGTTTGTAGTCATCCATGACCCACAACCGGCCGCCTTTATTGATGCGCGGCCAGCCGGTTCTAACCACTGGGTTTGGCGTTGTCACATCGACCTATCGCACCCGAACCTAGCCGTCTGGGAGTTTCTGGAAAAATTCGTCTCGCGTTACGACGCCGCCATGTTCTCTTCGCCGGAGTTTTCCAGGCAGCTTTCCATCCCGCAGTATCTTTTCTTTCCGGCCATCGACCCGCTCTCCGAAAAAAATATCCCCCTTGAATCCGACTTTATTGACGAAACGCTTCATCGCTACCAGATTGATTCCTCGCGCCCGATACTGACACAGATTTCCCGCTTCGACCGTCTGAAAGATCCCGTCGGCGTGATCCGCGCGTACAGAATCGTGAAGCGGTACTTCGATTGCCAGTTGGTGCTGGCGGGCGGCAGCGCGACCGATGATCCCGAAGGCGCTCTCGTCTTGAAGGAAGTATTGCGTGAGGCGGGGCACGATCCTGACATCAAGATCATTGAGCTCCCGGCCTGGGCGCCGCTCGAAGTGAATGCGCTTCAGCGGGCCTCCACGATAGTCATCCAGAAGAGTCTGCGCGAGGGATTCGGCCTTACGGTTTCCGAAGCGCTTTGGAAGAAAAAACCAGTGGTGGCTTCAGCGGTCGGCGGAATCCCTTCGCAAATCATCCACAAACATACCGGTTTGCTGGCGCATTCCGTGGAAGGCACGGCCTACCAAATCCGTTTTTTGCTATCCCATCCTGAAATTGCGGCAAAACTCGGAGAAAACGGTCACCAGCACGTGAAAGAGAACTTTCTTATCACGCAAAAACTAAAGCGATATCTTTCTCTTCTCCTCAGGCTCGACCGGGGCCTGTAGGCCGCGGTGGCCTGGCAACTCGCCGCAGAAAAAGCTCATCTCAACTGGAAAGCAGCATCCTCCCTAGCCTGAGCCAGCCCCTGCTTATGGCTATTCTTGTTTCCAAGGAGATCCCACATGAAACGTCTTGCCCTGCCCCTATTCCTGGCAGCTTGGCTTGTGCCATTGGCATCGGCACAGGATCACTTTCAGGTTGGCGCCTTTGGTGATTATTTCCGCGTGACGCAGACCAACACAGACATGGCGGGACTGGGAGGGCGAGCGGCCATCAAGATTTTTCCGCACGTTATGTTCGAAGCGGAGATGAACTATGACTTTGAGCAGGCATTCACCGAGCGCTGTGTGAGCTCGGGATGCACAGTCACAGTGGCTAATAGCAATATCAAGGTCCTACATGGACTTGGCGGCCCTAAGTTCATTGGCGGCCATCATTGGATTCGTCCATTTCTTACGGTCAAGGGCGGCTTCATCAACTTCCAGCTGAATCCCAAGCCTGCCAGCTTTGGCTCGTTTACAACTTCGGTTCAGAACCTGCGTACGAACAACGTGAGCGGTGTTCTTTATCCTGGCGCAGGGATCGAGAGCCATCTTGGTCCGATTGGAATTCGCCTGGAGGCTGGGGACGAGATCTATTGGACGGGCAGTCCGCATCATAATCCGCGGGTGTCCGTTGGCCCGTTCATTCGATTCTAGGGAGACAAAAATCTGACAACGGGCGAAGAGGTCCCAATCCTCTGGAGCTAACAATTTCAATTTACACGTTCACTTCGACAGACCAGGCAGCCGGTAATTCTGTCGCCGGCTCTTCTTGTTTGAAGCGTCTAATCAGTTGATCGCTGGAGCCTTCCTTTCCAAAAACGACAGTTCCTTGACGAGTCTTGCTGTGAAGCTTAGAGTCACGGAAACTCTTGGCGTTTTGAATACCGAGGTCCGCTGCCCTATACGGCGGCGGAGATCGACTAGACAGGAGAAGCCGTGGGCAGCGTCCCGGCCGCGCTTTCGAGTTCCATTGAGACAGGCATTATTCGAAAGGTGCAGACTCGCCTGATTCCGTTTCTTTTCCTTCTTTATGTCATCGCGATGATAGACCGGACGAATATTGGGTTTGCCGCACTGACCATGAACAAGGGGCTGGCCATAAGCGGCCAGCAGTATGGAATAGTCGGTGGTATTTTTTTCTTCGGGTATTTTCTTTTTGAGGTGCCCAGCAATTTAATGTTGCACAAGGTAGGAGCGCGTATTTGGATAGCGCGCATTCTCCTGAGCTGGGGATTTGTTGCGACGCTAACGGGGTTGGTGCAAAGCGTCCATCAGTTATATTTGGCGCGCTTCTTCCTCGGGCTCGCGGAAGCAGGCTATTATCCTGGAATCGTTTTGTACCTAACGTATTGGATTCCGCAGCGCGAACAAGCGCGCGTGCTCGGCTTATTCCTGACCGGGTACGCAGTAAACGGCATCGTGGGTGCGCCGATTTCCGGCCTCATATTGGAACACGTGCACTGGGCTGGGCTGGCGAGCTGGCGGTGGCTTTTTATTCTCGAAGGCATTCCCGCAATCGCCCTCGGATTCCTAACTTATCTTGTGCTGCCAAACCGTCCAAGCGAAGCGAAGTTCCTGAGCAGCGAGGAAAAGGAATGGCTGAAAGGAGAATTGGAGCACGAAGAGCAAGGGAAAGCAAAACAGGGGCCGCACTCCGCGATGGAGGGGATAACCAATCCCCGGGTATGGCACCTGATTTCCATTTATTTCGGAATGATGATCGGCAGCTATACCCTGAGTTTTTACGCACCGCAGATCGTGCAAGGCTTGTCGTCTGATTATTCCAGTAGCGTGGTTGGATATCTGCTTATGATTCCTTATTTGGCTGCGGTCGCGGGGATAATTCTGGTTTCCCGTAGCTCGGATCGCCAGATGGAGCGCAGGTATCACGCAGCGATTTGCCTGCTGGTGGGTGGCATTGCATTCTTGTCGCTGACAAGAATGCATTCTCCTCTCCTCACGGTCGCGCTGCTAGTGCTTCTGGCGATCGGCTATTGCAGCTCCCTCGGCCCTTTCTGGGCATTGCCGGGTGAATTCTTGACGGGATTTTCCGCAGCCAGCGGAATTGCGCTAATCAATTCGGTTGGAAACCTCGGGGGCCTTGCAGGACCTTCCGTCGTCGGTTTTATTAGTCAAAAGACAGGGACTCTATACGGCGGGCTAGCCTTTGCCGGGATTTCCATGCTGGCAGCGGCGACGCTTGTAATCTTACTGCCGAAACATCTGAACCCGGTTGGCGCACACTTTCGTAAAGCCGGACAAGAGGTTGCCCCGTCTAAGGGCTGGGAGGAATCCTCGAATGATTAAACGAATGCTGCTCTCTGCTCTTTTGCTGTTGGCCACAATCATCCCGACGCTAGCGCAGGATCAAAAGCCCGCGCCGACGCTGAAGAGTGTCTTACTGCAGCAACTGCGGGACACGCACACCAACAGCAACTGGTTCGTATGCGCCAAGGTTGCTGTGGCGGGAGTGACGCCGGAGCAAGCGAATTGGACCGACGGCAAGGGAAATCACTCGGTCGGGCAATTGGCCTACCACATCTGGTTTTGGAACAAGCGCAACCTGGACCAAATGAAAGGGGAGAAGGTTGAAAAATTCAGCGGAAATAATGACGAAACCTTTACCAAGTTCGACGCCAAGAGCTGGAACGAAACGGTGCAACAACTGGACGCCGTTCTGACGGACCTTGAGAAGGTCGTCGAGAACGCCGACGAGGCCAAGCTGCAAAAGATTGCTCCTACAATCGCCAACATTAGCGCCCACAACGCCTACCATATTGGGGAGATCGTAACGGTCAGAAAGGAACAGGGCTCCTGGGATCCCAGCAAAGGCGTGAACTGACGGACAAGCCCGCACGGGGCATCGTGCAGTATTTATCGTGGAGCAGCAACTTCAACCCGCAAGGAAATCCATCGGCTCCTCCATGAGCTTCCGAAGTCCTCGACTTTCGCTCCGGTAATGCTTTACGCATAGCGGCAGCGGCTTCTTTTGCCGCCCTCTCGTTTCGCGGTATATAGTGGAAAATGGCTGCGCGCACCTCTCCTGGCGCGCGGCCGGCACAAATTCAGCAACCGCCACCGCCACAAAGGCAATTCGAACGGATGGCCGCAGACGTCAACAAGCATCTGGATCGCGCCAAGCGCTTCCTCGAGAAGAATCGCGTCGAAGACGCCATCGAAGCGTATCTGGCGGTCCTGGACGAAGCGCCGCAGCACCAGGAAGCGACGCAGGCGCTTGGCGATCTCTATGCGCGCATCGACCAGCCGGACCGCGCGGCCGTGTATTACGGAATGCTTTTTGATTTGCTGGTCGATCCCAAGGATGAAACCAAAGCCCTGGCGATTTACAACCGGTTCTTGCGTTCGAATGCCGCCCAGCAGGCTCCCGAGCGCATCGCGCGCTACGCCTTCCTGCAGCAGCGGCAGAACCGGGCCGACGAAGCGATCGAGCAGTACAACAAGGCTGGAGAACTGTTTGTCGCCGCAGGGCGCGACGAGGACGCATTGTTCTGCTGGGAGAGAATTGCCCAGTTGGAACCCGACAACTTGGAGCGGCAAATGCGGCTTGCGGAAGGCGCCGAACGTCTGGGGAAAAATTCGCTCGCGGCGCGGGCGTTTCTCCGCGCGGGTCAATTGGCCACCAGCAAGGGCGCTTCCGCGGACGCCCTGCATCTTCTCGGGCGGGCACAAAAACTTGCGCCGAATGAGCGAAGTGTGACGCTGCTTTACGCGCAGGCCAATCTGCAGAGTGGAAATGCGGTGCGTGCGGTGGCGCTTCTCGAACCGCTCGCGACATCTGAAAGCGACGTGCCGTTTCTCCAGACGTTCGCCGAAGCGCTCATGGGAGCGGGCCAGCTCGAGCGCGCCAGTGAAGTTTTGGAGCGGTTGCTGCGCGAGAAAAATGAAGGCTTGACGCTGCTTTTCGACTTGGCCGACCGCCACGCTGCCGCGGGACAGGATCAGAAAGCCACAGCGATTCTTGAGACGCTGAAGCGGCGCATGTTTGCCGATAAGCGGCAAAACGATTTCGCCACCATGCTGGATGGATTGGGCGCGAAATATCCTCATTCGCAGGGCGTCCTGGAGTTTTGGGCCAATCTCCACAACGAGCTGAACCGCGAATCGCAATACTTCGAAGTGTTGATCAAGCTGTTCGACGTCTATTTGACTTCCGGCAACGTCAAGAAGGCTGCGGACTCCTTGGAACGGCTGGTGGACATCGATCCTTATGATTACCGCAATCAGGAGCGCCTGGAGAAGCTGCGGGGCCGCGTAGAAGACGCGTACGTGAACCGCCTCGCGGGCCGGCTGCTGAAAGCAGGCCAGGCCACGGGCGGACATGCTCCGCGGTCTTCGGCTTCCCATGCTGGCCCGGTTCCGGTTGGCAGCACGGAAGAGGGACGCCAAATGCAGGCCCTCGAAGACTTGATCGTGCAGACGGAAATATTTCTGCAGTACTCCTTGCAGAGCAAGGCATTGGAGCGGTTGCAAAAAATAGCGGCCCTATTTCCGGGCGAGGAGGCGCGCAACGCCCGGCTTTCCAGCCTGTATCAAACGGCGAATTGGTGGCCGCCAGGAGCGGCGAAGCCTAAAGCGGAATCTCCCACGCAGCGCGTTTCTCCTGTTGCGGAGCCGCAGACGGTCTCGTTAGCCAGTAAGACGGGCGTGTACACTGCGGAGACGCTGCGCGATCTCTCGAAAATTTCCGAAATCAACCAAAAAATCTTCCGGCAGCAGACGCCGCGGGCGATGCTCAATACCTCGGTCAACGAAGTGGGATCTTACTTGCATGCGGCTCGCGCGCTCGCCGTGGTTGGCGCCCCCGGGCGGCCGCCAGAAATGGCTGCGGAGTTCTGCGGAACCGGAGTGAAAGCTGCTCCTGGCGCGCAAGTCGTGCTGCTACTGGCGCAAATGGAGAAGGCCGAGCCAGATCAGCTCGGAGGGCTGGTGGTACAAGCGGCAGAAGGATCGATCCTGCGCGATCTGGGCATGGAGACGGCCCTGGGCGTGATGATTTCGGACAAAGAGACGCAAGTGCCCGCGGGCATGTTGATCGCCGCATACGCGGAAGAACACAAGTGGAAGCCCAACGAAGTGTACTTTCTGCAAGCGATCGGCGATCAGATGCTGATGAGCGTCAGCCACACGCGGCTGCGGTCGCTGGT
>CAZGBQ010000006.1:0-27111 GCA_964524045.1 uncultured Acidobacteriaceae bacterium
TGGAAGGCCAATTTTCTCAATCAAGAGGGCGCAATCGCAATATGGAAAGTCATAGCTGCCTTTCAATAAAGAGATACCCACCGCAGATTTATATGTGATTTATATGTCTAACAGATTGACGAGAAATGGGTTAGCTAAAGAGGGGAAGTGGCTATCTGTATGCAAGAGCGCTATTACGGAAGTCTACCCGCTTCCGTTGCGTGGGGACGCAACTCGTTTGGAAGCGGTTAGAAGCAGGTCGCATAGTTAATCTCAATTCTGTGGGCGTGGACTTTCCGGAGAAAACAGATTCTTATTCTTAATTTCTTATTGACGAGGCGCGTTCGAACCTTGTTGTCGGACCTTTTGGGCGGCTCCGAAACATGCTGGCCGCGCGCGCTCAGTCTGGAGGGAGTCAAATGGTAAGCAAGCGAATGATGGTTGGTTGGTGTTGTCTTTTTGCATTGTTCTGTATTTGTTCCCCAGCGGCTATGGGACAAATGGCCGGGACTGGGAGCGTGGCCGGGACTGTTACGGATCCGTCTGGCGCTGCCGTTGCTGGTGCGACAGTCACTTTGACGGATGTTGGCACTAGTTCCACTCGAACGTCCGTCACGAATGAGGGTGGCAGATACTTTGTGGCCAACGTGTTGCCCGGAACGTACGATGTAACGATCAGCAAGACTGGTTTCCAGCAGGCGAAGTTAAGCAAGCAAGCTATTAGCGTCGGTACCGAATTGACTCTGAATGTGACCATGCAACTCGGTGCGGTGAGTCAAACCGTCGAGGTTGTTGCCTCGAACGCCGACATTCAGACCATGAACGCCACTGTGGGCAACACGATTAGCGGTGTGGCGTTGGATTCTCTGCCGGGACTGGGACGGGACGTAAGCACTTTCGTTTCGCTGCAGCCAGGCGTCGCGCCGGATGGCAGTGTTGCCGGAGCCAACCAGGATCAAAATTCATACATGTTAGACGGCGGCAATAACTCCAGCGACATGGACGGCACCATGAATACGTACACTCCCGGGTTTGCCGGCGACCCGAGCGGGGGTACGGTGAATAGCTACGCCACCGGGACTGGCGTCGCGGGGGCACCTGGCGGCGGCGGACCGTCTGGCGTGATGCCGACTCCAGTGGATAGCATTGAAGAATTTAAGGTCGGTACAACGAACCAGACGGCGGACTTCAACAGTTCCGCTGGCGCGCAAGTCCAAATGGTGACCAGGCGCGGGACGAACACTTGGCACGGGACAGCTTATGAGTACTATCTAAATAACAACTGGAATGCGAACACGTTTGATAACAACGCAGCCGGCGTAGCAACCCCCGTTTACCATTACAACCGTTTCGGCGGCTCGGTCGGCGGGCCTTTGATTCCGAAGCCAATTCTCGGAGGAAAAACATTTTTCTTTGCCAATTATGAGGGGTTTCGCTGGCTAAACTCATCCACCGTTAGAAGGGCAGTTCCGTCTGAGGGGATGAAGCTTGGACTGCTGCAGTTTCCTGTTTGCAATGCTGTCTGCCAGTTAGATCCGAATGCGAACCCGCCTGTCGTCACGGTGTTTAACCTGAACCCCGGCCCGACTACTTATCCCTCAACCGCCCCTGCGGTAGGCGCACTGGTTCCCGGAACAACGTATCCTGGCTCGGGCACGACACTTGACCCACGGGGCCTAGGAATCAGCCCGACCATGCAGGCTTTGTGGCAGTTCATGCCGCAATCGAACGTTTCCGATTGTGGCAGTGTCAGCCGGTGCGACCACTTGAATGTCCTTAAGTTCCAAGGCAACGCGGCGCTGCCGTGGAAGGACAATATTGGTGTCTTTCGCTTGGACCATGAATTTACTTCCAAGTGGCGCTTTTATTCTACGTATCGTTACTACAAGATGGAACGGGCCACCAACAACCAAATAGACATTGGCGGCTTCTTCCAAGGTGACAAGCTGGGTGTGCCCGCGTCGGTTTCCAACCGCCCGCAAGTACCCTGGTATCTTACGGCCAGTCTCACCACCAATGTCTCGACCAACGTCACCAACGACTTCCACTATAGCTTCTTGCGCAATTACTGGGCACGCGCTTCCATGGCCCAGCCGCCGCAAGTGACGGGATTGGGCGGGGCGATCGAACCTTTTGGCGAATCGTCAACCAACGTATTGGCTCCGTACAACCTAAACACGCAAAGCGTGCGAACCAGATTCTGGGATGGCCAGGACCACATGATTCGGGACGACGTATCGTGGCTAAAGGGGAAGCACTTCTTTCAGTTTGGCGGAACGTATCAGCGCAATTGGAATTGGCACCAGCGCACGGACAACGGCGGCGGAATTAACTATCAGACGGTGTACCAACTGGGCGCGAGCTTGACAACCGCCAACGGTATGGACATGACGGGCTTCGTCCCCGCCGGCGTATCAGCAACACCTTGGTCACGCGACTACGCGATCGTGCTCGGCGTGCCTGGAGTCACCCAAATCGCCTACACTCGAACCGGGTCAAACCTAACCCTGAACCCACCAAATACTCCTGCATTTGATCAGAGCACCATTCCCTTTTACAACCTTTACGCCAGCGATTCCTGGCGGATGAAACCCTCTTTTACTCTTACCTACGGTCTCGGCTGGACTTTGGAGATGCCGCCGGTGGAAGCGCAAGGGAAGCAGATTACCTTGGTGGATGCCAACGACAAGCCTATCGTCACGCAAGACTACCTGAACGCGCGCAAAGCCGCGGCGCTTCAGGGCCAGGTTTTCAACCCACAGGTAGGCTTCGCCCTTAACGGCAACGTGGCCGGCCACCCGAAATACCCCTACAACCCATATTACAAATCCCTCAGCCCTCGCGTTGCTGTGGCATGGACGCCGGGCTTCGATAGCGGAATTTTGGGCAACACCCTTGGTCACGGCAAATCGGTGATTCGTGGCGGCTACAGCATCCTCTACGGGCGTCTAAACGGAGTTGATCTCGTGCTTGTGCCCCTGCTTGGCACGGGCTTGATTCAAGCCGTTCAGTGCAATAGTCCGGTCATGACTGGTATGTGCGGAGGGGCGACTCCCAATACAGCGTTCCGCATCGGCCCGACGAGCGGAGGCTGGGATGGGCTCGTCGCGCCGCTTCCTGCCGCGAGCCAGACCCTACCTCAGCCCGACTTTCCCGGAATCAATGCGATTGCAGCCGGTGCGGGCGAAGGTTTGGATCCCAACTTCCGTCCGAGCATGAGCCATCAATTCGACCTCACGTTGCAACGTCAGATCAGCAGCAAGGTAATGGTCGAATTCGGCTATATCGGCCGGAAAATAAGCCACGAATTTCAACCTATCAACATCAACGCCGTGCCCCACATGATGACGCTCGGAGGGCAGTCGTTCGCCAAGGCTTACGGCCAAATGGTTATGCAATTCTGTGGTGGCAATGCGGGTCTGGCTGGCGGAGGCTGTGCAGGCATTGACGCGAATGGCAATATTGTCCCTGCACAGCTAGCAGCCGTGACGTCCCAGCCTTTCTTTCAGGCGGCGTTGAATCCTGCGTACTGCTCTGGATTTGCGAACTGCGCCCAAGCCGTTGCTTCCAATGAAGCCGACAATATCAAAAATGCAAGAGTATGGACGATCTGGAGCGACTTGGATAGCGGGGCATTTAACTTCCCCAGGTCCATGATGAATACTGCCATTCCGGGTTCACCCTTTGGTGCGCAAGGACAGCTGACCTCCGGCGTGGGAATGAATACCAGCCTCGGCTATGGAAACTATAACGCTGGGTTCGTCTCGGTCCGCATGTCGCAATGGCACGGCGTAACCTTGCAATCCAACTTTACTTATGGGAAGGCGCTGGGGACAGGCTCGGAAGTCCAAGCCACCAGCCAGTTCACTCTCCCGGACCCCTACAACATCCACTCGGCTTATGGACTGCAGCCATGGGACCGTAAATTCCTCTTCAACACGTTTCTGGTCTATGAGCCGCCGTTCTATAGGGGCCAGCATGGCCTTATTGGACACATCGCAGGGGGTTGGACGTTTGCGCCCATACTCGCTATTGGGAGTGGCTTGCCGTTGCAGGTTTCCCCAACGGATGCCTTTGACAACGAAGTCTACGGCGGCGGACAGGCGTTTGGCGAGGGCGAAGGGCTCGACTTCGCCGCGTTACAAAACGCCGTCCGCATCTGCCCGAACAACTTCGGCAGTTCCCGCCACAATAACCCAGTGGGTGGCAGCTCAGTTTATGGATCGGGCTGGTACGGCCCATCCATGTTCCAGGATCCAGGTGCAGCCTATGCCTGTTTCCGAAACCCCATCCTTGGTGTTGACTCCTCAAACGGTGGCGGCCAGGGAATTCTTCGGGGCATGCCTTTCTGGAACGTGGACTTCAGCCTCAAGAAAAATGTCCATGTTACGGAGAGAGTCGGCCTTGAATTTCAGGCCATCTTCTCCAACCTATTCAACCATAACCAGTTGTCTGATCCGTACCTGGTTCTCGGGGATCAGGGAGATTGGGGTGCCCTAGGCGGCCTCAGCGGGGTTCAGTTCACTGGCCAAGCACAAGCGAACTCTCCGCGGGCGATGGAGTTTGGTCTGCGGCTCCGGTTCTAATCGCTGCACCAACGAAACAATCACAAGCACGATTCTCGTAATCGAGGGGGCCGAAAGGCCCCCTCAAGTTTTTTCTGGTAGAGTGCTGGGTGCGGCGGTCAGGCCGTCGGCAAACTTAGGCACGCCCCTTGTGTGTTGACTACAAGGCGCTACAAAACAAGAAGGCGAGAAAAGGCGGGGAGAGATTTCTCCTCGAAAAAAGCGCTCGGAGGGGAAGCGGTCTCTCTGCGCTCGAAATGACGGCGGCGCTAGCCCGCCGCAACAAGCGGCCAGCAATATTGCTGATAGCCCAAGGAAACACTGAGTCCCGCGATAAGCATTGGGAATTGAACGGGTTAGCCAGGCAATCGGAAACATGCCAGTTTGCAAGGTGTAATATTTGCAGGCGCGGGTGCGTACTAGTCTATGGAAACGCAGAGACCAGGCCGGATGAGCGCGCCGGGAATAACGGAGCCGACGGAGGCGATTGCCCGTGCCAGGGCGGGCGACGCGGAGGCTTGGGGCGAGCTTTACCGGGAATATGCGCCTGCGATTTTCCGGTTCTGCCGGCGTGCCATGCCTACGCGGGAGGACGCCGAAGACGCCACGATGGAAATCTTCCTGAAACTGCGCGGCAAGCTCAACCAGTACGACACGACAAGGTCGTTCACCGCGTGGCTGTACAAAGTGGCCGCCAATCATTGCTGGGACATTCTGCGGCGGCGGAAAATCCGCCAGGATAAAGAAACAGAAGACGTCGAGAACGTTCCTTTGGAGCACCCCGAACCAAGCCAACTGGAAAAGCTGATCGAACAGCGCTCGAGCGAAGAAGTGCGGAAGGCGCTGGAGAGAATGGGCGCGCGGGCGCGCATGGCACTGGTGATGCGCTATTACTCGGACATGAGCTACGACGAAATTGCCGACGCGTTGGGAGTGCGGCGCGCCTTCGTGGGCGTGGTGTTGCTGCGGGCGCGGCACGAGCTGCGGCAGGCGCTCGAAGGCAATGCGGCGCTGGCGGCGGGAGGGGCTTCATGAGCGGGGAAGACACGATGAAGCATCTGGACGAGATGAGCTGCTTGATGTACCTCGAGCGGCAACTGGACCGCGCGCGGGCACTGGAAGTTTCCGAGCACACGCAGGAGTGCGAGGACTGCCACACGCTGCTGCGCGCGCTGGAGCGCGAATCGCGGCTGCTGACGCGAGCCATGCTGGAAGAAAACGAGCCGCTGCCTTCGCGGCTGGCGCAGTTTCAGGAACGGGCGCGAAGCGCGATGCACTGGATTTGGGGCCTGGTATTTGGGTTGGCGGCCACGGGAGCCTACGCCCTGTGGACCGGATATATCGAACCCTGGCAGACGCAATTGGAGCAAGCGGGATTTGGCGGAACAAATCTGCTGAACCTGCTGATTTTCCAGAGCTCTTTCTGGAAAGGATGGCAATCGATGATCACACTTCTGGAGATACTGGCGATGGCGACCCTGGGGGGGCTGGGAGTGATGTTCCTGCGACGGCGAATCCGGCGCGGCTCGGCGCTGGCGCTGGTGTTTGCGGGATTGTGCGCGGCGTTGGCGATGCCGGCTCCGGCGTCAGCGACGGAGTTCCGCAAGGGAAACAATATTGAGGTCGCTAAAGGCGAAACCATCAAAGGCGACATTTATATTACGGGAGAGCGCGCGCGGATTGATGGAACGGTCGACGGAGACCTCATCGTGTTCTGCCAGTCGCTGGAAATCAACGGGCACGTTACGGGCGACGTTATTTCGTTTTCGCAAAGCTCGCGGATTTATGGGCAGGTGGATGGAAACGTCCGGACTTTCAATAACAACATCACCATCAGCGGAACGGTGGCCAAGAATGTGATGGGGTTTGACCAGTCGCTGGTTCTCGATTCCAATGCCAAGATTGGCGGGAGTCTCACGTCGTTTTCGGAATCACTGACGGCTGAGGGTACTGTTGGGCGGGACGCGCTGCTTTTCTTCGCTCGCGCGACGCTCGCGGGGAAGGTAGGCGGATCGATTCGAGCGAAGGGCGATACGCTGAGCATCGGCTCGTCGGCGGTGATCGACGGGCCCGTGCGTTTCGAAGGCAACAAAGAAGCGGAAGTTTCGCCGTCGGCAAAGCTGGCGTCTCCCGTGGAATTTCACCAACTCAAAAGACACGAGAGCTACCGCAGCGCGCATTACTACGTGTGGCAGGTCATCTGGATGGCGGCATTCGTTCTGTTTGGAATGGTGCTTTTCGCTTTGACGCCGAAGTTTTCCGGAGATGCGGTGAGGTCCGCCGAGAGTTATGGCGCGACCTTCGGGCTGGGCGTGCTGGTTTTGTTCGGAGTGCCCATTGCGGCGTGCATAGCGTGCATCACGGTGGTGGGACTGTTCATCGGCGTTTCCACGCTGTTTGTGTGGTATGCGTCGCTCTATTTCGCGCAGGTGATCGTGGGCGCGTTGGTCGGGCAATGGCTGATGGGGCGTACGAGCGAGCTGTGGCCGTTGATCGGGCGTATGGCCGTGGGAGTGGTGATTGTCCGGTTGCTTACGACGATTCCGCACCTGGGAGGATGGTTGAAGTTTGTTGCGATTCTGTGGGGTATCGGCGCGATTTCGCTGGCCATTTACCGGAGGTTTCAGCCAGTTCTGGGCGCGGGAGCGCCGCCGGCGTCCGCACCAAACCCGCTGCCACCGAATACCACGGTGGGAGGACCGCTGCCGGCATGACGTGGAGTGAGTGGCAAGTGCAAAGTTTAAGTTGTAAGTAAGAGATTGGAAGAAACAAACAGGCATTGCGAGCGGGAGACTGTTTGGTGCTAAGACAACGGGCCCTCCGATGGATTGGAGGGCCCGCTGCTTTTGCGGAGGCGGGGAAAGCTGGGTATCAGGGAACGCGAACCTTTGCAGCGTGGAAAGCTTGTGTCGATGTATTGGGGTTCAAAAATAGGGCGCTTATGGACACGGTTTGACCGCTGCTTAAACCACTGATGCCGCCGGAGACACCTTCGAAGATCGTGGCGCTCGCATAAGTCTGCACAGCCTTGTTGTTAACCGTTCCAAATTGAGCCGGTAAAGAAGCCAGCGTGAAGCTCGGATTGCTAACCGTGCCAAGAGCGGCGGTCAGGCGGGCGAAGCGCAGGACGAGGGCTGAAGCCGTGGCGTTAATAATGTTGGTACCGGACACGGCGTTGGAGATCTTCGCACGAATGGTTTGGCCGGAGAAGAGATCGCCGGAACTGCTGAATCCTGCGGTCGGAACGCCCTGATTGCTGAGAATGCTGTCATCAATGGCGAAAGTAACGCCAGTACCGAGCGCAAGGCACACATTCTGGCCGAACGAGGCAGTTGCGAGAGGTGAGCTCGTGAGGATAACGCTATCGCTGAGAATCACGCCGAAACCAGAAGTGCAGCTCGTGTTGGCGTAGAGGCCACCTTCGACTTCGTCAGCGGGAGTTGTCGAGACATCGATTACGTCCAACTCTGTCCCATTTATTGCGCCTGTATTGGCCAGGACGCCTTGCAGGCTGACAACCGAGCCCATTTTGATGCAAGAGAATGCAGCGCCCCCGCTGCACTGGCTCTGAGGATCATTGACGGCAATCGTGGAGGAGTTGATCGCGGCGGTCAAGCTGCCGCGAACGGTAGACTTGATCGTGATGCTGCTTCCAGAGACGGCTGTCACCTGCCCGGTAAAATCATCAATGCTTGAGAAGTCGCCGGTTGGGACGCCGGTGAGAGGCGTCGTGAGCGCGGTAAGAACATTGTTCTGCGTGAGGTCTATGGAGACGCTGCTGCTCGTTGACACAATCGCGTTGTTGTAATTGAAGTCCAGGCCGAGCCACTGACTCTGGTTCGCCGTGAGGACCAGAGGCGACCCAGTTGGGAAAGTAAATGTAATGGTGGCCGCGCCTCCTTGAATGGAGCAAACCGTCCCATTGGCGCAGGAACCGATGGCCGAGCCAGAGCCGTTGAAGAAAACGCCGCTGGGGGCAGAAACGGTTATGTTAACGGCCGTGTAAGTTCCGGGCGCGACGGAAACGTTGGAGGCGAGGAGAGCTGAGTCCGTCTGCAGGCCAGTGAGTTCGAAAGTGGCCGCCGCAGAAGTCAAGGAAACGGGGCTGCCGCTCGACGGGGTCAGCGTGACACCCTGGACCGGCATTGTAAAGCTCATAATCGAGGTGTTGGCTGGTGCGACGTCCGAAATGGATAGGCTCAACGAGGCGTTGCCGCCGCAATTGCCGCCAGGACATGTGACCACGTTCTTAAACCCGCTGCAGGAGGCTACCGCAAGAGCGGCGAGAGAAATTGCGAACGAAAGAGCTTTCCCGCGATTCATTGGACACCCCACGATACATCATTGGGCGTTTTCCTGACGTGCGCCGGAAAACGCACAAAGTATCCCAGTAAATGTAGCGCGCCAGCGGAGAGCAGGCATTTCAAAAAACAGGCCGGATGTTCAAGTGCTAAAGGCCGCAAGCGCGAAGAAATTCGCGATTCCAGATTCAGGCCAGGCTCGCAGGAAGCCAGGACAACGGTATGCTATCGTATCGGTTCCGCCTCGCGCTGCGTAAAGCCAAAGGTGATCTCTGCCAAAAAAGAACGCCAATTCGAACGTGCCTCCGTCCAGAATGAGCGTCAAACAAGGCGCTGTTGAGCGGGTGTACGCGCCACTTCAGGAGGACTTCCGCGAGCGGGACCAAACACAGGGGAAAGCCGGCTCCGCGGAAGGAGGCGAGGCGAGCAGACACTCGATGCGCGAAGTGTTTGGCCCAGGCGGTTTCCTGGAAAAGTGCATGAAGGGCGGATTCGACCGCTCGACCGTCTCGTCGGACTATGAATACCGCGCTGCGCAACTGGAGATGGCCGAATTGGTGCACGACGCGTTCGGAACGCGTTATCACGCGATTGTCGAAGCGGGCACCGGAACGGGCAAAACGCTGGCGTATCTGATACCGGCGATTTGCAGCGGGCGGCGCGTGGTGATCTCCACGGCGACGAAATCGCTACAGGAACAGCTCTACCAGAAAGACATCCCCTTCTTGCAAAAACACTTTGCGCCAAACCTGAAAGTAGCGGTGATGAAGGGGCGCTCGAATTTCCTGTGCGTCTCAAAGCTGAACCAGATGCAGGATCAAGCGCTCCTTAAAGGTATCGAGGAAGTCGACGTGTTCCGTCAAATCAAGGACTGGGCCAAGCTGACGGAAACAGGCGACCGCGCTGAGCTCACTTTTTTGCCGGATGATTCGGAGTTGTGGGGACGGCTCGACGCGCGCCGCGATACCTGCACGGGCCAAAAATGTCCGTCGTTCAATCCGTGTTTCGTGACCGGCATGCATCAGCGGGCGAAAGAGGCCGATCTGATTATCGTGAACCATCATTTGTTCTTTGCGGACCTGGCGTTGAAACAGGACGATTTCGGGAGCATCCTGCCGGAATATTCCGCGGTCGTTTTCGACGAAGCGCATGAGATGGAAGACGTTGCGAGCGATTATTTCGGGCGCCAGATTTCCAATTTCCGTTTTGAGGAATTGGCGCGGGATACGGACCAGGCGCTGCGGCTGCTGCGGATGGGCACGCCGTCGCTCTTGCGGAAAACGCAGCGCATCCGGGAACGCAACCGCAGCTTTTTCGAGCTTTTTCCGCCGCGCGACGGCCGGTTTGCGTTTTCGCGCCGCGAGCGCGAGGCCTTTCTGGAGCAGAACCGCGAGGCCTACGACGCGCTAGTCTCTTCCCTGAAAAGCCTGGAAACGGAGCTTGCGGCGCAAACCAGCAAGCCCGAAGAGCTGACGCGTATGGCGCGGCGAAGCTTCGAGATGCGCCAGGAACTTTCTTTCCTGTTCGAGTCGAACGAAAAGAATTACGTCTATTGGTACGAACGTCGCAACAAGGGAGTGTTCCTGACGGCCACGCCGATCGACGTGAGCCAGATTCTCCGCGAGCGGCTTTTTGAGGCGTTTGACTCGGTGATCCTGACTTCCGCGACACTTACGGTTGGCGGCCGGTTCGATTACATTCGCCAGCGGCTGGGCATCGACCATGCGAAGGAACGCGCACTGCCGCCGGAATTCGATTATTCGCAGCAAGCGCTCCTGTACCTGCCGCGCAAGATGCCGGATGTACGCGACGCGGGATTTGCCGGCAAAGCCGCGGACGAAATCGTGCAGCTGCTCGAGCACAGCCAGGGGCGCGCGTTTTGCCTGTTTACCAGCTATTCGCAGATGAACGAGCTCTTCGAGCGGGTGCGCTCGCGCGTTTCGTTTCCCGTGCTCCTCCAAGGGACCGCGCCTCGCTCTGCGCTCCTGGAACGCTTTAAAAACACGGAATCGGCGGTGTTGTTCGCGACCGCCAGTTTTTGGCAGGGCGTGGACGTGCCGGGCGAGCAATTGTCGTGCGTGATTGTGGACCGTCTGCCATTCGCGGTGCCAAGCGATCCGATTGTCGCCGCGCGGGTGCAGGCTTTGCAGGAAGACGGGCGGAACGCCTTTGCGGAGTTTCAGGTGCCGCAAGCGGTGTTGTCCCTAAAGCAAGGGTTCGGGAGGCTGATTCGAAGCAAGAGCGACCGCGGCGTCCTGGCGCTGCTCGATACCAGAATCCAGCGCATGGCCTATGGTAAAATTTTTGTGGAGTCGCTGCCGCGCTACCGCATGACCCACGAATCAGCCGAAGTGGCGCGTTTCCTGGACGGAAATAACAGGGGCAAAGCGGCATATCCGGCAAGTCCCGCCTGAAGCATTCCGGGAAATAGACTTGGGATAAGCGGGCGACGGCATTGTGGGAGAGAAATGTTTCAAGTCAGCGTCGAAGAAACGTTTTCCGCAGGGCACGCGCTGCGCGGGTACAAGGGGAAGTGCGAGAATCCGCATGGGCATAATTATCGCGTCCGCGTGACCGTCGAGGGGCCGGGACTCGATTCCATCGGGTTGCTTGTCGATTTCGTGCAGATGAAGCAAGTGATCCGCGAAGTTATGGGACGTTTGGACCACCAGTTCATGAATGACCTGGAACCTTTTCGGAAGGCGAATCCTTCGGCGGAAAACGTGGCCAAGTATTTTTACGACGAAATCAGCAAGCAACTAAAGGACATGCCGGCGGGTGCGCGCGTGACGGACGTAATTCTGTGGGAGACGGATACGAGCCGAGCGCAATATCGGCCTGGGAGTTAGGGGCTTACTGCTGCGTCAGAGTGAGCAGCTTAAGGTCTTTAGAATCAACACTTACGAGGACCAACCTGAAGCCATGAACCGCGCCTTCCTCATTATTTTGGTTCCTGCGATTCTGGTGGCATTGGGATACATTCTGGTATTTCGCTTCCTGGGCATCGCACCAGGTTATCTGCGGCTGGTTTTGCCCCTGGTTATTTTTCTGGCTGCCGCGTATTGGCTTTGGCCAAGAAGGCCCCGCAGCGAAACAAAGGGTCGAGAGTAGTCGAGATAGAAAGGCAGTCAGGCTGCCGCACCCTACGTCATGGTCATTACCGAGATCTTCAAGTCCATTCAAGGCGAAGGCACACGCGCGGGCCTGCCATGTATTTTTGTGCGGCTGACAGGCTGCAATTTGCGCTGCACCTGGTGCGATACAGCATACGCCTTTCACGGCGGAACGAAAATGACCGTCGCGGAGGTTTTGGGGCGTGTGGACGATCTGGCAGGGCGCGGACATGATCCGAACGCCAAGGCCGTTGTGCCCCTGGTGGAATTGACAGGCGGGGAACCCTTGTTGCAAGACGAAGTCTATCCGCTGGCGGAGACTCTGCTCGCGTGCGGTTATGCGGTAATAATCGAAACGAGCGGTGAGCGTTTCATCGGCAAACTGCCCAAGGCTGTTATCAAGATTGTCGATGTGAAATGCCCCGATTCGGGTGAGCCAAATACTTTCGATAACGACAATCTGCAGGAGCTTTCGAAAAACGATGAAGTGAAATTCGTGCTTTCGACGCGGCGCGATTATGAATTTGCGTGTGAATTTACGCGCGAGCACGGACTCGTGCCGCGCGTGCGAGAGGTTTTGTTTTCGCCGGTGTTTGAAGATCCGGAGGGAAAATGGCCGGGCCTGGAGCCGCGGCAGCTTGCAGAGTGGATTCTGGCAGATGGTTTGCCGGTGCGGCTTGGACTGCAATTGCATAAGTTCATTTGGGATCCGGCGACCAGGGGCGTGTAAATGACTGATTCGCTAAAAGCTGTGGTCTTGCTGAGCGGAGGAATGGATTCCTGCGTGAGCACGGCGATTGCGCGCGAGCGGCATGGCGCTGAGAATCTCGCACTGCTTCACGCCGGATATGGTCAGCGGACACAGCGGCGCGAGCGCCGCGCCTTCGAGGAGATCGCGGACTTCTACGGCGTGCGCGAACGGCTCGTCGTGCAGCTTGACCATTTCCGAGCTATTGGCGGATCGGCACTTACCGATGAAAAGATTGCTGTCCCTGAAAATGACTTAGGCCAGCCCGGGCCGCACGGCGGCACGATTCCGGTGACCTACGTGCCATTTCGCAATGCTCATTTTCTTTCGGTGGCGGTGAGCTGGGCGGAAGCTATTGGAGCCGGCGCGGTGTATATCGGCGCGGTTGCGGAAGACAGCTCTGGCTATCCGGATTGCCGGCCGGAGTATTACCGTGTGTTTCAGGAGTTGATTCGCGCCGGGACTCGGCCGGAAACACAGATCGAGATGGTCACACCGGTGATCACTATGAGGAAGAGCGAGATCATCCAGCGCGCCCTGGAATTGCGCGCGCCATTGCATCTCACTTGGTCATGCTACCAGGAAGATGAAATGGCCTGCGGCGTGTGCGATAGTTGCCTGCTGCGGCTGAGAGCCTTTGCGGAGGCTGGAACGCCCGATCCCATACCCTACCGCCACGCGGTTTCTGCAAGGAGATGAGCTTGCGTTGTTTGTACCTCTGTAAAAAGGAGTTTTGCGACTTCGTGGGATTGGAATCTGGCGAGACAAGAGCGATAATGGGGCCGAAATGCGTCTGGTGAGTCCGGACGAGCTCCTCTGTGTAAAAGGAGAACGGAGCATGAAGATTCTCAGTAAATCGGGTGCGTTCGCGGCAATTCTCGCTATTGCGCTTGCAAGCCTGTTGGCGCCACGCGCCGCAGCGCAAATGGGATCGGTCAGCGGCACAATCCTGGATATTAGTGGGAAGCCCTGGGCCGATGTGACGGTTCGATTGGTCAGCGACCAGGGCGGCAAGCAGGAGGCGAAGACAGACAGCGGCGGCAAATACATCATCCGAAACGTGCGGACTGGAGTTTACAGCGTCTTCGTAGTCTTTCCCCCGCCCAATGACAAACAAGCGCCTTACGAAACTAAGACCCGTGTCGGGAGCGGCGAGGAAGTGAAGGTCGATTTAAGCTTTAAGGATATTGCCGCCAAGCAAGGCATTGATGTGCAGGAGCAAGAAAAGAAGCGCGCGGAAGCCTCTGTCAAATTCGAAGGCTTGAAAGCGCACTTCAATGCGGGCAATACGCTCCTGGAGCAAGAGAAAGCGGCCAAAGCGGACTTGCAAAAGGCGACACCCGATCAACGCGAGGCGGCAAAGCAGAAGCTAGCGGACCTTGCCGATCAGACGGCAAAAGAGTATCAGGCTGCGCAGCAAGCCGCGGGCGAAAAGGATCCCAATCAGCACATCTTGTGGGCCAAACTGGGCGAGGCTTACGATACAGCCGGACGAAATGAGGAAGCGGTGCAAGCCTACCAGCAGGCCATCGCGGCCAAGGCAGATGTGCCCGGCTACTACAACAACCTCGGAAACGTGCTGGCGCGGCTTGGAAAGATCGACGACGCAAAAGCAGCTTACACCAAGAACGCAGAACTCGATCCGCCGAACGCGGCGACTGCGTGGAGGAACTTCGGGATCAGCCTGTACACCGCGCAACGCATGACGGAAGCCATCGAGCCCCTGAAGAAGGCCGTCGAGCTGGATCCCAAGAATGCCCAGGGCTGGTATCTGCTTGCCACATGTATGGTGGCAGACCCCAGCATTTACAAGCAGGTCGGCGACAAAATCGAAGTGACCCCGAAGCCGGGCACCGTGGAAGCCTATCAAAAGGCCATTGACCTTGACCCCAGTGGAAGCTATGGCCTGCAGGCCAAGCAGGGATTGGAGAACCTGCAAAAACTGACAGGCGGTATCGAGACCAAAATAGGAGGCAAAAAGAAGAAGTCCTAACGGCGAATTGTATCGAGTGTAAGGCCGGCTGCATAATAAGGCCGGCCTTTTTGTTCAGCACTCAGCGTTAGCCAAGAGGCACGGTCCCCGGTAGAATAGCTCTGCAGCCTTAAGTCGTGTGCGCCCCAGAGCTGGGCCCAGTCCCGCGATTTCTAGAGGAATAAGGCACTCATGTTGACATTCAGCAATCGCGCCGCCGCACCCGCGCACGTCTTGGTGCGTTTTCTCGATCAAGAATCGGTTTTGCTGAATCTGGAAACGGAGCGGTATTTCGGTCTAGACGCGACCGGAACACGAATGTGGCAGCTCGTGACCACTTCATCCAACATTGACGCGGCGTACCGGGAGCTGCTCGCCGAATATGATGTTGAGCCGGAATTGCTGCGCGCCAATCTGGCGGAGCTTCTCGACCGGCTAGTTGAAAACGGGCTGCTCCAGGTTTTGCCCGCCGATGCTGAAAAGCTTGCGGCGATTTAGCGCGCTGGAACGCCCTGCGCAAGCGCTGTTTCTGCGCGCGTTCCTGGCCCTGCCACTAGTGTCCCTGAGTCTAAGATGGCGCGGTTTTGACAAAACTCGCGCCGCACTTCAGAAAACGCTTTTCGGGGCCAATTCCCAATTGAACCTGGATTTCATCAAGCAGCGCGTGGAGCTGACCGCGCGAGCCGTTAATTCCGCGGACCGCCACGGGCTGGTTCATCCTTCGTGCCTCGCAAAATCCCTGACGCTGTGGTGGCTGCTTGGGCGACAGGGTATAAGCTCTCGCCTGCGAATCGGTGTTCAAAAAGAGAGCAATAAGCTGGAGGCGCACGCGTGGGTGGAAAGAGAGGGACTTGCGGTCAATGAACCGGAAGAGCAGCACCGGCATTATGCGGCGTTTGACGCTGCGTTCACGTCCTCGGCCGACGGCGAGTAACGAGTAACAAATTCTGGTTTTCAGTTTGGCGTCTTTTTCGAGAATAGATTTCCGAAGTTCTTTCCGCGAAGACCCCAAAAAAGAGGCCTCGCTTCGCAGGAAGTGCCATTCTCCTTGGAAGCGAGGCCTTTAACTTGCGACTTGGAACTTAGAATTTAGAGTTAAATATTGGTGCGATGTGAAATGAGCCGCTTCGTTCGCGCAGCCGGTGCGGGCAGCTCGACGTTGATGGAAACCTCGCTCTTGCTTCGAAGGACGCCGAGCTTCACGGTTTGGTCCTTGTCTTTCGCCTCGTGCTTTGCTGCAAGCTTCTCGCGCAAGTCGCCAACGGTGCGGACGCGCTCGCCGTTCACGGAAACGATCACGTCGCCGGCCTTGATGCCTGCCTTTTCCGCAGCAGACCCAGGATTCACGTCGCGTACCAAGATGCCTTCGCCGTCCGGAGCCCCAAAGAACGTACCAAGCTGGCCATTGAGATCTTCCGCGTCAATTCCCAGCCGCGGTCGGCCACCCATCAGCAATTTGTTGCCGTCCCATTCCATCGAAGGAATTTCCGGGATTTCCGGCATACGGAAAACGAAGTTGCCGGCATTACCCGGGCCCGAAGGCGCGGTGAAAATCTTAAGAGAATCGCGGCGTTCCTCGGCTTTGCCAAGAGTGACGGCAATCGACTGCGCGCGCCCATCGCGCCAAATTGTGAACTGCACCGCGCGGCCAGCGGGGATCTCGTGGATCATTCTGCGAAATTGCGCGGCGCCTTCGACGCGCTGTCCGTTGACTTCCGTTACAACGTCATTCTCTTTTAGTCCCGCTTTGGCGGCAGGGCTGTCCGGAACTACCTTGCCAACAACTACCCCGCGCTCTGCGGGCAGCTTCAATTCCTTGGCCGAATCTCCGGTCACCTCGTGCAGTTCGACGCCCAGCCAGCTCCCGCCTTCTTCCACGAATACACTTACGTCATCATCTGTTAGAGCAGGGAAAGCCTCCAGGCGTTCGATGGCGTTGCGGTGTTGTGCGAGGGCCATTTGCGAGGCCAGCAAAGCATGCTGCACTGCAAGTTCGGCGGCCTGTCCTGGAACACCATCGACCTGAAGGTTGTCCAGTTTCTGTTCCAGCTGTGCCGTTGCACAGTCGTCGGGTGCCTGTGACTTTGCCGGCGGCGCGGGCAGAGCGATCATCGCCAAACCGAGGGCCGCGACTCCCCCCATTGCAAAGAGATTTCTTTTATTCATTGTCGTCCCATCCTCCTTGGCAGTTAGACGGAGCAAGAGGCAAATGGTCAAACGCTCGAACGCAAAACCACGAGGCGGATGCCGCCATTCACGGTCCGCAGGTGAATCGTGGGCCCGCCGCGGCCCAGCTTTCCATGCATTTCCCGCGGGCGCTCGGTGCTCTCCATGGTAATGGGCAGCTCCGAATAGAAATTCCCATTCAGGCAGCGGGCTTCAATCTCCGCTTGCAGGTCGGCAGGCAGGGCAACGACCAGCGACCCGTTGGTGGTTTCCGCCGTAGCGCCCAGTTTGTTGGGGGCATGCGCCAATTCGACGTGCACGTTGCCGTTGGTGGTGTGCGCGTGAACGTTTCCTCCTGCTTCAAACACTTCGATGTCGCCGTTCACCGTATGCAGGTCTTCGATGTTTTTCAGCCCGGAAACGCGCAACGTGCCGTTTACGGTGCCGATGTGTTCGACGCGCGCGCCGTGTGGGACGCGAATGGTGTACGCCACGGCGACTTCCACGCCCTCGTTTTGCGGATACCGCGTGGAGACGGAGATGGCATCCGGACGCGCGTCCACTTCAATGGACACGCGATCAAGGTCCGACGCCTGCTCTTTTGCCGTCTTTATTGCGCGAACTTGCACCTCGTTGCGATCCCATCCCTGAACGTCCACGGCGCCGTTGACGTTTTGCAGTTCGAATATGCCGCCGGGTTGCAGCGGGTAGGTCTGGTTGAAATCTTTGACGGCGGCGGAGTAGGCCGGAGCGCCCCAGAGGGCGGCCCCCAAGAGAAGAGAGAAACACACGGCGATCGCGCGAAATGTGTGACGTGACATGAGCACTCACCCCCTTGAAGATCCTGCTGCCTTCGGAACCCAGAACCCCAAAGAAATTCGCGCGCTGCAAAGAACGTTCGATCAGCGCAATTGAAAATCAAACTTTACCGTCGAAATCACCTCAACCGGCTTTCCCTTAACCCAGTCCGGTTTTCCCTGCCAGCGTTTCACGGCATCAATAGCCGCATTGACGAGCGATGGCTCGCCCTCCAGAACCTTTTGCACTTCAATGTGGCCTTCCTTCGTGATTTTCACCTGGAGCACAACGAAACCATGGACTCCCGCGCGCTGCGACAAGGCCGGATAGGATGGCGAAGGACGATAGGTAAGCCGGCTCAGGAATTTGTCTGGATCCTCGCTGATCGCGCCGCGGAACATGCGCTCCAGGTCATTGAGCCAGCTATCCAGCCAATCGGTGTTGTTATTCTGCGGCGGCGTTTCCTGCGGCGGCTGGACAGAGGCGCAACCAATTCCCGCAGGCGCGGCGGGAGCAGGGAAAGAAACTGGAGCTAGTCCTGCCTCGGAAAGCCGCTTATTGAGGCGGGCGGCTTGCTCGCACAGAAGAGACTCGCGAAGGGCCACTTCGGCGTCAATGAATTTCAGCTGGATTTTGCCGCCCGTCGTGCGCAATTTGAGAGGCGCGCCGCCTCCATTCAAAGCAGCCATGGCACGCACTGGGCCACTTCCGTTCGCCGGGCCCTGCAGGTTGAGATGCAAAGCTGAATCAGCCTCAATCTGGTGCTCGTTGCCATTGAGCACCGTAACGTCCAGATTCACGGCAAGATTTCGTGGAAGATAAACGATGATGTCGCCGGTCCCTGAGGCAAGCTGGGAGGCGCCCTCAAGCCGCAGCGGTCCGCTTCCTGCCGATGCTTTTGGACTAATCCAGGCCCGGATGCTGCCGCCTGAAGTTGCCGCTTGCACGGCACCGGACGCATTGGTCAGGCAGATGCTGCCACCATTGGATTCCACTTCCATGGGACCGGAAACGTACATCACGTGGATGCCACCGCCGCCGGTCTGCGCGCGAACGGAACCTTTCACTTCTCCAAAATCGATCTGGCCGCCGCCGGTATGCACGCTCACAAAACCTCCGGCCTGGCCGACAGTGATGTTGCCTCCCGCTGTTTCCAGATCTGCGCGGCCGCCGATCTGGCTCGCGCGAATATGCCCGCCGCCGCTGTGCAGCGAAGCGTCCCCCGCGATAATGCCGGCGTTGATGTGGCCTCCCGCGGTGAACGCGCTCAGATCACCTGCCACATCGAGCACCTTGATGTGCCCGCCCTCGGTTTCCAGCTTGGCAACCGGACGGCCATGGGTCCATTCGCGAATGCCGGGACTGCCGATGCGCCCGGCGATGATCGTGCCGCCTTGCGTCCGCAGGTTGGCCGTGCCGCCAATATCGCCGGTCCAGATGTCACCCGCGTCCGTGCTGACTTCCACACTGTAGTTCCGCGGAATGGCTACCTCGAACTGCACCCAAACTTGAGCATTTGCCGTGCGCAGCGCCTTCGGGGCAAATGCGCCGCTGATTTCCACGCCGCCAGCCGCAGACCTGGCTTTTAGACCGTAGTTGTTGAGAAGTTGCGTCGCGACGGCGCCACGCGCGTCCGTCTCCACGTGCACGGTGTAGCGCACCACAGGCTTCGAGCCAGAGTCATTCGGAGTGATCTTTACGGAGCCGAGGTCCGCGGTCAGTCGCAGGGTTAAGCCGTCTTTCGTTTCAAGCTCGCCTGTGCGCACCGACGAAGTGCGAGATGCGCCAGGCTCTCCGGACTTTTCCGGCAGAGCGACGGTTTCTCTTGCGTCAGAGGCGCTGGCGGCCGGCAAAATCTGCGGCGTCGAAAAGATTCCCGCAAGGGTCCAGAGCAGCGCGATGCCGCTGGATCGGCAAGAAAATGTTCGATGGGAATTCGAATTCATCTTCCGCTAAAAATTCGTCCGGCGAATTACTGCACTTCGCGCGGCCCAATCTGCCGCAAAGCAGCGGCGCTGCGCAGCCGCACATAACGGTTGGGATCCCGGCGCTGCAACTGCTGAAGAACGCGAACCACGCGTTCGAGGTCTTCCTCGCCTGGCCGCGGAGCCGCTGCGACCGCAGGCGCTGCATTCGCTGCGCCATCGCTATCCGGCGCTTCGCCATCCAGCGATCCCACAAGCAAATTGACGGCTTCCACGCGCACGCCCGGATTCGTGTCATGCTCGAGCGCATCAAGCAGCATCTGGCGCACTTCATCCTCGCCAGCGGCGTCGCGCAAGGATTCCACGGCCTTTAAGCGCACCGCCGGATTCTGATCTTTGCGCGCGGCGGCAAGCAGCGCCTGTCGCACCTGCAGATCGCGCGCCTGCGCCCTCAGTGCTTCGAGGCAATCCAGACGCTGCCCGGCATCAAAACGATCGCTATTTTGCACCACGTAGGTAAGCACCTGGCGCATCCTGCTGTCATCGGCGGTTCCCGTAAGGACCAGCGGCTGCTCGGCGCTGAGCTGCAATTGAACCGTGGGCGCATCCGAACCAGACGATGGGGAAATGTTGATGCCTCCGAGCACCATGTTGGAAAGCTGATCGGGCGTTAGCGCTTGCGGCGCACGAACGCTCACCGCCTGGCCGGTATTGTTCGACCTCTGAACCCACGGGAGGAGTTGTGTTCCTGCCAGGATTCCTACGAGCACCAGCAACGCTCCGCTCAACGCGGGGCGCAGCGCCATCCAACGGCGCAGCCAGCCGAACGGCCGCCAATGTTCCTGAAGCGGAGGCGCTGACAAATCGTCAAGTACTTCAGAAAGTTCGCTGCGGCACTGCGAGAGGAGAATCCCGGAAGAATCAAGCGTGTCAGCGGATTGCGGCGCAGAAGCCAGCGCGGAATGGAATTCTTTTTCTTCGGCAAGTTGTTCGGAGCAGGCGGCGCAACTAACCAAATGCGTGTCAATCAGCTGCCGCTCGTCTTCGCTGACTTCCTCGCAAACGTAAAATACCAGGAGCGGCGCAACGTCTTTGCAGCTCGCATTTTTTTCCAAGGGGCTCATCGCAAGCCTCCCAACTCGTTGCGGAGTTTGCGCGTGGCGCGGAATAACGAATTTTTCACAGTTTCCTCAGTGGTGCCGAGCACGTCGCCAATGGCGCGAAGCTTCAGGCCTTGATAGTGCTTCATTTCAAAAACAACGCGTTCCCGCGGCGAGAGGCGCTCCATCGCGCGAGCGATGCGGGACTTGATTTCCTGTCCCATCAGCGTGCGTTCCGGATCGAGCGTGGGCCGGTGCTCGCGTTGGCGTTCAAAAAAATCAGTGATGCCTTCTTCGTGGTGCGCGGAATTGAGCTCCGGCGCCTGGTCCTCGGGACGTGCTTGCCTCCGCCGCAAGTGGTCGAGGCATACATTGGTGACGATGCGATAAAGCCAAGTGTAGAAGCTGCATTCAAAGCGGAACCGGTGCAGGTTGCGGTAGACCTTAAGGAAGGCTTCCTGGTAGACGTCGCGGGCATCTTCCGGCCGCTTCATCAGGTTCAGGGCCAGGCGAAGCACGTCGCGGTCAAACCGGCGCACGAGTTCCTCAAAGGCCGCACGGCTGCCCGCTTGTGCTTCCGCCACCAGCGCTCGCTCATCAAGGTTGGGCAAGGAGGTCACCGAGGCTAGGGCGGCGTTGGTGCTGCCCGAGCAACCGTGGTCATCAGCCAAGGCTAGAGCCCATCTGGGAAGCGGCATTTTTCGCTTTCTCTTCGCGCGCGGCCAACTTACCGATTGCAAAACAATAGGTTAGAACAGAATGGCGCATCCTGTTTGACGCTGGCTGCCGCGGTACCACCCAAATTGGACGGACCAATACTGCAAGCGTGAGCTTAGCTCCCCTCCCGTAACGACGTCAATACTGTGGATTTTGTTTCGGAGAGTAACGCAGGAGAGGCCCTTCCATCAGCTTCCAGGGCTTGCAGACGGGCTCGACCCGTTCATCGACTGCGCCCACCAGGCCGCGACCGGCCAGGCAAACAGCAAGACGAGCGCGAGTAGAACGGCATACCCGTTCGCACGATAAAACGCGCTGGGTTGGGCCAGCAGCTCAGCCGCACCGGCAAAGAGAGATGTCCCCGCCACAAGCAGGAAGCACCCCAGGAGATTGAAGCGCATGATGCATCGCACTCCAAGAACCACAACGCTGAGCAGGACAAACTGTTCAACAAATTGCTTCGAGAAATCTGCCGGGCTGCCCCAGTCTCCTCCAAATAGCGTCACAGCCGCCATGACGCCCACCAGGAAGAGAGCGACGCGAAGCCAGAAGTGCCTTATTCTTGCTGCAACAAAGGAAGCAGTTAAAACAACAAGACCCGTTCTAGCCAGGCTGTGCAGGATTGTCCCTCCGATGATCGATGCGGCGGGAAGAACCGCATCGAAATCCTGCCCGACCCCGAAAGCGAGGGAACGATGCACTGTATTCCAGTGCGACGAAGCCGTCTCGAGCAGCCTTTCCAACCCCACCAGCCCAGCGGCTCCACCCAATCCAATCCAAAGCGCATCGCGATAGTACGCGCCCGGCATTCCCACCCATCGAGGAAGGCGGTCTTGTCCAAAACCGAGCTTGGCGAAATACCAGCCCACACCAAACAGCAGAACCAGAAAACCAAAATTGAATGGCCCCCCCAGCAACGCGCCGATGCCGACGAACGCAGCAATTGTTAGTTTGAAAGGAATCGCTGAATTGTATGAATTCAAGACTTTCGGAATACTGTCGCCCAGAGCAAACACCGCGTAATAAGCGACGAGCCCCCAAAGTGCCCAAAGCGAGAGCCGTTTCCACGGCACGGCGCGGGCCGGCTCCGAACGCAGGTTTTTGAGAAAGAGAATCAGCGCCGTCAGGCCAAGTCCTCCGAGAAGGACAATGGGGCCAAAACTCACCGCCTCGCGTGGCAGCGCCGTCTCCTCCTGCTTGCGCCGCCAGTCATCTGGAATCTTGATGAACGCGCTGAAACCTTCGCTCGCTGGCTCGTCCTCATCGGCAGAACCGGATCGCCGGAAGTAGGAACGCCGATAATCGGTCACCTCATCGCCAAGCAGCGCGACGCGAACGCGTACATAGGCATGTCCATTAGCACTCGTCCCTGGAGAGGCGCCGGAGTCGAGCGGGCTGTTTTGCTGCCAGGTAAGCAAATGATCGACGCGGTGAGGGCGCGTTTCGGTTTCGGTTTCCACGAGCGTCCACTGGCTTAAGTCCAGCTTTCTCTCTTGACGCAGAAACTCTTCCGCGCGCGCGACGGCTTCTTCCTTCTTCAAGGACGCGCCAGGGGCATCTTCCGCGATCTTGTGCTGCAAAGCGAAGAGCGTTCCATCTGGCTTGAGTTTGACAGCGTACTCTTCCGCCTGGCTGTCGCGGAAATACCGCACCTGCCAAACGGCTGCCGGGACTTGCTTCTCATATATTTCATTCACGCGCGAGATTCCGACCCGTTCACGAAGAAACTCGTTCGTAGCGGGATCGGCGATGTCCGCGAACACCGCGGCGTGCTTATAGGAATTTGGATCGACGCCTCTGGCGCGCAGGATTTCGTCCGTCCGGCTCCGCGCAGCCTTCCCGTCCACCGACAATTTCAAGTAATCGCCGATGGATTCGCGTTTCGCCCTCCAGGCGATGACTGCGCCGGCGATCAGGCATGTTGCAAGCAGCGCGATCATTCCGGGTTTGAGAGCCTCGTATCGCGGCATCCCGGCCGCCCTCGTCTCCGATGACCGGACGTCCGCGAGAGTCAAATCCGGCTGCGGCGCGGCGCTGTTTTGCAAATCTTCATCCGCCTCAAATCGGCCGCGCGTCAGGTAGGAAATGCCGGCGAACAGCAGCGGCGCAAAGGCCGCGGCCGCAACGACTACGCCTGATACTTTGAAATAAAGACTGTTCGAGCGCAGAAGGAACAAGCCCACGAGGGAAGCGTCCACGGTATAGTGCCAGATGAGGGTGGCCCAAATTCCCCATCGCAGCATCACGATTCCGGCGACGATTCCGATCAGCCCGATCTCAATGCCGCGGATGTACGGAGGCTCCTGAGGATAATTGCTGTGCAGAAAGCTCCAAAGAAATGCCGGCAGGATTACGGCGACCCAGCGGTAGCGCGTGATCCGCGTAAAAAAGGGAATGGCGAACAGGCGGAAGGTGAATTCTTCGTTGGTCGAAGCCAGCAGTCCGATGGCGGCTCCCGAGATCCACGGAAACAGGGTGTTCACCGATTCTTCGTAGTTCACCTCCTGCGGCGCCCACGCGCCGTAATGGCCGGCTGTGACATAAAACGCTACTACGTAGCCGATGTGTACCGCCGCAAGCGACAGCCCCACCACCGCTGCGGAAAAAAACTCTTTCGAACGTAGTCCACGAACCGTGAAAATCTTGGAGAGTTGCAAGCGGCTGGGCCACGAAGCGCGATAGAGCGGTTCCCCTCCAGGAAGCACCAAGGCGACGGGGAGCGCATTCAAAACAGCAATCAAGAGTGCCGCTCCCAGTCTTCCTGCCAGGAACGTGCTGTAGGAGGCCTTGGTGTTGTAGGCCGAGCTCCACAATGGCCAATCGTTCAACTGCTGTAGGAAAAAGAACGCGGCAACTACGAGTCCCAGCAGGATGGCGCCACGCCAACTTGTTTGCCCCTGCATCGTGAGCTTAACTGCAAACCAGACCGCAGCGGCCAGCAGCAAGATATAAGGAACCAAGAACGCCTGCGCCAGCGTGTCATTGCCGGAACGCAGCCGCTGGTAACCGCGTTGCCAGCCGTCAGGAACTTTCAGAGTCTCTTTGCTGCGGCCAATGCGGTCGCCCTGCACTGTCACCTGCAGCAGGTAGGGCGCGTCCTTCGCGCGAAAGCCATGCTTCTCCCAAGTAAAAGTCCAATCGGTGCGGTTTGGCTTCTTCTTGGAATTGGCTTCCTGCGGCAGAACATCCCATCCATGCAGGTCCATTCCGAGTTTTGCGACGAGATAATCCTGCGCTGCGGTCTGGGCAGCCACGCGCTCGAGCGACGCGACGGCGCGCGACTCTTCTATTTTGTGATCGTAACCAACGATCTGCCCGGAAGTACTGACGCGGACCTCGAATTCCTCTTCCTGCTGAGGCCTGAAGAAACGTACGTCCCAATACCAGATATTCAGCTCCGAGGACATCAGGCGGTTCGCTTCTCGCAAACCGACTTGGCGCTCCAGGTACACCTTGGCGCACTCGGGAATAACATTAGCTAAGCAAGCGTCATTGTCCACGTCGAAAGTAATTGAAGATTTGTAGCCGTCGACGTTTTCGCCCAGGCCTTCGACGAATTTCTTCGCTCGCGCCTGCGCTTCCTGCCGTGAAATCTGAAAGTTGACGGACGCTTCCGGAAACGCCTGGAAAAAATATTTGTAGGAGAATAGAAGCCCGACGATTCCGGCTGCTACCCACAGAAACAGGGCACGCTTTTCCGAGTCCGTCAGACGCTCACCAGCCACTTCGTCTCTCCTTCATGCGATGCGACACCCGCGGCGCTAGCAGGGTGACACCCTCACTCTATCGATACGCAGTATTGTGGCGCAAGTTTCGCCCCTGCCACATCTCTGCGGTGGCAATGATATAAAGAGTAAGCCATGGCTATGAATCTCAGCAGCGAAGTGCGCATGATCAGAGGCGTAGGTCCACAGCGCGCCCAGTTGCTCGCCGAGCGCGGCATCTACACGCTGGAAGATTTGCTCGGCTACTTGCCCTTCCGTTACGAAGACCGCATCCACTTCTCGAAAGTGAAGGACATCCAGCCGGGCGGAACCTACACGATTCGCGCGCGCGTTCTGAGCGGCCAAGCGATTCGAGCGATGCGCTGGAGCCGCGATGCCATCTACCACCTGCTGGTGCAAGATGAGGCAGGCGGCCAACTGCCCTGCAAATTCTTTCATGGCGGTTATCTCGAAGGTCGTCTGAAGGCCGGCCAGTGGCTGATTCTCCATGGCAAGGCGGAAGCCGACAAGCTGCGGCCGGCGCGGATCGAGATGATCAATCCGCAAATCGAAACCCTGAACAGCGAAGAGATGGATTCGACGGAAGTGGGGCGCATCGTACCGGTCTACGAAGCCATCGGGACCTTCGCATCGAAGCAGATTCGCCGCGCGATGTACGCGGCTGTGCAACTGATCGATGCGCGGATGGCTGATATTTTGCCGCAGGGCTTGCGCACGCGGTTAAATTATCCCTCACGCGGCGAAGCTCTCATTCATACACACTTTCCGGAGCCTTCGGAGTCTCTCGACGCGCTCAACGCGTTCCGCGCGCCCGCGCAGCAACGGCTCATTTTCGAGGAATTCTTTCTGTACCAGCTGAGCTTGGGCCTGGACCGGCGGGCCACGCGCAAAGAAAACGCCATCGCTTTTCGTGTGCGCGAAGATCCCATACGCGAAGCGCTGAAGCGCATTCTGCCTTTCAAGCCCACGGAGGCGCAAAAGCGCGTCCTGAAGGAAATTGTCGCGGACCTGGAGAAGGCCGCGCCGATGAACCGATTGCTGCAAGGCGATGTCGGTAGCGGGAAGACTATCGTTGCTCTGCAAGCCGCGGTGATCGCCATCGAGAACGGCACGCAGGCTGCGCTCATGGCGCCCACGGAGATTCTCGCGGTTCAGCATTTTCTTTCCGCGCGGCGCATCCTCGGCAAAGCGGGCTATTGTGTCGAGCTGCTCATCAGCGGTCTCAAGAGCGCGGAAAAGCAAACAACCCTCGAGCGCATCAAATCGGGTGAAGCGCAGCTCGTAGTGGGCACGCACGCGTTGATCGAAGAAAACGTGGCATTCGCGCGGCTTGGCTTTGTGGCCATTGACGAGCAGCACCGTTTCGGCGTGTTGCAGCGCAAACGACTCATGGACAAGGCCGCGTTCCATGGGCACGCGCCCCACGTCCTGGTGCTCACCGCCACACCGATTCCGCGGACGCTGTCTCTCACTCTTTATGGCGACCTGGACGTTTCCGTGCTGAATGAATTGCCGCCCGGCCGCGCCCCTATCGTCACGCGCGTGACCACCGAGCAGCATCTTCCCGGCGTTTGGGAATCTCTCCGGCGCGAAGTCGCCGCGGGGCGCCAGGGCTACATCGTTTATCCGGTCATCGAGGAATCCAAGCTCGAGCTGAAAGCAGCCATCGACGAGTACGAACAACTTTCGAAAGAAGTTTTCCCCAAGTTGAAGCTGGGGCTGCTGCATGGGAGGCTTTCGAGCGAGGAGAAGGACGATGTCATGCAGCGCTTCCACCGTAACGAAGTGAAGGTCCTCGTGACGACTACCGTCGTGGAAGTAGGAGTCGATGTGCCGAACGCCACCGTGATGGTCATCGAACATGCAGAGCGATTTGGCCTGGCGCAGCTTCATCAGCTTCGCGGGCGCATCGGCCGCGGCGCGCAGAAATCTCATTGCATTCTCGTGGCGCCATTTCGCATGACGGACGAAGCCCGCGCCCGGCTCGACACCATGGTCCGCA
>CAZGBQ010000006.1:27211-54297 GCA_964524045.1 uncultured Acidobacteriaceae bacterium
GCGCCATTTCGCATGACGGACGAAGCCCGCGCCCGGCTCGACACCATGGTCCGCACATCGAACGGCTTCGAAATCGCCGAGACCGACCTGCAGCTTCGCGGGCCTGGCGAATTTTTTGGCACCCGTCAGTCCGGCGAGTTGGGCTTTCATATCGCAAATCCGATTCGCGACCGCGAGCTGCTCAAGCTGGCGCGCAAAGAGGCTTTTGCACTTGTCGAAGATGCAAAGCAGCGCGAGGAGTTACAGCGCGTGCTGCGCCTCCTGCCAGGCGAATGGCAGCGCCGCTATCACCTGGCGAAAGTGGGCTAACTGCATCATGCGCGTAATTGCAGGCATTTATCGCAGCCGCATCCTGAAAAGCTTGAAGGGTCTGGCGCTGCGCCCCACGAGCGACCGCCTTCGGGAGACACTCTTCAATGTGCTGGGGCCCGGCGTGACAGGCTCGCGATTCATCGATCTCTTCGCCGGGACCGGCGCGATCGGTATCGAAGCACTGAGTCGCGGGGCCGCCGAAGTTGTGTTTGTCGAGAATCACGCGCCGGCAGTCACACTGATTCGACGGAACCTTGCATCGCTTGAAATTCGAAACGGAGCAACAGTGCTCGCTTCGGACGCCCTTCGCGGGCTGCAAACGCTAGCGTCTCGCCTAGAAGCAGAAACGCCTCGACACGATTATATTTTTCTCGATCCACCTTATTCTGCGGCCAAAGATTACACCCGCGTGCTAGAATTTCTGGGTTCAGGGGAACTTCTTGGGCCCAGCGGCATTGTCATAGCGGAGCATCGCCCCAGCTTCGATTTGCCTCAGGAAGCGGGCGCGCTAAGACGTTTCCGGGTTCTCCGGCAGGGAGACGCCGCGCTCAGTTTTTACCGTTGCGCGGCCGGTGAAGAAAAAAACTCTGCTCAGTAAACCCCCGCAAGCAGAGGTACATCTATTCTCAGGTGCTCACGCCCCCGCAGAGACGCGGGGCGGCTTTGATCTATCGAGAAGTGAAGGATATGTTTCAAGGTCACGCTAACTTTTTTTCTTTGACGGTCCAGGCTGCCGCCGTTGCTCGCGCGCCGATTCGCCCGCCGGCGGTGCGCCCTCCGAAGCTGGAGATTGCTTGGGGAAGTTTTCACCAAGGAATCGGGAGCAGTCTCGGCGCCATTTTGCGCGGACCGCGGGCGCCGAAGAAACTGTCCGTCGATGTCTTTTTCAAAGAGTGCTGGATAGAGCGGAGAATTCCGCGCCGTGCCGTGATTGCCGCGGCTTTTTGGCACGTTGTGTTTTTGATCATGCCGTTTCCTCAGTTTCCTGCCGCGGCCCATCACAGTTCCGCGCTCAACAATGTGGAACTTTCCTGGTCCGGGCCAATCAATGATCTTCCTTTTCTGGACCGGAGAGTTCCCCAGGCCAAGCCGAGCCCGCGCGGTGAGCGGGACAAGCCCCTTCCGCGCGAAGGAGCTGACGCTTTTCATCCCCGCCAGCGCATTTTTACCGACCCGGTGCATCCGAATCATCCTCGCCAGGCGCTGATCAATTCCGCTGCCCCACTCGAGCCGCCGAAAATTCTTCCCGACCTTCCGAACATCGTTGAACTTCAGGAAATACGGGGTCCAGCGCGGCCGCGGCTCGAAATCAATCGGGAAGTACTCGCGAAGCTTCGGCCGAAGCAGCGCCGAATGGCTGCAGTGACGAATGCGCTGCCGCAAGATATGCCAGTGTTTGAGCAGAAGGTGGGCGAGCTGCAACTGATCGCCGCGGAGAACGTTCCTGCCCGGCCGAAGCTCGAACTAAATGCGGGAGCCGCGCCGCGAATCGCGCCTCGCGCGCAAGCCGGCGATGCGGGCCCCGCGCCGGAAGTCGGCGCATCACAATTCACCGGCTCGAATGGAAATACGTCAACGCTGATTGCGCTTTCGGTGGCCCCAGCGCCTCCGGCAGCTGTTGCGGCGCCGCAAGGAAATCTTGCCGCGCGCGTTTCCATTTCGCCGGAAGGAAAGCAAGCTGGCGTGCCCGGCGGGTCACCGACGGGAACTTCAGGTGAGACTGGCGGAGCTGGCGGCGCAACTGGCAGCGGCGGAGGTGCAGGCACGGGCAACGGCGGCGCCAAAAACGGAATGGACGTGAGCATCAGCGGCGGCAATCCTCCGGCGAACAAAGGAGTATCGGGCCTGGGCGGGACAGCAAAAATCAGCGCGCCCCCGCCGCACTCGCTCGTCACGCGCCCCGATCCACATACCCCCGTACAAGAAGAGCCCGCGAGAACCGCTCCGCCAAATTTCACCGCTCTTCCGCCGGGCGCGCAGCCGGAGCAGATTTTTGCCTCGAAAAAGATCTATAAGATGCACATAGACATGCCCAATCTGAACAGCGCGACGGGAAGCTGGATCTTGAACTTCACCGAGCTGCGGACAAACACGAATGAACCGCGTCCGTCCTCCGCGGAATTGTCCGGTCCATCGCCCGTGCGCAAAGTCGACCCGAAATACCCGCCGACTCTTATCAACGAGCACGTTGAAGGCGAAGTTGTGCTCTACGCGGTGATTCGCCGCGACGGCACGGTGGATAGCATTCAATTGGTTCGCGGAATCGATGAGCTGCTCGATGCGAACGCGATGCATGCGCTGAGTCAATGGAAGTTTCGTCCCGGCACGCGGCAAGGCGAGCCTATTGAGCTGGAAGCGATCGTGCACATTCCGTTTCATGCCCCGCAAGTTCCTTGAAATTCTCTCCGCCGGTTGAGGCCGCTCGCCACGTTACGGCCACTCATGCAAGTGTGCTAGGTTTAGGTGCGTTTCAATCTTGAACTTCAGCGAGTAAGACATGCCGCAAACCGTCGTTCCGATGATTCATGTCCCAGATGTCCGCGCCGCCGTTGAGTGGTATACCTCGATTGGATTCAAACTCGTCCGGCAGAACGAGGAAGACGGGGAGATGAACTGGGCGAAGCTGTCCTTCGAAAACAGCGAAGTGATGTTCGATGCTGGCGGTAAGTCAAGCTCGGAATTTCGCCGCGAAGTTGACTTGTACATTCTTGTTGAGGATGTGGATGGCTTGTGCAGACGGCTGAAGGAACGAGTGGAATTAGTGGAAGACGTTCTCGAGACCTTCTATGGCATGCGTGAGTTCGTCATTCGCGACGTAAATCGGTTCTGGGTCACATTCGGACAGCCTATCCAGACATAGCTGATCCTCGGTCGCAATAGGCTCGCGACCTTCGACGACCTCAGGAGCGGCCCTCGGCAAGTTTCACCAAAGCGTAGAGCGCGTGATTTACGGGAGTAGGCACGCCGAGTTCTGCGGCGCGCCGCGAGACGTAGCCGTTCAGGGAATCGATTTCCGTGCGTTTCCCGCGATTCATGTCCTGTCCAGTTGAAGAAAGTGCTTCGGCCATCTGTGTGGCAATTCTCAGAGCGCCTGCCAAAGCCGCCTTTGGATCTTCGAGTCCGGGCGGGTGAATGTTTGCGGCCCGCGCCACCGCCAGAACTTCGTACACCGCGGTCTCGACTACTTTCCAGGCATCGGCGCTACCCGCGATTTGGCCGTATTTTGCGTGGCCCAGGGCAGAGACTGCATTCAACGCGCAGTTCCACACCAGCTTGGTCCAAAGCTCGCCTTCGATATTTTCAGAAATGCGGCAGGGAACATTGGCGCGAGAAAAAAGCGCGGCGATGCGCTCCGTTTTTTCGCCGCGCGGGCCAATCACCAAATCGCCTCTGCCAACATGTTTCACGCGGCCGGGTTCGGGTACGGACGCCGCAACGTAAACCACGGCCGGAAGCGCATCAATTCCGGCGGCAGCACGAATCTGCTCCACATTATCGACGCCATTCTGCATGCTGAGAACTAGCGCGCCCTTCGAAAGCAACGGTGCAATGACGTGTGCGGTCGCAGCGTTGTCCGTCGTCTTCACACAGAAAAGCACGATTTCTGCGCCGCGCACGGCATCAATGTCGGCCGATGCGTCCACCACTACTTTTTCTTGAAAGTGCAGCGTATCCAGAAAAAGGCCGTTCTTTGTGACGGCCTCCACGAATGCGGGACGCCCGATCATGGTGACCGAAGCTCCAGCGCGAGCGAGCAGTCCTCCAAAATACCCGCCCACCGCGCCTGCGCCAACGACCGCGACTCTGGGCCACGGTTGCGATTCGGTCATGGAGTGATCACGGTGATAAGACGGTCGATGTCGCGCTCGGTGTTGTACAGATGGGGAGAGACGCGGATGTTGCCTTCGCGCAGGCTGACGATCACATTTTCTTTTCGCAGTCGCTGATACAGTTCGGTCGTTTTCTCGGGGCTGCGCGCCGCAAAACAGCCATAGGGGCCGCGTTGCGCCGCATCGAGCGGGCTCGCCGGGATGCAGCGATCCTTGGGAAGGCGTTCGAAGAGGAAATCGATGAGCTTCCGGTTGTGTGCGGCCACCAGCTCCGGCCCTATCCGCGAAACCAGTTCGACAGAAGCGTCGAGTGCCGCGAGATTGAAATTGAAGTAGCTCGCCCACTCGGGCGCGTCCCAACGCTTGGCATTCGGAGCTGGCTTCGGATCGTCGAAATTCAGCGCGGAGAAATTGTCGGCGCCTGCAACCGCCATCCAGTAAAACGGTGCGGGCCTCACCGTAGAGAGATGTTTGCTCTTGACCCAGAAGAATCCGGTGCCGAACGGGCCAAGCAGCCACTTGTAGCCTGCGCAAACCAAAAAGTCCGCTCCCAGCTGCTCCACGTCCATCGGCAGTGCGCCGCAAGACTGGCTCACGTCGAGCAGTAACAGGGCGGCCTGCTTGTGGCACGCGGCGGCAACGCGTGCGGCATCCAGCAGCGAGCCGTCGTCATAGCGCACCATACTCACGGAGACCAAGCGCGTTCGCGGTGTCATTGCTGCAATTAAGTCGTCCGCGCTCAGAAAACGGCCGCTGGGCGCGACGATCTTCAGCTTCAAGCCTTCGCGCTCTTCCATGGGCTTCCATGCTGTGTATTGCAGCGGGAACTCACCCTTGCCCGTGATGACTTCATCGCCGGGGTTCCATTTCAGCGCATACGCTACGGCCGCCGCGCCCGCACTTGCACCGCTATTTAGCGCGATCTCTTCGGGTTTTGCGCCTATGAGCTTGGCAATGCGTTCCCGGATGCGATTCGGCACTTCGAAGTACGTAGCGTCCGTCATGTGATGCGGAAACTTTTTCGCTTCGAGCGCGGCCTGTACCGCGCGGATGGAAACGCGCGGCATTGGCGATTGGCCTGCCAGGTTCAAATACGTGGCATCCTCAAACTCAAACCACTCCTGGCGCCAGTCAATTTGCGGAGACGTTAAAGTAGAGGCCATGAGCAACCCCTTTCGCGGAACAAAGGTCTAGGATTAGCCGGATTGTGATTGGCCACAACATCCAATTTGGCAAGCCTGATCTGAGCCAGAAATGCTAGAAATGCCCACGCAGCTCGCGGAAAGACGGCAGGATCACCAGTTTTCCCGAGCCGGCCACGACAGGCTCGTGCTCGAGCGTCCAGGTGTGCTGATGTGGAATGAATACGGCGTTCAAGCCGATTTTCATCGCCGGATTGATGTCGCTGCGCGGGCTGTTGCCGATCATCCAGCCGTGGGTCTTCACAATTTTGTGCTTTTGGACCAGCCCTCCGTACGTCTGAGGGTCTTTCTCCGGCACAATCTCGATGAACTCAAAAAACCCTTGCAAGCCAGAGCGCTCGACCTTCGCGGCCTGTTCCGCCGGCTCGCCTTTGGTAAACAGAATGAGCCGGTGCCGCTCCGTCAGATACGCCAGGGTCTCGGGAACACCATCGAGAATTTTGGGCGGCGTGCGTTCGAGTTCGATCACGCGGCTGTGAATGAGCGCCAAGGTCTCGCGCCGCGCCATCTGGTCCGCCAGCTTCAGGTAGGTTTCTTCGAGCGACCGCCCAAAACTCCGCACGCCGTAGCCGTACTGCCGGATGTTTTTGCGCTCCGTTTCGTTCAGGATGTGGCGGATGTACGCGCGCGTGTAGCCGTACGGCTCGACGATGCTGATGAAATCTTCAATCAGCTTTTCGAAGAAAACGTTGTTTTCCCAAAGTGTATCGTCAGCATCAATCAGCAGTGTGTGACGTCGCATTCAACCTTGGCGATCCGCGGGCTTGCGCCGCGGAACGCCCCCCTCAGAATTTTTCTCGCCGGTTCAGTCTACCAGCCGCAGGGCATCTTCGGCGATGGCGGCGGCTGCGGCGGGCCGGCCAAGCTTCTTCGCGGCCGTCTGCATCCCATTCAGACGCGCGGGATCATCCAGCAGTGTCGCAATCTTCCAGGCCGCAGCAGGCAAATTATTGCAGCGAATCGCTGCACCCGCTTCCAGCAAATGATCCGCATTGCGTTCTTCCTGGCCCGGGATTGGTTCGATCAGCGCCATCGGCAGCGCGCGGGCAAGCGCTTCGGAAGTGGTCAACCCGCCGGCCTTGCCCACCATCAGATCGGCTGCCGCCATGAATTTGTCCATCTCCGTCGTGAAACCTACGGCGCGGAGCCTCGCGGCACCGGAGGGGAGCCTGCCCGCCACCCTTGCAAGATCCTCAAGACGCTTTCGGACTTTCTCCGCCTTCCCGGAGATGGCCACGATCTGCCACGCCCTTCGCAACTCCAATAAATCCTTTACCAGCTGTTCCACCGGACCGACGCCGTAGCCGCCCGCTGCGATGAGAATTACCGCGGCTTCCGCGTCCAGCCCCAAATCCCTGCGAGCCTCGTCGCGCTGCACAGAAACTGCGAATACCGGATCAATGGGAATTCCCTGCACGCACAATTTCTCGCGCGGCACGCCAATATGTGCCAGGTACTCCGCTGCTTCTTGGTTCGCGACATAGTAGCGGTCAACTGTGCGGCAAAGCCACATCGCGTGCACATCATAATCGGTGACCACGATGGCGTTATGTGCGCGTAATTTCTTCTTGGCGATCAGCCACGCAATGATTTCTGCCGGAAGAAAGTGCGTGGCCACACAAAGGTCCGGCTGGACGCGCTTCAGCATGCGAATCATCGGGCCGGTATTCAGCCGGTCCAGAGCCAGCCGCCGCCGCATGTGGTGCCACGGCTGGTCCGTACGCTCGTAGAGCAAACCCATGAATTCCGGCGCGCGCCGCACCATGGAGATGTACGCTTTGTCGTAAACGCGCTGAAAGAGCTTGCTGACGTACTGCAGGGCGTCAATGTGCTCGACGGTGCAATCGCCTCGCGCCAGGAAGGCTTTTTCCAGAGCCTGCGCGGCGCGCACGTGGCCTGCGCCGGAGGTCGCCGAGAGCAGCAAGACTCGTGGCTTGTTCTTCATCGGCAGGAGAATTACCTTCTTGCAGACGGCATCAGGATGCCTTGCGCGCGCCCGTCGCGAGTCTTTCCAGTATCCCTCGCCCCAACTTTTGCAGCTCGCCGAAGCGCGAAAGATAGTCCTGGAAGTCGTGGTTTAACGCTTGCGCTTCCTGCGCGTCTAGCTTGGTTCGCAGAATCATGTCGCGCAGTTTTACCGGATGCGGAAGCAACGCGTCTTCCTGCAACTCTTCCAAAGCAAGACCAGGATCATAATGATACATGGGTGTCCCCCAGCGCTGAGTTCGAGAATCCCATTGTACTCACGCAAAGGTGCGGAGGAGAAGGTACGGAGAGAAGACTTCTGATGTGTGCTGGTTCAGGCCGCAGTCGCGGCGGCGGGCATAAATTCATAGCGCGCGATCTGCGCCGCGATTCCTAAGCGGCCGTTTTCCGTCGGCTCGACACGCACAATCCGCCCATGGCAGCGGATATTCACGTCGCCGGACTGTGTCACTTGCTGAGGAAGAGTAATCACGAAGTCGATCTCGTTGCCGACTTCAAAATCGGCTTCCACCAGGAAGTAAAGCCCGCGATAACTCAGATCGCGAGTCTGCGCGTTTAGCTCGCGGCCTTTATCCTCACGAGGAAGAACCCGCAAGGGAAGATTCATGTTAAATCGCCGCGCTTCACGGCGTTCGGATCCATCGCTCATCATTAACCCTCGCCGTCCAGGATTCGGCGCAAAACTAACATCGGGAAATGCAAGTTTCAACGCGAAAATCAAAGAATTTTGTTCTAGTACGAGGCCTTGTCGAATTCGCTACGTATGCCCTAGACTCAAAAGAAGTCCGGCTCGCATGCAGTACTGTAACCAAAATGGTCAACCGCGAACATCATCGCGCACGGATTCGCCTTCCGGTTCGTTTGCGTTGGAACACGCCTCTCGGCCAGAAAATCGAATTATGTCAGACGATTGATGTGTCCCGCGGCGGTCTACTCTTGTCGAGCAAGGAACTCCATTCCGCGGGCGTGCCACTCTGGGTGACGTTTCCTTACGACGCTTCGCTCCCTGATGGACAGCCGGAAGTGCTAGCTCGAGTAGTTCGTTGTGACGAATTACCCGAGCCGGTTCGTGCCGCGGGGCTTCGTGAAGCGGCTTCCTCGCCAGCGTCTTTTTCACAGGGACGTCAGGAAGAAACGCGGCGCACCCCGCGGGCTGTGCCTGCGCCAGAAGCTCCGTCAACTTGTGCCTTGGCTGTTCGCTTCGGAGCGCCCGCTCATTTTCGAGCGAATGGAAATGGCGCGCACCACGATCCCGAACGGCGCGCCAGCCCGCGCCGGTTGCTGGCGATTCCCATTCGCGTGCGCCCGGAGCGCGTTCCGTGGTTTGAGGAAGCCATGACGCTCGATTTTTCATTGCGGGGGATGCGTTTCTGCAGCCAGCGCGAATATGTAATCGGCGAGCCACTTCGCATCGCGTTAGAAGAAGCTTCCGCCCTATGGACAGGCGCAAAAGAATTTCGCGCCACAGTCGTTCGTGTGTCTCCCGCCCCGAGGATCGCGGCCCTTGACGTCGCCGTTTGCCGCGCACTCTAGCCGGCTGCATCGGTCGCCTGCGCTCGGTCTTTTTCTTTCGGTGCGCTACACTGAAAAACTCTGCCAAGTGCATCTCCATGACCGCTTCTCACAATTCCCGCAATTTTTTTCTCGAACGCCCGGCAGGGCGCCTGGAAGCAATTCTCTGGACGGCCACTTCGTCAGCGCGAGACCGGCCTCCGATTGCGGCCGTGGTGTGCCACCCGCACCCGCTGTTCGGCGGCACCATGCACAACAAAGTGGTCTATCAAGCGGCGAAATCTCTCGACGCTCTCGGACTTCCCGTGCTGCGCTTCAATTTTCGCGGTGCAGGCATGAGCAATGGCGAACACGACCGCGGATTGGGTGAACAAGGGGACGTCCACGCGGCGCTTGATTTTCTGGGGGCGCAATTTGCCGGCGTACCGCTCTTGCTCGCGGGATTCAGTTTTGGGGCGTGGGTGGGACTGCGTGTCGCGTGCGAGCACTCGCGAGTCTCTCACCTGATTGGCTTGGGCATCCCGGTTAACAGCTCCGATTTTTCCTTTCTTGGACGGTGCCCCAAGCCGAAGCTCTTTGTTCACGGAAGTGAAGACGAGTACGGTGCTTTGCAAAAGGTCAGAACGCTCGTTGCCTCTCTGCCCGGAGAGAATCATCTGGCTGTCGTCGAAGGGGTGAACCACTTCTTCGTCGGCAAACTAAACGAACTAAACGCCGCCGTCACGAACTGGCTCAAGAGGTGTGTTTTTCGGCCCCGCGGGTAAGCCCACCAGGAAATCCCGCGCGAACTCTGTGGCCTCTGTGTTTAATCTTCTTTCCTATGCGCCTTCGCCGCGCGCGAAAAGCCTGCTGAACTGCTCCACGGTCGCGGGAGCCGTGCCCACCAACCGCGCGTTGGCCTTCACACGTTCCTCCCGTGACATTCCCACAAGTGCTGTCGTAATTCCCGGCGAAGACCGCGCGAATTGCAGCGCGCGCTCCGCGTCATCGTGCAGACCGAACGCTTCGGCAACGAACGCCGGCAGATTCCGCGCCACTTGTCCTTGCAAGAGCGACGCGCTGGCCACCAGTGTCATGTCCAAGTCGCTCGCCGCCTCCGCCATGGTTCGCTCGCGTTCGCGTACCAGTTGATTTCCCAGCGTGAGCGCTTCTGTCATGCCCAGATTGAAAGGAAGCTGTACGAACCGGAAGTGATGCAATCCGCCGGCAATTTCCTGCGCAATCTGCACGGTTTCCGCAAGCTGCATCGCGTCGCGCGCCTGCGCGTCCTGCCGGAAGCCATTCCACGTGGCCATTCCGTAGTAGCGAATCTCTCCAGCTTCTACGGCGGATTCCAGAAATTCGATCGCTTCGCGCAGCCGCTTCAAGAATTCGGGCTTCGGTATTTCCGAGAGCTGCGTCTCGGGATTGTGCAGATAATAGACGTCCACGCAATCGACGCCCAGATTCTTCAGGCTGCGGCCGAGCTGGTCTTTCAGGAATTTTGGAGTCATGCAATGACTGCCCGCGGCAAGATCTTTGGCGCTGAAGATTCCTTGCTGGATGTATTCGCGGAAGAAATACTCGTTTGGGTCGGCGGGCATCGAGCCGTCTGGCGTCAGGTATCCTCCCTTGGTGCAAAGAACGATTTCCTCGCGTTCGAACCCCTTTGTGTGAAGCCGCTTCAGCGCGGCGCCGATGCTCCGTTCGCTGCGCTGAAACCGGTAATTAATCGCGCTGTCGATGATGTTGATTCCGCTCTCGACTGCCGCAACCACCGCCGCCGTGTAAGCCGCATCCACTTTTTCGTTAGGCTGCCCGAGATATGTTCCGATACCCACTGAGGAAAGCACCATTCGTTGCGCTTCGCGGAAATGGCCATCCGCCGCGCGTCCGGCAAACCTCTGGGCATAATGCGTGGTCCCTTCTTTGGTAGCGGATTGGCTCATGGCGCTCCTTCAGTCGGTGGCTCGGGCTCCCGCGCTGGAGTATTTTCGGTTCCGGTCGCAGTTAGCGCCAGCAAGCGTGAGCACGCCCGAAGAATCCTACGATAGGGCCAGTCTCTTTCGCGGAAAAAAATCTCGCCCTCGCGAGGGTTGCTGTAAAACCAGCGCGACACCAGTGACAAGCGCTCTTCAAGATCGCCATTGCCAGAACTGGCAGGCGATTCCAGATAATCGCGGAAGATCTGTTCCGCCGACCGCGGCTGGCTGGCAATTTCCGCAAAACGGAGAAAAAATGGCTCCGCCAACCGGCCGTGTCGCACGGCGAAGACTCCAACCGTCTGTTCTTCCGCCGCGCGCTGCAGAATCACCGCGTTCAAGTCCTGAATCCGCCGTGCAATCTCCGGCCTACCGCGCAGGACTTCGTCCAGTTTTTCCACCTTCTTGTGCAGTGCCGCCGCTTGTTCGTAATTGAGCTGTTCGCTGGCCGTCTCGCGTTCCTCTTCGAAACCGGCTCGCAACGAGCCGCCGCTGGTCTCCAGGAATTGGACGAGACGATTCACCTCCACGTCGTATTCCTCTTTGGTGCAGCCCGCGAAGCACGGCGCTAGGCACATTTTCATTTCCGAATAAATACAGCCGGGAAACGTTGGGTCGCGCCGGATCTTGATCTGACACCTGCGCACTTTGAAAAGATCCAGCACGCGCTCGGCGAATCCGTTCGCCGCTCGACGAGAAGGAAATGGACCATAGTAGGCGCCTGCGGTCGGCACACCGTCCTGCTCGAGTTGAATCCTGCGCGTCACGTAGCAGCGCGGGTAGGCATTGTGTAAGTTCACTTTCAGCACTGCCGGAGGGCGCAGGCGAATTAAGTTGCGGTAGCGCTTCGGAAACAGGAGTCTGGCGTGCTGATAGTAAACAAAAGTCTGTTCGAATCGCGAGCCTGTCAGCCGGTAGCGGATGCCACGCGCAAACGCACGCAGATTCAGCCGTTTGCTCACGGGATCCAGCGGCCCTAGCAGCCGCTGCAATCGCCGCTGCAAATTCTGCGTCCGAATCAGGAACGGCTCAGCCCTTTCCTCGCGCGGCTCAATCAAGCAAACTGCTGGCCGTGCGGGAAGAGCAGGGAAGAAAGTTCCCTCCGCGTTTGCTGCGTCAAAGTCTAGCCCGCAATCCAGTTCCAGCACAAATCGAGAATACTACGGCTCGGTTAGGACTTCAGAACCCAGGAAGAGATGACCAGGCGCTGGATTTCGCTGGTGCCTTCATAAATTTCGGTGATGCGCGCGTCGCGGTAGTTGCGCTCGACCGGATATTCGCGGCTGTAACCGTTGCCTCCGTGAATCTGGATGGCTTTATGCGTGACGCGCGTGGCCATTTCGCTCGCGAACAGTTTCGCGATGGCCGCATCCATGCTGAAGCGCGCACCGGCGTCCTGCTTCCAGGCCGCTTTGCGCAGCAGCAGCCGGGCCGCGTCAATTTCGGTGCTCATGTCGGCCAGCATGAACTGAATCGCCTGAAACTGCGAAATCGGATGCCCAAACGCCAGGCGCTCTTGCGAGTACTTGAGCGCCGCTTCGAACGCGCCTTGGGCAATGCCAGTCGCTTGGGCAGCGATCCCGATGCGTCCGCCATCCAGCGTCGAAAGCGCGACTTTGTACCCTTCTCCCTCATTCCCGATGCGATTCGCCATTGGCACCGCACAATCTGTGAAGACCAGTTCGCAGCACGCCGTCGCGTTGATGCCCAGCTTCTTTTCTTCTTTTCCGATCTTGAATCCCGGCGTGCCCTTTTCTACGACAAGCGCGGTGATTCCTTTTTCGCCTTTAGCCGGATCCGTATTCACATACACAATCGCCGCGTCGGCTGCGCCACCATTGGTGATCCAGGCTTTCGTGCCGTTCAGGACGTACGTTTCGCCCTTCTTGACCGCCTTGGTCTGCAGGGCGGCCGCATTTGAACCAGCCTGCGGCTCGGTCAGCGCGTAGCAACCGATTTTTTCGCCTCGCGCGTAAGGAAGCAGGAATTTCTTTTTCTGTTCATCAGTTCCATAGCGATGGATCGGATCGCAATAGAGCGAATTCTGAACGGAGAGGATCACTCCCGTGGAGGCGCAGCAGCGTGAAATCTCTTCAATCACGATGGTGTACGCGATGTGATCAAATCCTGCGCCCCCCTCGCTCTCCGGAAACGGCACACCGGTTAAACCCAACTCCGCCGCTTTCTTGAACACACCGAGTGGAAAACGTCCGGTCTCGTCATTCTCCTTTGCTAGAGGCCGCACTTCGGACTCCGCAAACTCACGCACGCTCTTCTGCAGCAGTTTTTGTTCTTCCGTCAGTTCGAGGTCCACATCCTCTCCTGCCAATCCAAACGAAATGCCTGGTTTGTATTCTAAGGGCGTCTCGCAAATCCAGGTTCTTGTAGGGTCCGCCTTCAGAGGCGAACCGCTCGTTCAGGCGAGCGCCTTAGAGAGCCGCTGATAAGTGGTCTTCAAATCTTCCGGATGCACGCGCGTTTCCCCGGTCACGGTCATGAAATTCGAATCGCCAATCCACCTCGGCAGCATGTGTAGATGCAAGTGGCCTGCAACTCCCGCCCCTGCGGCGCGGCCCAGATTCATTCCCAGGTTCATGCCATCCGGCATGTAATCCGCGTGATAAACGGACTCGATCCTTTGCGCAAGCTCCATGATCTCCTTCAACGCTTCGGCATCGCACAAACGCAGCTCCGCCACGTGCGCGTACGGCACGATCATGACATGTCCCGAAGTGTACGGAAACCGGTTGAGGATCACGAAGGCCTTGGTCCCGCGATGAACGATCAACGTCTCAGCGTCATTCTTCCGCGCCACCGCATCGCAAAAAATACAACCAGGCTTGTTCCCGCCGGCCGCCTCGGCCATGTACTGGTAACGCCAGGGAGTCCACAAATAGTCCATCGCCGCGTTTCCTTTTCACCGAGCAAAATCGCGCGCACAGCATAACTCAGAATGAGCGGCATGAGTGCGCACCAATTCCTCTTGAAAGAAACAGGCAGCGGATTCTACTCGAGGGAGAGAAAACTTCAGAGGTGCCTCGCGGGCTAGCTCGCTTGCGAGTCCCCCGCGGCAGACGCCTCGGAAGCGGCGTTATTTACAAAGTCCTTCAGCTCTTTGCTCGGCTTGAAGTAGGGAATCTTCTTTGCGGGCACTTCCACTTTTTCTCCGGTCTTGGGATTGCGGCCCACGCGTCCCCGGCGTTCCCGCGTGCGAAAGCTCCCGAACCCGCGAATCTCGATCTTTTCGCCCTTCTGCAAAGCCGCGATGATGTTGTCGAAAATAGCTTCGACAATCGTTTCCGATTCTTTGCGCGGAAGCTCAGTAACGTTCAGGACTTCCTCGATCAAGTCCGCCTTCGTGAGTGTCGATGTCGCATGCTTGCTCATCTTCGCTTTGCCTCATGACGCGGTCCTGAAACAGACCGCTCAGCTGGTGCCCTGCTTCACATTCCCCGGAAACAATGAAGCAAAAAGGGTTTACAGGGAGCTGGCCTACCGCCGGATTGCTCCCCTTCCTATCATTAAAATGACCCGCAGGTAAATGAAATTATGAAAGCCGTCCCCCCGGTCAGGCTCCCATAGACTAGCGCGCCGAAAGCTTGGATTTCAGCGCGTCCCCAATCGTCGCCGTCGACGAGGACTTCGACGTCGACCGATACTGTTCGATTTCCCTGCGCTCGATTTGCCTTACCGCCGCACGATAACTCAATCCGATTCGCCGCGTTTCCGGGCTGATCTTGATGATTTTGAAATCATATTCCTTGCCCGGCTCAAGCGGCCCCGCGCTCTTCAGCGGTCCGGTCGTGGGCCGGTAGCCGCCCATGCCCTCGTCCCGCCTGCGGCGGTCTTCGATCTCCGTGTTGTGGCAAAGCGCTTCGATGTTCTCGCCCAGCTCCACGAACGCCCCAAACGTCGCGATGCGCGAAACTTTCCCCTTTACGATCTGCCCCACCTTGTGCTGCTTGAACCAGTCACCCCAAATGTCGTTGACCTGCTTGATTCCCAGCGACACGCGGCGGTTCTCCGGATCGATCTTCAAGACTTTCGCGGTGACCGGCTCGCCTTTCTTGAATACCTCGTGCGGATTCTTCACCCGGCCTGTCCAGCTCACGTCGCCAACGTGCACCAGCCCGTCGAAGCCATCTTCGATTTCTACGAACGCGCCAAATTCCGCGATGTTGCGGACTTTTCCGGTGACCACCGTTCCCACGGGATACTTCTCAGCGGTTAGCAGCCAGGGATCGGGCTGCGCCTGCTTCATTCCAAGCGAGACGCGCCGGTCGCTCGGTTTGATGTCCAGCACCAAGACGTCGACTTCGTCGCCGACCTTCGCCAGCTTCGACGGATGCTGCACCTTTTTGTTCCAGCTCATCTCCGAAACGTGCACCAGGCCTTCGATGCCTTGTTCCAGTTCGACGAACACGCCGTAATCCACGATGCCGACGATTTTGCCTTTCACCTTGCCGCCCGCTGGGTATCTTTCTGCTGCGCCCACCCACGGATCGGCCGCCAATTGCTTCAACCCAAGCGAAATGCGCTGCTTTTCTTTGTCGAACTTCAGAATGATGACGTCGAGCTCCTGCTCCGGCTTCACCATGTCGGAAGGATGCTTCACGCGGCCCCAGCTCAAGTCCGTCAGGTGCAGCAAACCGTCAATGCCGCCCAGATCCACGAACGCGCCGTACTCGGTCACATTTTTCACATGGCCGTGCACAATTTGGCCTTCGTTCAGCGTGTCCATCAGCGCCGCGCGCTTTGCGTGCAGCTCTTCTTCAAGCAGCGCGCGCCGGCTCACCACCACGTTTCCGCGTCGCCGGTTCAGCTTCGTGACGCGCACCTGCACTTCCGTGCCGATCAACTCGTCAAGGTTCGGCGTCGGCCGCAAATCAAACTGCGAACCTGGCAAAAAGGCGCGCACGCCGACATCCACCACCAGCCCGCCCTTGATGCGGTCCACCACTTTCCCAGCGACCGTTTCCTTGGCCTTGAACGCGGCGTCAATCTTTTCCCATGTCCTGCGCCGTAGAACTTTTTGATATGAAACGATCTCGTAGCCGTCTTTGTGCTCGCCGCTGCGCTGCACTTCGATCTTGGCGTCGGGATCAGGCCGTGGAATCTCCGTTTCCGCGAATTCCGCTGCTGGAATCAGCCCTTCGGTCTTGCCTCCCAGGTCCACCACCACGCCATGTTCGGTGTACGCAACGACCTTAACCTCGACCACCTCGTGCGAAGCAGCGGCTTCCTGCTTTTCGTCGTACTCCTGCATCAGCTTGCTCATCTCTTCAGAGCCGGCCGCTTCTTCATCGGCGGCAGCCGATTCAGACATGGCTTCCGCTGCGGCCTGAGTTTCAGGGGCCTCGGCGGACGAGGTCGCGACCGCATTTTCGGACACAGCTGTCCCAGGCGCCGTGGTTTCCGGCGCTACGCTTAGAGTTTCAGCTTGTTCGCTTGCGGTAGGACCAGAAGGAGTGCTTGCTTCGGCTGCGCTTGTTTCTGCTGCGGCAGCAGCCGCCGCGGCGTTCGACGGGTTCTCGTGGTCAGAAAACATGGTTGTTGGCCTCCAGGAGATTACTTCCCATGTGGCGGCCGCTCGGCGGCTCCACATTCTGTCGCAAATTCCTTGCGGAATCCCTACTAGGGTTTAGTGCAAGGTGGTTGACCGGTTTACGGTCAAACAGGAAATGCTGCGAACGTCACGGGGTACGCTGCAACCTAAAAAGGATACTCGCCGCCTCGCGCCTGTGTCAATGAAACTACACGTTTGAAACTGGCTCGAGATGGGCTTGTGTATTGCTTTCCAAATACTGAACTGCAAGGGGACTCAAATTAAGTTTTTCAGCTCTTTCAACAGTTTGCGGGCTCTTGCTTTCATCGCCGCGGTCCCGGTCCGCGCACTTTCCTCCAGCAACTCCCGCACTCGTTTCCGGAGCGCGGCGTGGTTTTGCGAAATGTCCGCTAATCCTTGGAGAGCAAACGTTCGCACGATGGAGCTTCGATCTTGGAGGTAATGCTGCAATGTTTCTGCCGCGCGCCGTCTTTCCACTTCGTTTAGCTGCAGCCGCGGCACGATCTGCGCCAAATGCCATCGCAGTTCGATCTGTTCTGTCTCGACAAGCAGGCCCAGCAATTCAGCTTTGTACGACTTCAGCAGCTCCGGTCTAACGGCGGAGACCTTTTCCGCGGCGTCCGCCGCCCGCATGCGTACTCCCGGATGCTCATGCCACAAACATCGCGCGAGCTCGGCGAATCGCCGCGGTTCTCGCAAAACGAGCCTCACAACTTCGTTGGAGCGCCCAATCGACCGCCGGTCGCTCCTTCGCAGTAAGCCGGATATTCGATTGGACGACATTGCTGGAGAAGGGCTGGCTTGCGCTAGGCTCGCGCGCGCCCTGCTTGGCGCACTTCGCGGCGAAAATCGGGCGCGAACACTTCCACGGTTCTACACATTTCAAACAAGCGCGAACGCATCCTCGCGCCGATGCGGTCAGCCAGAGTATCTTCCTTCACAACCATGCGCTTCCCGCCCGGGTCTCGCGCTGGTTCGTTGCTTGCTGCTGCTTCGTCAAAGTAATTCGTCGTCAGAATCGTCACACGTTTTTCGTTGTAACGCGCGTTCAGCACGAGCCCGATAATATCCAGCACCCAAGCGGAAGGTTTGCTCGCGCCGAGGTCGTCCAGAACCAGAATCTCCGCCGTTCGAATCGGTTCGAGAATCCCCATTTCCGTCGACTCGCTCGCCGGATTGTAGCTTGCCTGAATTTCCTTCAGCAGTTCGCGGTAGTCGCAAAACAGTCCCGCGTGTCCGCGCTTGACCAATTCCTTCAGCGCCGCGACCCCCAGGTGCGTCTTGCCTACCCCTGAGGGGCCCATCAGCAGCAATCCTTTTTCGGCCGAGCCTGGGTAGTCGCGCACAAATCCCTGCGTCAGTAGCTTCGCTTGCTTCAGGGAATGCGCGTGTTGCGTCGTCCAGGTTTTCCCATCTGCCAGGTCCGTTACGTAACTCTCAAAATCGCAATGCTCGTAGCGCTTGGGAATCCGCGCGCGCTCCATCGTGCGTCCCGCGCGATCTTGCATGCCGCAATCACACGCCACCGCTACGCTGCCAGCTGCGCCATCCGGCCGCGGCACCAGCTTCCATCCCGTTCCCCTGCACAGCGTGCAATTTTCCAGCGCCATTTTGCCTAACCCACGCCCCAGTCATTCCGAGCGAGGGGAGAAAATCGCTCTCGCCTCTTCACCGACAGCATACGGTCGCCGCGCGGCAACAGCAAGTTGTCCTATTTTGGAAAATTGTGGAAGGAGACCTTGCGCTCAATTGTCATTCTTAGGCGATGCGACAAGGTGGCCGAAGGATCTCAAGTTAACTTAGACTAGTCCGCACATTTTGATTGGAACAAAACTGGGGGCCTACGCGCGGCGCACCCGCACAATCGCATGCCGCGGCGCTTCCTGATGCGCGCGCGAGGCCATTCGTCCCAGCTCTTGCTGGACGACCGAGGCAAACTCAGTCATCTGTTGTTCCATCTCGATCATCTTCTCACGCATGTTCAGGATAATTTCGATCCCAGCCAGATTCACACCCATGTCCCGCGCCAGCGTCAAAATCACTTCCAGGCGCTCCAAATCCGAATCCGTGTACAGCCGCGTGTTCCCCTGCGAGCGCGACGGCTTCAGCAGCCCCACGCGTTCGTACAGCCGCAATGTTTGCGGATGCAGCTTGTACAGCTCCGCGACGGAGCTGATCATGTAGCCTGCTTTGGCCCGTTTCTTCGTTCTTGGCGGCATTGCCACCACCGTCCTTCGAATCTTTGCTGCTCCCTACCCGCTATCCGCTGGCTTTTGCAAACAAATCCTTCCGTGGGTCTTCCGGTGCCACTTTCTCCAATTCCTTTATCAAGTTCCGCACGCGCTCATCGGTCGGCTGCGGCACGACCACTTGAATCTCCACGTACTGGTCGCCTCTCTTCCCGTTCCTCGCGCTCGGCACGCCCTTTTCTCTTAGCCGCAGCGTCTTGCCGCTGTTCGTTCCCGGCGGAATCCGCACCAGCGAACGCCCATCCACCGTGGGCACTTCGATTTTCGCGCCAAGCGTGGCCTCGGCCACCGTCACCGGCAGCTTGGTGTACAAATCATTGCCGCGCCGCTCAAAAAACTCATGCGGCTTCACCACTACCTGCAAATACAAATCTCCGGCAGGTGCGCCCATCGTTCCCGCATTTCCTTTTCCAGGGACGCGCACACGCCCGCCATTGGCCACGCCGGCCGGAATGCGCACGTCAATCGTTTCCGTCCGCCGCACGCGCCCCTCACCGCCGCACGTCTTGCAGGCCGTCCGCAGCTTGCCCGTTCCGCCGCAGCGCGTGCACGGCACATTAAAACGCATCTTGCCCGCAGCCTGCTGCATAGAGCCCGTTCCGTTGCACGACGGGCAAGTTTGGGGCGAGCCAATTGCGCCCGTTCCATGACATATTTCGCAAGAATCCATCCGCGTGATCGACAGCTTCTTCACCGCCCCGCGCACCGCATCCCAGAAGCCGATTTCGATCTGATACTCCAGGTCGCCGCCCGGTTCTTGCTCCGGTTGCACAGCGGCACCGCCGCGTCCGCCGAAAAACTGGCTGAAGAGGTCGCGGAAGCTCGTCCCGCTGCCCACGGAACCCGTTCCCCCGCCAAAGTCAAAGCCGCCAAAATCAAAATTCACTCCAGGGTCGACCGCGCCTGGGCCTTCCTGCCCGGGATAACCGCCCTGTGGCAAGTTCTCGCTGTAGAAACCGTACTGGTCGTACATCTGTCTCTTCTTCGAGTCGGACAGAACGTCGTAGGCTTCCTGCAGTTGCTTGAATTTTTCTTCTGCGGATTTATCGCCGGGATTCAAGTCAGGATGGTATTTGCGCGCCAGCTTGCGAAACGCGCCGCGAATATCCTTCGCGCTCGCCTTCCGCGGTACTCCCAGCAGTTCGTAATAATCAGTTTTCTTTGTCGTCGCCATTCAATCAACCCAGAAAAAGGCGAAGCTGGCTTAGCGGCATCCGCTCATCCATTGTTACTTTCGAAGTGAATCGTTCAGCGTTGCGATCCCATTGTCCTGGCTCAAAGAATGCCGGTTGCACATCATCGAATCCAATTCTTGCGTCGCGTTGCGGGACGAAGGGAACGAAACCAATCTCGCGATACTCAACTTCAGCTCCCTCAAAAAAAGTGGCCAGCGGCACGCCTGCAGCGCTGCATAGTCGAATCGCAAGTCCTATGTGCTTAGCGGTCACTTCCTTTGCAAGTGCGTAGGCATCTCGGTCCACGTTTTGATCCCGAGGCCGATCCAGGCCGTGAATTTCGTTGTAGAGGCACAGCAAGCTGCGCCCCTGGTTGGCTGGCACCCGCCCCCAGCCAGCGATCACCAGTCACTTAGTTTGGCTTCTTGGTGTCATCCACGTCCACGTACTCGGCGTCGATCACGTCGCCGGGTTTTTTCTCCTGGCTGCCGCTTGAGGGACCGCTTCCGCCCGGACTCGACGCGCCAGCGCTTGCCGCGTCAGCTTGTCCCGCGCCACTAGTCGCCTGCTGCGTCTTGTACAGCTCCTCGGCGATTTTATGCATCGAGAGCTCTACGTTCTCCGTGGCCGAACGCAGTCGCGCCGTTCCGCCTTCCGTCATCGCCTTCTTCGCGTCTTCGATGGCCTCTTCAGCCTTCTTGACGTCGCCTTCGGAGAGTTTTTCTTTGTTCTCGCGAATCGTCTTCTCAGCGTGGAACACCAAACCATCCAAGCGGTTGCGCGCTTCCACCTCCTCGAAGCGCCGGCGGTCTTCTTCCGCATGTGACTCAGCTTCCGTCCGCATCTTCTCGGCTTCGTCCTTGGTTAAGCCTGTCGATGCGGTGATGGTGATCTTCTGTTCCTTGTTCGTGACTTTGTCTTTTGCGCTCACGTTCAGAATGCCGTTGGCGTCGATATCAAAGGTCACCTCAATCTGCGGAATCCCCCGCGGTGCCGGCGGAATTCCATCCAGCTTGAACCGCCCGAGCGAGCGGTTGTCATTCGCGAATTTGCGTTCGCCCTGCAGCACGTGGATCTCAACACCGGGTTGGTTGTCCGAAGCTGTCGAGTACGTTTCCACCTTGCGCGTCGGAATTGTCGTGTTGCGCGGGATTTGTACGGTCATCACGCCGCCGAGCGTTTCCACGCCCAGCGAAAGCGGCGTCACGTCCAACAGCAGGATGTCTTTCACCTCGCCTGCCAGCACCGCGCCCTGAATCGCCGCGCCCACAGCCACGACTTCGTCCGGGTTCACGCCTTTATGCGGCTCCTTCCCATTGAAGAAGTTGCGCACCAGCGTCTGCACCTTCGGAATACGTGTTGAGCCGCCCACCAGCACGACTTCCTGAATGTCGTTCGGCGAAAGCTTCGCGTCTTCCAGCGCCAGCTTCACCGGCTTCATCGAGCGCTCGAGCAAGTCGTTCATCATCTGCTCGAGGCGCGTGCGCGTCAGCTTGAGCTGCATGTGCAGAGGTCCGCTCGCGCCCGCGGTGATAAACGGCAGATTGATTTCCGTCTCCATCATCTGCGAGAGTTCGATCTTGGCCTTTTCCGCGGCTTCCTTCAGCCGTTGCAGCGCCATGCGGTCCTTGCTCAGGTCGATGTTGTTTTCTTTCCTGAACTCATCGATGAGCCAGTCCACGATGCGTTGGTCCACGTCGTCGCCGCCCAAGTGCGTGTCGCCGTTTGTGGACTTGACTTCGACCACGCCGCTGCCCACTTCCAGCACGGAAATGTCAAACGTGCCGCCACCGAGGTCGTACACCGCGATAGTTTCATCGCTCTTCTTGTCCAAGCCGTACGCCAGCGCGGCCGCCGTGGGCTCGTTGATGATGCGCACCACTTCCATGCCGGCGATTTCGCCCGCCTGCTTGGTGGCTTGGCGCTGCGCGTCGTTGAAGTACGCGGGCACGGTGATCACCGCCTTGGTGACTTTTTCACCGAGAAAGTCTTCCGCTGCGGCCTTTAGCTTTCCGAGGATCATCGCCGAGATCTGTGGCGGGCTGTACGTCTTCCCGGAAATCTCCACGCGGGCGTCGTCGTGGTCCCCCTTGATGACTTTGTACGGAATGCGCCGCATCTCTTCGCCAACTTCGTCAAAGCGTCGGCCCATGAACCGCTTGATCGAATACACCGTATTTTCGGGATTCGTCACCGCCTGCCGCTTTGCTACTTGACCCACTAGGCGCTCGCCGGTCTTCGTGATGGCTACCACCGACGGGGTCGTACGCGCGCCTTCCTGGTTCGGGATCACCACCGGCTCGCCGCCCTGCATCACCGCAACGACCGAGTTCGTGGTCCCCAGGTCAATTCCAATAATCTTGCTCATAACTGCTCCGCCTCCTCAAACAGTCTGCCCATGCCCTCGTCTCGGGCTGATTTAGGGCGAATCTCAGCTCAGTTCTCTCGTCCCAAGCTCAGCACGAAGGAGAGTATACAAGTTGAGTGTGACTGTGTCAAGTTTCCTTATAGAGTCAGTAAAATTCCCACTTTCTTGGGATTAGCGGAGGGCGAGCCCATGGTTTGCCTTGACAAGTGCAGTCTGGCAACTCTGGCGAGCAACCAAGTCTTACGTGTCCGGCAACGAATCGCTGTGTGGCTACCGAGTGGCACTCCTTCCAAGGCGCGCCGCTTGGATCTTGCACGCGCCACACTGCTTTACCGGTTTGATCATAGATGTGGTCCTGGATGACTATTTCAGACCAATTTCGCGGTAGAATTCTGTCAGCTCCTTGGTACAAGGAAGCAGTCGTTGCTCTTGGAGGAATCTGTGAACCGTCGTCGCATCCTGGCGGCAATCGTCAGCGTGATTCTGCTTGTTTTGGGGGCTTTGTTCCTGCCCTCCCTGCACAAGGCTCCGCCGTCGGCCGCCCCGGACTCCCCACGAGCGGCCGCCGCGCCACCTGCAGCCGCCCCGGCCGGGCCCGCTCGCGATGAAACGCCTACAGCCACAGAGCCTCGCTCATTGCCGCCGACAGGCCTCGCCACGGAGGCCGCTCCGCCCCCGCCCGCACCTCAGGCCGCCGCATCTCTTCAGGACATCGATCCTCACAAGGCATTCGGATCTAAGAGCGCCCCGGTAATCATGGAGATCTTCAGCGACTTCCAGTGTCCTGCCTGCAAGACGCTCTTTCTGACCACCAACCGCCAGCTCATGGACAACTACGTCAGCAGCGGCAAAGTCTATGTGATTCACCGTGACTTCCCATTGGCGATGCACGCGTATTCGCGCGTGGCCGCACGCTATGCCCGTGCGGCTGCCACTCTCGGCAAGGTCGAGCCCGTCGAACAAGCTTTGTTTCAGAGCCAGGAAAAGTGGGAGCAGAGTGGCGACGTGGACGGCACCGTTGCCGGCGTGCTTTCCGCCGCCGAAATGAACAAAGTTCGCGCCCTCGTCAAAGGCGGCACTCTCGACGCGCTCATCGACAAAGATTACGCGCTCGGCCAGACGTATCGCGTCACCCAGACGCCGACCACTGTGTTTCATTCCAAAGGCCAGACTTATCCCTATTCCGGCGTCATGAGCTACGACATTCTGAAACAATTTCTCGAGCAGTTACTCTCGCAAAAGTAGTTTCATTACTGTGAACTGAAAACTGATCACTTTCCATGATGCAATCCAGTCCACTCAATCTCCGCCGCACCATCATCTGGATCGGGCGCTTAGTCCTTGGCGGAATTTTCGTGTACGCGGGCATCTCAAAACTTCTTTTTCCCAATACACATTTGTGGCCGATGTTCGTGCTGAAATTTTCCATCTCCATGAACATCGCGAGCTTCGCGCAACAAGTCGAATCTTACAAGATGATTTCTGCCGAAGCATCGCAGATGGTCGCGCACATTCTCCCGTTTGCTGAAATCGTTCTCGGGATTCTTTTGCTGATTGGCTGGCGGCTGCGCATTTGGGCTTCGTTGGTAACGCTGATCATGGTGGGATTCCTGACCATCGTCACGCGCGCATATTTGCTGCACATGGACATCAATTGCGGCTGCTTCGCGACGCCCGAGCCGCTGACCCTCAAGACTGTGGTGCGCGATAGTGTTTTCGTGGCTCTCGCGCTCTTGATGACCATTTTTGCATTTCTCGAGGCCCGCAAGCCTCATCCTTGGTCCGCCCCTGAAAAAGCTTCGACGTAGGTTTTCTATGCACGATCGCAATTACGGTGTCATCCTGAGCGAAGCGAAGGATCTCAACCGATCGTTGGTAAGAGCTGGGGTTTTGGTTGAGATTCTTCGGGCATCTTTTTCCGATGCCCTCAGAATGACATTCGACTAGCGGTACGCTTCAATGAGAAGCCTTGCCGAATACCTCGAACTCTCGGAGAAAGCGCACGGGCACCTTTGCGCCGGCCAAGTCCTCGGCGTGCGCCTTGCGATGCTGGGTCTGCGGGAACTCGGGATCGACGATCCCGTTGCGGAGCGCAAGCGGCTCATGACGTACGTCGAGATTGATCGCTGCGTCACCGACGCGGTTGCCGTCGTTGCCAACTGCCGTCTGGGAAAGCGCGCGCTGAAATTCCGCGATTGGGGCAAAGTCGCAGCCACCTTTGTGGATTTGCAAACCGGCCGCGCCATCCGCGTCGCCGCCAAGGAATCCTCCAAGCAGGCGGCGCGGGAAATGTTTCCCGAACTCGATAAAGAATCCGGCCAGCAAAAAGCCTACGCGCAGCTCCCCGATGAAGTTCTGTTCGACAAGCAATGGGTGAAAGTGGATATCGCGCCCGAGGAACTCCCCGGCTTCAAAGGCCCGCGGGTGGTCTGCGCAGAATGCGGCGAGGGCATCAATTTCAAGCGCGAGGTGATCGTCAACGGCCGCACCCTCTGCCGTTCCTGCGCCGGCGAAAAATATTACGCGCCACTTGACTGACAGCCGCGAGTAAATTTAAGTGGGCTACTCTTTGGGGCTGCTTGCCTCGCTGCGCATCTCGCCGATTCGCGCAATCACGTAAGCGATCAAAGCAAACACGAAGAACACCAGCAGCATCCAGGCAATTCCTTGCAGCGATTCGATAGCGGTGCGATAGATTTCCAGCACCCAGTGGTCAAAAGTAAATCCCGCCGCACCCGCCGGACCGAGATACCTCTCGAGATCGTGGACCGGCACGCCCCAGGAAACGCCGACAACCATAATCGCGAACTTGAGAAACTTCAGCCAGGCCGCGCTGATTTCGTCGGCGACAATGCGCTTGAGAATGCTGGCAACTGGTTTGGAGAACAGCCAAGCAGTAAGAACCGAAACGGCCGCAGCCACCAGAACAGTCACGATCAGGAGCGCGAGGAACAAGGAGTCTCCTCCCTCATGTCTTGATTTCTCTTCGGCCGGGAAAGTGGATAACGGGAGTTCTTTGGAATCTTACTGTGTTGTTTCGCAAACGCAAACCATCGAGTGGCCAAATCCGCTGCGTGAATTCTCATCTGCGGTAGAATTGTATTTTCATGCTGAGCCTTCCGCCGATAACGCTGCGCTTGCGTAGCTTCAAACTGATTGACCGCGTCGCGCTGGCATTTCTGCTTTTCTGCTCGATTCTGTTTGGCGCGGTTTGCGGGCTGCTTTTCGTGTACGCCAGCGATTTGCCGGAGATTCGCGCGCTCGAAACCTACCGCCCCAACGTAGTCACGGAAATCTACGCCGACGACGGCCAGCTCGTTGGCAGCTTCGCACTGCAGCGGCGCATCCTGATGACCTACGAACAATGTCCCAGGGTGCTTTACAACGCGGTTACCTCAATCGAAGACCAACACTTCGAGGAGCACTGGGGCATCGACTTCCCGCGCATGTTCATGGCCGCGCTGAAGCACTTGACCAAAGGCCGGAAGGCTGGCGGCGCCAGCACCATCACCATGCAGCTTGCCGGCAACCTCTTTCTCGATCGCAGCGACATCAGCTTCCGGCGGAAGGCGGAAGAAACGCTGCTCGCCCTGCAAATCGAGCGGCGCTATAGCAAGCCGCAAATTTTCACCATGTACGCGAACCAGGTATACCTGGCGCACGGCAATTATGGATTTGCCGCCGCCGCGCAATTTTATTTCGGCGAACCGGTTAGCGATTTGAAGCTTCAGGAAGCCGCCCTGCTCGCGGGAATGGTCAATGGCCCGAAATTCTCTCCGCTGGTCAATCCCGAAGCCGCGCTGGTGCGCCGCAATCTCGTGCTTCATCGCATGGAAGAAGAAGGAAAGATCACTCCGGTGGAAGAAGCGGCTGCACGCAAATCGCCCCTCGGACTTCACGTCCAGTATCCGCGCAATGACCTGGCGCCGTATTTCTTTGAAGAGCTTCGCAAATATCTTGAATCCACCTACGGAACGGAAGCGGTCCACGAGCGCGGTTTGCGCGTCTACACCACGCTGAGCATCGGCCTTCAACGCTTGGCCAATCAGGCGTTGCGCGACGGGCTGCATGCCTACGAGCGCCGCCACGGCTGGAAGGGCAATTTGCCCAACGTGCTGCGCGACAATCTCGGCAAGCTGGACAGTTACGAGGACGAAGATTGGCGCCACGCGATCGACAAAGGAAACTACGTCACTGGACTTGTGCTTACGGTGACCGATAAGGACGCGGTCGTTAAGATAGGTTCCTATCGCGCGATTCTCTCCCCCGCGGATTTTGCCTGGACCGGCCGCAAGAAACCCACAGAGCTACTCAAGGTCGGCGACCTCGCGCAATTCTCGATTCAGGAGCTGCGCGGCAACACCGCGCGCGTCCAGCTCGAACAGCAGCCCGGTCCGCAGGGCGCGCTGCTGGCTATCGACAATCCCACTGGCGAAATCAAAGCGATGGTTGGCGGCTATAGCTTCGAAGATTCGAAGTTCAACCGCGCCACGCAAGCAGTTCGGCAGGTGGGCAGCTCGTTCAAGGTGTATGTCTACGCGGATGCGCTGGAAAAAGGGTCGACACCCTTCGACACCATCGTAGACTTGCCGTTCACAACCATCAGTGGCGGACAGCCGTACTCACCGCACAATTACGACGAAAAGTTTGAGGGCACCATCACCTTGCGGCGCGCTCTGGCTGGCTCACGCAATGTTCCGGCGGTGAAACTTGCGGAAAAAATCGGCATCAACACTGTTGTGGACGTAACGCGGCGCTTCGGGATTTCCACTCCGTTACCGCCCTATTTGCCCTTGGCCCTGGGAGCGGCGGACATGAAGCTCGAGGAGCATGTTTCGGCGTTCACCGTGTTTCCAAACGACGGCATACGAATCGATCCGCACATGATCCGGCGCGTGGCGAGCTACGATGGCGCGCTACTCGAA
>CAZGBQ010000007.1:0-52205 GCA_964524045.1 uncultured Acidobacteriaceae bacterium
CTATGCCTTCGGAAGATAAACCCGACGAAAGCCCATCCACGCGGCCCGCAGAGAAAAAAACAGGAGATTTTACCTCCACTCCGGCCCTTGCACTGGAGCTGCCGTTTACTTTCGTGGGCGCTATCATTCTTGGTGGAACTCTGGGCTATTTCCTCGACCGTCGGCTTCACTCCAAGCCTTGGCTCATGATCCTCTTTGGTGCAGTCGGCTTTTTTGCTGGTATCCGGGAAGTCTTGCGCCGGTTGCCAAGCGGCGACGGAAACTAACGTGGCTCATTCGCTCGTGGGCGAAAAGACCGAGCGGCGCATTTCCTGGCTGACCCTGGTTTTAGGCTTCGCCGCAGCTTTGGCGGTTGCGCTGCTTCGTGACCGCCCTTGGGGCCTCGGTCTGGCGATTGGCACGATCCTCGCCTGGCTCAACTTCCGCTGGCTAAAGCGTGCCTTAGATGCCGTGGTGGTGGCTTCCGCAGCCCAGGAAGGCCGCGAAAAGCCTAAAGTTCCCCTGAGAACCTACCTTGCAGCGCTCTTTCGCTACGGGTTGATGGGCATCACCGTCTATGTTATTTTTATTTATCTACACGTTCCCCTTGGAAGCATGGTTGTAGGTATGTGCGCGTTAGCAACTGCCACGATTGCTGCCAGTGTGTGGGAAGTCTTGCGACCTGCGGGCTAAAGAATGGAAGAACACATATCAGGCATCACTAGGTTCGTCAATCATCTCCTGGGTCCACTAGTACTGTCGTTGCTTCACACCCTGCGCATTACTCCTAGCAATCCGGAACTTCCAATTCCGCAACATGTTGTCATGGGTGTGGTCGTGCTATTGCTTGGAACGCTCATCGCACTTTTCCTTCGCTCTCGCCTCTCGGCTGAAAGACCTGGCGCGACGCAACAGGTCGCTGAGATGATCTTGACTAATCCATTGGGCATCGGTATCAAGGACCTGCTCGAGGAAAACAGTGGACTTCATGCTCTGCACCACATCGCGTTCGTCGGTGCGATTTCGATTTTTATCTTGCTTGGCAACCTTCTTGGCGTTTTCCCATTTTTTTCCTCGCCGACGAGCAACGTAAGCGTTCCGCTTGCCTGCGCGATACTCACGTTCGCGTACTTTAACTGGCAAGGTCTCCGGCACCACGGTGTCATTCATTATTTGCTTACATTTGCCGGTTCGCCCCGAAGATTTTGGGATTGGGTGCTGGCCATTCTCCTCTTTCCTGTGGAAATTATCAGCACGACTGCGCGGCTTCTTTCGCTCACCGTGCGTCTATGGGCCAACATCTTTGCCAGCGATATGATTTATGGAATTTTTCTCGGTCTGCTGGCTGGCCCCGCAGCTTGGGGTTGGAGCAAGAACCCTGTGCTCGGCCTGATTTTTGGCGTGTTTCCTGCGCTTCTGCCGATCGCATTCATCGCCTTGCACATTTTTGTTTCGATTGTTCAGTCGTACGTCTTTACGATTTTGCCGTCGGTTTACATTGGAATGGCTACGGCAGACGAGCACTAGTGGACCGAAAAGGGTTTTCGCCGACAGTGTGAGCCCGGCTGTACGGTGTCCGGGAACCACCTCCTGACGGCAATCTCATGAGGAGGAAGTTATGAAGAAAACCGCAGTTCTGTTTGTTGTTCTCGTTCTTGCTATAACCTTGGCACCATCCGCGTTTGCACAGGGTGCCGCGGCAGAAAAGGCGCCAGTGAACACCACCACGCTTGCCTTGGCAGTCGGCTTCGGACTGGCCATCGCCGCATTTGGCGGTGCACTCGGGCAGGGGCGGATTGCGTCCGCTGCCTGTGAGGCGATAGCGCGTAATCCTGGCGCCGCCGGCAACATTCGGCCTGCCATGCTTTTAGGGTTGGTCTTTGTCGAGACCCTTTCACTGTTTACGTTCGTTTTAGGAATCCTCCTCTACTTCAAATTCTAGTTCGAACAGCACCTTGAATCGGATGGCCCCGGAGGCAGGATGCCTCCGGGCCGTTTTCATTTTCTATTGGAAGTATTACTTGAACAGCGTTTACGGAGAGCCGATCCGTGCGAGCTTAGTGCCCGAGGAGGTTCGGTCGGAGGATGAAATTGATGACGGGGTTGGGGTACACGCCAAACAAAATTGTGCCCACAAAGGTGATGAGAAGAACTGCATTCACGCCAACAGGGAATTGCACCGGGCCGAGCGCCGCAGCTTCTGCACTCGGCTCGCGCATGTACATCACCACGATCACGCGCAAATAGTAGTAAGCGCCAATCACGCTGTTGATGGCCATCAACACGGCCAGGGAAATCAAGTGCGAATTCACCGCCGCCTTGAAAATATAGAACTTGCCGAAGAAGCCCGCGGTCACCGGAAGCCCGAGCAGTGAAAGCAAATATACGCTCAGCATAGCGGCAACAAACGGCTGGCGTTGCGAAAGCCCGGCATAATCGTCGAGCGAAAGATTCTTTTCACCCGCGCCGCCGAGCTGCGAAACGATGGTGAACGCCCCGAGTTTCACCAGCGCGTAGCTCAGCAAATAGAAAAGCACCGCCGCGTATGCCGGGGCTGCTTCCGCGGGACCGCCTTGCGCCATGGACGTGACGGCTGCGAACGCAACAAGAATGTATCCTGCGTGGGCGATCGAGCTATACGCCAACAGACGCTTGATGTTCGCTTGCACCAGCGCGCCGAGGTTGCCGGCGAACATCGTTAGAGCCGCAAGCAGCCAGAAAGCCCAGAACCAGTAATGAGTGGCCGCGGGCACGGTGGCGAAAATGCGCAGCAGCAGTGCAAATGCCGCGGCCTTCGGTCCCGCGGAGAAAAGCGCTGTGACGGGTGTTGGCGCGCCTTCGTACACGTCGGGGGTCCATACCTGGAACGGAGCGGCCGCAACCTTGAAGCCCAGCCCGATCAGAATCATCGCCAGGCCCAATTTCAAAAGCGCGCTCTCCGCGTCGGCGCCTGCCATTTTGTCGAGCTGTGTCGTGCCTGTCGCGCCATACACCAGCGCGATGCCGTACAGGAAAAATGCCGTGGCGAACGAGCCGAGCAAAAAATATTTCATCGCCGATTCGCTGGACTTCAGCGAATCGCGGCGGTAGCCCGCGAGCACATAGCTCGAAATCGAGCTCATCTCCAGGCCAATGAACGCCGTGAGCAGTTCCTGCGCCGAAGCGAGCACGCCCATTCCGGCGGTCGCAAAGAAGAGCAGAGCATAGAATTCAGCGATGGGCAGGCGCTCGCGATCCAGATACGGCTCGGCCGAAAGCACCACTAGGAACGAAACGGTTCCTACCAGCAGCCGAAAAAAGAAGCTGAACGAATCCGACTCCACCAAACCGCCGAAACCTGTTCCGCCGTGCATTGCCGCCGTGACTGCGGCTACCGTTCCTGCCAACGAACCAAGCAGCGCAACTAACGTGAAGAATTGCCGGCTGCGCACGAATGGCTGCAAGAACATCACCAGCACGCCAAAGCCGCACCAGATTAGCTCCGGCAGCACGCGATGAATGTCGATGAGTCGAGGCAGCATCTAGCGGATTCCCAATCTTTCCACTTTGATTGTTGCAGTGGCGCGCGGCGAAGCACTTTCTTGTTGTGGGTTTGATCTAGGAGGAACTGCAGCTTCGTAGGCCCGCTGCGGTTCCACCTGATCGATCACGGTTTGCGTCGCCGTGGCCGTGCGCCGCGTGATGAACGTCGAGCCAATGCCCATCCATAGAGTCACGATGGCCATCGTTGCGAGAATCCATTTTTCGCGGGTGGACGCATCCGGTAGCGCGCGGTTCTTCTCCACTGTGATTTCGCCGAAGAAGACTCGCTGGTAGGACCACAGCAGGTAGCATGCGGAAAGGATCACGCCGAGCGCCGCCCATGCTGCCCAGCCCCAGTGACGCTGGTACGTGCCCAGCAAGATCAGAAATTCGCCGACGAATCCGTTGAGCATCGGCAGACCTAGGGAAGAGAGCGCCACAAAGAGAAAAAAGGCCGCGAGCTTCGGCATCGGCGTCGAAAGCCCGCCAAATTCGCTGAGTTCAAAAGTGTGCCGCCGGTCGTAGAGCATGCCCACGAGCAAAAACAGCGCGCCGGTGGAAATTCCGTGCGCCAGCATTTGGTACACCGCTCCCTGCATGGAAATGTTGTGAAACGCAAAGATGCCGAGTACGACGAAGCCGAGGTGGCTGACCGAAGAATACGCGACGAGCTTTTTCAGGTTGGGCTGCACCATCGAAACGAGCGCGCCGTAAATGATTCCGATGATCGCCAGCGCTGCGACCCAGCGCGCGGCGCGGCGCGAAGCATCGGGAAACAGCGGCAGGCAGAAGCGAATCATGCCGTAGGTGCCAAGCTTCAGCAGCACGCCCGCAAGCATTACGGAACCGGCTGTTGGAGCTTCCACGTGCGCGTCCGGCAGCCAGGTGTGCAATGGAAAGAGCGGCACTTTGATGGCGAAGGCGAAGAAGAAAGCGAGGAACAGCAGCATTTCCGTGGGCGGTTCCAGCGTGACTGTGCCACTCGCTAGCATTTGTTGAATCGCGGGCAAATCAAACGTGCCCGTGGCGTTGTAGAGCCAGATGATCCCGACGAGCATCAAGATCGAGCCGGCCATCGTGTAGAGGACGAATTTGACCGCAGCGTAGACGCGGCGCTCGTGGCCCCAGATGCCAATCAGAAAGGCCATCGGAATCAGCATCAATTCCCAGAAAAGGAAGAAGAGAAAAAGATCGAGCGAGAGGAAAACGCCGACGACGCCGACTTCGAGCATCAGCAGCATCACGAAGAATTCTTTCACGCGATGCTGGATGCTCTGCCATGACGCCAGAATCGAAATCGGCGTCAGGAAAGTCGTCAGCAAGACCAGGAACATACTGATCCCATCGACGCCGACGTGGTAATGAATTGGAGGCGCGCTGATCCACTTTGCGAATTCTTCGAGCTGATAGCCAGACGTGTCGACGGCTACACCGTTGAGCATTACAAGCGAAAAAAGAAATTCAGCGATGGAGGCCACGAGGGCGATGGCGCGAATGAACTTGTGATCGTCTCCACGCAACACCATCAGAGCCGCCGCTCCGACAGCAGGAAAAAAGATGAGCACCGAAAGCAAATGGCCGCCATGCAGCATCAGCGCACCATCCCGACAGCAGTTTTGCTGGCGCCCGGCCAGAAAAAGATGACGGCGAGCACCACGATCGCGCCGACCACCACCCATACGGCGTAGCTGCGCGTATTTCCGGATTGGGAATGGCGCACGCCATCGCCAATAGCGGTTGTGCCGTGCGCAATTCCATTGACCGTGCCATCGATACCGGCAACGTCCGCTGCTTTCCAAAACACGTTCGTGGAGAGCCACAGCAGCGGCCGGACGACGAGGAACGCGTACAGCTCGTCCACGTAATACTTGTTGAGCAGTGTCGTATACGCCGGTCTCATGGACTTCGCGAGATCATCAGCCTTCTTCGGTTGCTTGACGTATAGCCAGTACGCGACTCCAAGGCCAATCAAGGCGGCGGCTACAGCGACTCCGGCGAGAATTAATTCGAGCTGATGCGTTGCGGATTCGGCGGCTGCATCCACGGATTCGTGTCCAGCAAAAATTGGCGCGAGGAAATTCGCAAAGTAGTCCGGCCCTTGGAAGAAAGCGGGCAGCGCGAACCAGCCGCCGATCACGGAAAAAATTGCCAGGACGACGAGGGGACCAAGCATGCTCCACGGCGATTCATGTACGTGGACTTTGTGCTCGTCGTAGCGCGGCGTTCCGCTGAAGGTGAGGAAGATCAGTCGGAACATGTAGAAAGCCGTGAGAAGGGCAGTAACCAAACCGAAGGCGTAAAGGATGCGGCCCCCTGCTGCGCTTTGGAACGCGGCGAACAGAATCGCGTCCTTCGAAAAGAAGCCGGCGAAAAGCGGAATGCCCGCGATGGCTAGCGTTGCTGTCAGCATGGTTCCGTAAGTCCAGCGAATTCTCTTGCTGAGGCCACCCATGTTGCGCATGTCCTGCTCGCCACCCATGGCGTGAATCACAGAGCCGGCGGCCAGGAAGAGGAGCGCCTTGAAGAACGCGTGCGTCATCAGATGAAAGATGCCCGCCGTAAATGCGCCAACGCCGCAGGCGAGAAACATGTAGCCTAGCTGGCTGACAGTGGAATATGCGAGAACGCGCTTAATGTCGGTCTGAACCAGGCCGATCGTCGCCGCGAAGAACGCAGTGGCGCAGCCGACGATGGCGACGACGACGAGCGCGGTTTCCGAGTGCAGAAAGAGAATGTGGGAGCGCGCGACGACGTAAACGCCAGCAGTGACCATAGTTGCGGCGTGAATCAACGCGCTGACGGGCGTGGGGCCTTCCATGGCGTCGGGCAGCCAGACGTAGAGAGGAAGCTGAGCAGACTTTCCGGTGGCGCCCATGAAGAGAAGGAGGGAGGCGACAGTAAACGTGCCGAAAGCGCCCGAAGGTTCCCTGGCCCAGCCCAAAAGTTTCGGACTCGTGAAAATCGCTTGGAAGTCTAGCGTGTGAAAGGCGCGGAACAGAAGAAACATGCCGAGCATGAAGCCGAAGTCACCAATGCGGTTGACGATGAATGCCTTTTTGCCGGCGTCAGACGCGGATTTTTTCACGAAGTAGAAACCGATGAGCAGATAGCTCGACAGTCCCACGCCTTCCCAGCCCACGAACAGCAGCACGTAATTCGCTGCCAGCACCAGAATCAGCATGAAGAACATGAATAGATTCAGGTAAGAGAAGAAGCGGTAGTAGCCGCCTTCATGGGCCATGTAGCCAGTGGCGTAAATGTGGATGAGCCAGCCCACGCCGGTCACGACCAGGAGCATGACGACGGTGAGCTGGTCCATTTGCAAATCGAAGCCGGCGCGGAAATTTCCCGCGGTAATCCATGTGAAATACGGTTTGACCCAGGGAATTTGCTCAGGCGAAAGCTGAAAGAACTCGCGCACGGCTTCGAGTGCGGCGAGAAACGAAAGGCCCGTGGAGCTGATGGCCACGCTGGTCACGTACTTGTTCGGCCACTTCGCGCCGAAGAGACCGTTGATGGCCGAGCCGAGCAGCGGCAGCAGGGGAATGATCCAGAGATGATCGAGGATGATCATGGCCGAGTCGCTCGGCTCCGAATTTGGCCAGTAAGTCTGCAATCGAAGAGAGATTTCTCGCTACGCAAGCCGGCCACTTTGAGGGAGCGAAGTGACAAGAAAAAGCCGGCTTGCTCGGCTCGAAATGACAGGCTTTCAGTGGACACGCCATATGTTAGTTTGGCAGTCATAATCTAAAGCTTTAGCAAGTCAACGCGCTCGACGTTGAGCGTTTGGCGGTTGCGCGCAATCAGAATGATGATTCCCAGACCTACGGCGGCTTCTGCTGCTGCAACCACGATCACAAATAGAACAAAAACCTGTCCATCAAGCTTGCCAAGCGCTTGACTGAACGCGACAAAAGCCAGATTCACCGCATTGAGCATCAACTCAATGGACATGAAAATCGTGATGACGTTGCGCTTGAAAATAAACGCGAAGACGCCGAGGCCGAAAAGGACGGCGCTCAGAATCACGTAGTAATTTGTCGGGACCATCTCAGCTTTTCTCCCGCTGCGCCAGAACGGTTGCTCCGAGAATCGCCACGAGGATCAGGAATGACGTTAGTTCAAACGGGTAAACGAAATCTTTGAAGACCATTTCCGAAATTCCCTTGGTTGAAGACAGCGCACCGGTTTGCGCGGCGGCTTGCACGCTTGCGCCGGACTTTGCAAGCGTCGCGGCCACAAATCCAGCAAGCGCCACCACCAGCAGCAGCCCTGGCGCTCCCGCAATTTTGGAAATGCTGGTGTGCTCCTCCACCCCGGCGTTGAGCAGCATAATGACGAAGACAAAGAGCACCATGATCGCGCCGCCGTAAACGATAATCTGCGCAGCAGCGACAAACTCCGCGCCCATCAGCAAATAGAGTCCCGCCAGGGCGACCATGACCACGATCAGCGAGAGCGCGCTGTGGATCGGGTGCTTTTGCAGAATCAGACTGATCGCGCCGATTACGGCGAGCGCTGCGAGCACGAAGAAAACGATGAGCGGCGCGGTCATTTAACGCCCCACTGCATTTTCGCCAGAATTACGAAGCTCGTTACGATCACGTTCAAAATGGAAACGGGAAGCAATAGTTTCCAGCCAAAGGCCATCAACTGGTCGTAGCGGAAACGAGGCAGCGTGCCGCGCATCCAGACGTAAACGAACAGGAAGAGCAGAATCTTCGACAGCAGCCAGAACGGTCCCTGGATGAACTCGTTGACCGAGGGCAAGACGACGAACGCTAGGCCGAGCGCGGCGATCACGAAGCCTACGGCGGGCAAGACGAGCCGTCCGAAAACTGTTTCGTAGCGGACGCCGTCCATGATGACCCACAAACCAAAGGGAATCAGGATCACCGAGGGCAGGTAATGCGTCAGCGTCCACGAAGCGGGGAAGGGAGAGAGCCAGCCGCCGAAAAACATAATGGCGCACAGGCACGAAACGGTGATCATGCTTGTGTATTCGGCGATGAAAAACATCGCAAATTTGAAGCTCGCGTATTCGGTATGGAAGCCACCGACTAGCTCCTGCTCCGCTTCGGGAAGATCGAACGGAACGCGATTTGTTTCTGCGACGGCCGCAATGAAGAAACAGAGGAAGCCCAGAATTTGTGGCCAGACGTTCCAGCCGAAGATGCCCAATTGGGGGTGGCGCGCCTGGGCGTTGATAATGTCGCGCAAATTGAAGCTGCCGGCCATTAGCAGCACGCCAACAACGGACATGGTCAGCGCCAGCTCATAACTGACCATCTGCGCGGAACTCCTCAAGCCTCCGAACAGAGGATACTTGCTGTTCGAGGACCAGCCCGCAAGTGCCACGCCGTAAACACCAAGCGCGGTAATCGCGAACAGCGCGAGAATTCCAATGTTCAAGTCCGGCGGCGCAATGCCGAGATAAATGTCGCGGCCGAACACGCGAAGTGGCTGCGGCCCAAACGGGATAATAGCGATCGAGGTCAGCGACAGCGCGAGCGCCAACGAGGGCGCCAGGAAGTACACAAATTTATCCGCACCAGCGGGAGTGGGGTCTTCCTTGAACAAAAACTTGACGCCATCGGCGAGCGGCTGGAGCAAGCCGTGTGGGCCAACCCGATGTGGCCCCCAGCGTGATTGGATATGCGCGACGACTTTGCGTTCGAACCACGTGAGATACGCGTTTACTGTGAGCACGATGAACAGCAGCAGCGCGATCTTGACGACCGTGATGAGCAGCCCGACGTTCGCGGATATGATCGCGCGCACGGCTAGGATTCCGCCTCCGGCAAAGATTCCATCATGGTGCAAAAGCGGGTGAGGGTGCCGCTGGTGAAAAGCGTGTCGTTCGCGGAGCGAATCAGGCCGGTCGGAACGTCGTTGGGCGCGTAACCGTTGCGCGCGAATTGCACGCGCGTAGCTTCCGCTCCACCGGTGAGCAAACCCGCAAGCGGGACGTCGTATGCAGGCACGGCCTTGCGAATTTCTTCGAAGACTGCACCGGGCGTTTTGTAATGAAACGCTTTGCCAAGACCGAGCTTCTCGAGTTGGTGCGAGAGAATGCGCAGTAAATCGAAGTCGCTGCGCGGGCCCATGATTTCGGCGCCTTTGCGCAGAAGTTGAATTTCGCCCGACGTGTTTGTGACGGTGCCGTCTTTTTCGTATGCGGAAGTTGCGGGAAACACGATGTCGGCCAGCCTTGCCGTTTCGGTCAAGAACAATTCCTGAACGACGAGGAGATCGAGTTTTCCGCGTCCAGTGGCGGGCTTGCCGAAATGGACGAAGGGGTTTGCGCCAACGACGTAAAGGGCCTTCAATTTTCCGGATTGTGCGGCATCCATCATCTGCGGAGCCGCGAAGCCCGCGCTAGAAGAAATTACGCCGCCCCAGAGCTGTTCGAACTTTTCGCGGGCACTTGCATCGTCCACGTAGGCGTAGCCGGGAAGGCGGTCTGGTAGCAGTCCCATGTCTGCTGCGCCGCGTGAATTGGCGTAATCACCGAGCGCCATGTACCGCGTGAGGCCGGGCAACCTCGAACCTAAAGCGACAAGAGCAGCGATGGCTGCCCCGGTAACTTCTGCTCCGAAGACAATTGCGACGTCGCTTTCCGCTTCGAGCGCGGCCTTCAGTTGAATGAGTTGCTCGACGAGGTCAGTTGCGAGCTGCGTTTCCTCGTGCGCCAGCCATTTCAATACGACGGCTTCGTCGCCGGGAGCAACCTTCACAAACTGCCTGGCTTTGCGTTTCAGTTTGGTGTCGTTCGAATTAATAAGGAACAGTTTCGCGCCAAAGTGCCGGATGCCGCTGCGAATCTGCCAGGCTACCAGCGGGTTTTGGTTCGTGGGATCGTTGCCGATCACGAGCACGGCCTTCGCGTGATACAACTGCTCCATGGTCAGCAAGGAATCGGACGAGCGATCGCCTAGAGCGCTGACCAGCCCCGCGTAATCGGCAGTGCGATGATGGTCGACGTTGTTGGTTCCAAACGTCGCGCGCGCAAGGCGCTGCAGCAGGTAATTCTCTTCATTCGAAGTGCGATTCGAACCGATGAAGCCGATGGCATCCTTGCCGCCCGCGTCGTAGGCAGCTTTGAGCTTGGTTGCGGCCTCTTGGGCAGCTTCTTCCCAGGAAACGGGGAGGAGCTTGTCGCCTTGGCGCAAGAGCGGCTGGCGAATGCGTTCCGGATGATTCGTGAAATCAAATCCGAAGCGGCCCTTCACGCAGAGAAAATCCTTGTTGATGCCGCTGAGGTCGCGGTTGTTCGAGCGCAGGATTTCGTGATTGCGCACGCTCAGCGTGGTCTTGCATCCGTTCGAGCAGTGCGCGCACACGGTGGAGACATATTGCATTTCCCAGGGCCGCGTTTTGTAGCGATATGTGCCGCTGGTGAGCGCGCCGACCGGGCAAATGTCGATGCACATGCCGCATTCTTCGCATTCGAGATGGTCGCCACGGTTCGGGATGATGACGCTGTTCGCGCCACGCATGCCGACCCCGAGCGCTTTCACGTCCATACCTTCGTCGCAGACCCGCACGCAGCGGAAACACAGAATGCAGCGCGGAGCATCGTAGTAGACCAGTTCCGACCACTTTTCCTCGGGGCGGTGAATTTTCTCTTCGACGAAGCGGCTGGAATCAGCGCCGTAGCGGAAGACCATGTCCTGGAGCTCGCACTCGCCGCCTTTGTCGCAGACCGGGCAATCGAGCGGGTGATTGGTCAGCAGAAACTCGAGCATATATTTGCGGGCCTGGCGGACTTGCTCGGTGTCGGTTCGCACGATCATGCCCTCGGTGGCGACCAGCGTGCAGGCGGTCTGCAGCTTTGGAGCTTTCTCGACTTCGACCAAGCACATCCGGCACGCTGCTTGGAGCGAAAGCCCAGGGTAATAGCAGAAGGAAGGCACTTCGGTCCCCAGCCGCCGCGTCGCTTCAATGACCAGCGTGCCAGGCTGCACCTGCACTTCGCGATCGTTGATCTTCAGCTTGATAACTTTCTGGTCTGGCATGAATTCCTGACGCGCGCCTCTTTGTACCACATTTCAGCTATCTTGCGCCGACGACCGCTCCAGCGGACTTGTAGGCGCAACGTCCGCGCAAATGATCTTCGAACTCGCCTCGCCATTTTTTCATGATGCTGATCGTCGGCATCGCGGCGGCATCTCCAAGCGGGCAGAAGGTGCGTCCGAGCATGTTTTTCGCCAGGTCGGCGATCAGGTCGATGTCTTCCATGCGGCCGAGTCCGGCATGAAAGCGCTCGAGCGTCTTGCGCAGCCACGTGGTTCCCTCGCGGCACGGGATGCACCACCCGCAGGATTCGTGCGCGTAGAAGTGCATGATGCGCCGCGCCATATCCACCATGCAGGTGTCTTCGTCCATGACCACCATCCCGCCGGAGCCGAGCATCGAGCCGGCCTTGGCGAGCGAGTCGTAGTCCATCGGAATGTCAATCTCATCGGCGGTCAGCAATGGGCAGGAGCTTCCGCCGGGAATCACGGCTTTTAGCTTTTTCCCGTCAGCAATTCCGCCCGCCACTTCATAAATGAACTTTTTCATGTTCATTCCGAGCGGCACTTCGTAAATGCCGGGCTTCTCGACATGTCCTGCTACGCAAAGCATGCGCGTGCCGCCATTTTTTGGCGTTCCACGGTTAGCGTAAGCTTCGCCGCCTTCGCGGATGATGGACGGTACGGCGCTGAGCGTTTCCACGTTGTTGATGATCGTGGGGCAGCCATACAGTCCTACAACTGCGGGAAACGGCGGCTTGATACGCGGGTAGCCGCGCTTGCCTTCGAGCGATTCCATCAGCGCAGATTCTTCACCACACTCATAAGCGCCTGCGCCGGTGTGAATCAGCAAATCAAAGTCAAATCCCGACCCTAGAATATTTTTCCCCAAATAACCGGCGGCGTAAGCCTCCGCGATGGCCGCATCCACAATGTCCAGTACATAGCGGTATTCACCGCGAATATAAATGAAGCCCTGATGGGAGTGGATCGCGCGGCCCGCGATCACCATGCCTTCAATCAACTGGTGCGGGTCCATTTCCATCAACGGCCGGTCTTTGCAGGTTCCCGGCTCGGATTCGTCGGCGTTGCAAATGACGTATTTCGCTTTCGGCGAATCCTTTGGCACGAACGACCACTTCATTCCCGTTGGAAAACCCGCGCCGCCGCGTCCGCGCAGATTCGATTTCTTCACTTCTTCGATGATGGACTCGGGCGTCATTTCCTTTAGCGCTTTTTCCAGGGCCTTATAACCAACCTGCATCACGTAAACGTCGAGCTTGTGCGAGTCCTTCATGCCCCATCGCCGGCTGATGAGAGGCGTTTCGAGCGCATGCCTTTCATGTAGCGCGCCGGAGATAACCGGCTCGGGCTCGGGGCGCCTTCCGGCGTCCAGGTCTTCAATGATGCGGTCGAACTTCAGCGGGGTCAGGTTTTCATAGAAGTCATAATTCACTTGCATGGCTGGGGCGCCGGTGCAAGCGCCGATGCATTCGACTTCTTCGAGCGAAAAAACGCCGTCCTGCGTGGTTTCTTTATGGCCGACCTCGAGCCGCTTTTTCGCGCGCTCCAGAACGTCGTAGCCGCCCTTGAGCATGCAGGCCACGTTGGTGCAGATCTGCACGTGATACTTGCCCATGGGCTTGCGGCGCAGCATCGAGTAATACGCGAGTGTTTCCTCGATTTGCACGTTGTTCAGGTCGAGACGGCCCCCAATCTCCGCGATCATTTCATCGCTGACGTGGCCGTATTCGTCCTGGGCGTACATCAGCATGGGGATCAGCGCACTACGCTTTACCGGGTAGCTGGTTTGCAGCTTCTCGAATTTCGCGGAGAGTTGAGGCGAAAGTTCCATGGTTACCTGTCAACTTCTCCGAGCACGATGTCGATGGTGCCGATGCACGCAATCACATCGGCAATCAATTGGCCCTCGATGAGCTTGGGCAGCGCTTGCAAATTGATGAACGAGGGCGAGCGGAAATGCACGCGAAGCGGCTTCGGGGAGCCGTCGCTGGCCACGAAACACCCCAGCTCGCCGCGTGGCGATTCGACGGTTGCAAAGGCTTCGCCCGGCGGCGGCGAAAAACCTTCGGTGAAAATTTTGAAGTGGTAGATGAGCGCTTCCATCTCCGTTTTCATTTTCTCGCGCTGAGGCGGGATGATCCCGGGCGCCTCGGCCTTGATCGGCCCTTCGTCTTTGATCTTATCCATGGCCTGGCGAACGATTTTCAGGCTCTCGCGCATCTCCGCGACGCGGACCAGGTATCGCGCGTAACAATCCGATTCGGTGCGCGTCGGTACGTTGAAATCGAATTCGTCGTAACTCGAATAGGGGAACACCTTGCGGTTGTCGTAGGCAACGCCGCCGGCGCGCAGCGTCGGACCAGTCATGCTGAGCGCAATCGCGTCTTCCGGCGAAATATAACCAACTCCTTTGGTGCGCCCGATCCAAATGCGATTTTCGGTCAGCAACGTTTCATATTCATCGACGCGGCTCGGCATCATTTGTAGAAACTTCTCCACCGCCTGCCGCCACCCCGCGGGCGGATCGAGCGCCACGCCGCCGATTCGAATGTAGCTGGTCATCATGCGCTGACCGGCAAACATTTCGAAGATTTTCAATATTTCTTCGCGTTCGCGGAAACAATAGAGAAAAACTGACATCGCGCCAAGGTCGATGGCGTGGGTTCCGAGCCACACTAAATGTGAGGAAATCCGCTGCAGCTCGACCATCATCACACGGATATACTGGGCGCGTTTCGGCACTTCCAAGCCCAGCAGCTCTTCCACGGCCATGCAATACACCAGGTTGTTGCCCAGTGGATTGAGGTAATCGATTCGGTCCGTCAGCGTGATAGCTTGCGAATAGGTCTTGTCTTCGCAGGATTTTTCGATGCCCGTGTGCAGGTAGCCGATGTCTGGAACTGCCTTCACCACCGTTTCGCCATCCAACTCCAGCAAGATGCGCAGCACGCCGTGGGTGGAAGGATGCTGCGGTCCCATGTTGAGGACCATGGTCTTTGCTGCGCCGGTTGCGGTTTCGACGGTGGTCATAAAATGCTGCTCTTCCGGAAGAGCTCGCCGGCGCTGGGCACGTCGCGGAAGCCTTCCACCGGATAGTCTCGGCGCAGTGGATAGCCCTCCCAATCCTCAGGGAGCAAGATTCGGCGCAAATCGGGATGTCCTGAGAAGCGAATCCCAAACAGATCGAAAATCTCACGCTCGAGCCAGTTCGCGCCGGGCCAAACGGTCACGATTGAATCCAATACGGGATCATCACCGCTCAGGTTGACGCGCAAGCGAACTTTGGTGCGCCGCGGAATAGAAACCAGATGGTAGTTCAATTCAAAGCGGGGCTCGATCGGATAGCGGTCCAGGCACGTAGCGTCCGTCAGGAGGTTGAATTGAAGGTTGGCGTCACTACGGCAGCGCTCTGCTGCGACGCGCAACAGCTCGCGGGGCACCACGATGGTGGTCTCGCCGCGGAATTCCACAACCTCCGCAACCGCTTTCGCGTTCCAGGAACGCAAACATTCGGCTACAGCATTAGCGTTTTGGCTGGAAGACTCCGTCACGATTTCCAATCCCGCAAGCGCCGGCTATTTATGCCAGTCCAGCGCGCCTTTTTTCCAAAGATAGAGATAACCGACTAAGAGGATGGCGATGTAAACCATCATTTCCAGAAATCCGTACCATCGCGTTTCAGGCTTCATTGCCATATCGCGAAAGATGTAGGCCCAGGGATAAAGGAAGATGGCTTCCACGTCGAACAAGATGAAAACCATCGCCACGAGGTAGAACTTTACGGAGAAGGGCTCCCGCGCGTCACCCGTGGGTTCCATGCCGCATTCGTAGGGCTGCTGCTTGGCCCGGCTCGGCCGCCGCCATCCCACAAGGACCGAAACTGCTGTCAAGGCGCCAGCAAGCAAAGTCGCAATGAGCAGGTGTAAAAGAAGCGGAGCGTACGTGTGTAAGCCAGAATCGTTCATAGGCGAATTGCTATAATATCGATTCACCCGCCGTGCGGTCAAATACGGCGGAATTTTTGACGCAGCGCCTGGTCCATCCTGCGCGCTCAGGGCAGACAAGAAATGGCATTCGGTCACAACTCGAACGTCACCGTGGCCGGCACTACGTATCATGTGCAGACGGAAGAGCGCGGAGCTGCTCAGGCACAAATCGATACTACCGTCTATTTTCGCGGCCGCGTGCTTCATCGCCGCACAGATAGTTTTCAGGACCTTCTTCCACTTAATTCCACGCGCGAGGAGGCGCTAAGACTTCGCGTGGCGGAGCAGCATCGTGGCGTTATCGAAGACATTCGTTCGGGTAGGCTCCCACTGCCCGGGGAAAACGGGGAAAAGGCGCCAGCTACGCCGGGCGCGCCGCCTGCTGAGTCATCCCGGGGTTCTCTACACTTGGAATTGCTCAACGCCAAGACCTGGCTCACGGGCAAGCACGCTTCATTGCAAATTGCGGTGAACGATCAAGCGAATAAACCCGTCGAACGTGCCACAGTGATGGCTCGGGTGGAGGGCGCTGCGGAGCCTGCTGCGTTCTCTTCGGAAACGAACTTGGTCGGTCGCACGCAGCTCGAGTTTGATATGCCGCCATTGGCCAGTCCTAAGGCGGCTCTGGTTGTTGAGGCATCCAAGGGAAAGGCGCGGGCTCAGTTGCGCTTCCTATTGCGCGCCAAGCCGCGCGTGCCCTCCGCGCCGTAAGGAAGGTTGTCCATGATTACGATCACAGTGAATGGAGAAGAACGCGCCGCCCAAGCGGGTTCGACCGTCACGGATTTGCTTCGCGAAATGGGCCTCGATCCCGGCCGCGTGGCCATCGAACGCAACCTCGAGATTCTTTCCCGCCCCCATTGGCAGAAAACCAGCATTCAGGCGGGCGACCGCTACGAAATTGTGCAATTCGTTGGCGGCGGCTAAAGATTGTTAGAGAGAATGCCTCATCGCCCTGACGCGAGGTTCTCCTGGGCTGCGGTGTCATCCTGAGCGAAGCGAAGGATCTCAACCACAAGTTCACGCTCGATGGATCACCTGAGATTCTTCACCCATCCTCATCGGATGGCTCAGAATGACACTCTGAACAGGGTCGGCGCACCAAACGCTATTTCCTTTGTGAGAAATACGGCTTAGATTCCTTTCAGCAGGTGACCCATTCTGCGTTTCTTGGTTTTCAGGTAGGCGCGCGAAACCTTCGAGACTCGCGGTTGGCACGGAATACGCTCGACGACTTGAATCCCCGCTTTTTCCAGTTGCCGCACTTTTTCCGGGTTGTTCGAGAGCAGGCGTATACGATTCGCTCCAAGTGCCTTCAGTATTTGCGCGGAAAAGTCATACTCTCGCGCGTCTGCCGCGAAGCCCAGTTTTTCATTCGCTTCCACCGTGTCCATCCCGCCATCCTGCAGTTCGTAGGCACGAAGCTTGTTCATCAAGCCGATTCCGCGGCCCTCTTGCGGGAGATAAAGCAACACTCCTGTCGATGCTTGCCCAATCTTCTTCAGTGAGAGTTCGAGTTGCGCCCGGCAATCGCATCGCAAGGAGGTCAGCACGTCTCCCGTCAGGCATTGCGAATGCACGCGCACGACCGGCGCGGCTTTCCCAGTCAGTTTTCCGCGAACCAGGACCACCGCTTCCTCTTGTGGTCCGCGGCCAGCAAAGCCGTAAATCGTAAACCGCCCATAGCGCGTGGGCAGATCCGCCTGCGCGACTTTACGCACACCCGTGCTCGTTGTTTTCGTGCGCCTGCCTTGTTTCGATTTCGCTCTCATGGGAAACGACCAGTATAGCAGCAACCGTTGTGCGAACTGGGTTACCGCCTCTTTGCGCCACGCGCCAACTCGCTTTACTTCGCTTCGCGGATTGGCTAGCGTTACCTGAGGCACCGACCGTTCCATGGATTCCGCTACTACATTTCGCGAATTTCTCTTTACCTTGCTGTTGAAGGTGGCGGTAGCGTCCTCCGTTGCTGCACTCCTCGTCCGGTGGAACAGCTTTCGGCGCGTGATATTCACGGAGCAGCGCGACCCGGATCAAAAACTGAAATTGATGCTTTTCATGGTGGCACCGCTTATTTTGGGCGTGACACTGCGGCTGATTGGCGGCCCGAGCTATTCCTTCGCCGACTTGTCGCTCGAAGGCGCGTTCCTGATGGGCCTGCTTGGCGGGCGCGTGGTCGGGCCGATCGGTGGCGCTATCATTACCATCCCCGCTCTCGTGGCCCACGAATGGCTGGCGATGCCTGCGGCGTCCGCGGCCGGCCTACTGGGGGGATTGATCCGCCAGGCCATTCCCAACAAAGAAGATCTCTGGAATTTCGGTCCCTTTACATTCTTGAACATCCCGAAGGCTACGGTGCGCTTGCTGAAGCGCGCGCAACTCTCCTGGGAAATGGCGCCGCTTATGACGTGCGTCGCTCTGGAAGTAGGCCGCGTGGCGCTGGTGCTGGCCACCAAGCCCAAGTGGCTCTTCGCGATTCACGCGGGCTGGGACTGGTGGTTTCCCCTTGTCGTCATTGCCACGCTGATGTCCGTCGCCGCTCCGCTGAAGATCTGGAATAACACGCGTAACGAAATGAACCTCGAGCGCCACCAGCAGCTTCTTTTGAAGGCGCGCATGGACGCTCTCTCCCGGCAAATCAATCCGCATTTTCTCTTCAATACACTGAACACCGTCACCTCGCTCATCCGCTTCGACCCGGACTCGGCGCGCGGCGTCGTTCTGAAGCTGAGCAATATCCTCCGTAGATTGCTGCGCAAGCATGAGACCTTTGTGCCCCTGCGCGAGGAGTTGCAATTCATCGACGACTATCTGGATATCGAAGTAGCGCGCTTCGGCAGAGAAAACCTCGAAATCGTGAAGCACATCGACGATTCCGCTATCGAAGCGTTTGTGCCCAGTATGTTGCTCCAGCCGATTGTCGAGAATTGTCTGAAACATGGATTGGCGCCGAAACTGGGCGGCGGAAAAATCGAATTGCGTACCGTCAGCAACGAAGGGTGGCTAAGTATCGAGATTGAAGACAACGGCGTGGGGATCTCCGAAGAGAAGCAGCCTCACGTGTACGTCGAAGGAATTGGCCTGAGCAACGTGCGCGAGCGATTGCGCGTGCTCTACGGCACGGACTTTCACTTGGACATTCAGAGCCGTCCCGGGGAGGGAACGGTAATTCGTATCGAGATACCGGAGCTCGTTTCCACGATTCAAGAAGCAAGGCTGTAGCCAAGAGCGAAAAACTTGGCCGTCATCTTGTGGATTGTTGCCCGCTTCTCGGACACTTGTCTGTTTTCGCGCGCGATGAGGCACGCTGCGGGCGTTCCGGCAGAATTCAGCGGCTCGCTATGCGTTAGCCGATTTGGCGACCGGGCGCGCGGTCTTGCCTTGCCATGCTTTGCGCAACTCTTCCCGGCGCGCGAGCACGTACGCTTTGGCCTCGTCGAAGCCGGCGTAGACGCGCGTGCCCTTGATGGTGTTGCACGGAGTGCAGCATGCGACGAGATTGCCCGGGTCCTTCTTTCCTTTGCGGGCTCGCGGAATCACGAAATCCACGCGCATAGCCAAGGCGTTCTCGAAACTGGCGCGTCCATCCAAGCCGCAATACTGACAAACGTAATCGTCGCGTTCGAGAATCTTGCGGCCTTCTTCGAGCGTTACCGGGGAATCGACCAGGGAAAGTGAAACGATGCTGATCGGCATGAGGGACCTCCAAAACGGAAATCGTCGAACGAGGAAGGAGGAAGCGCGACTTCCGTGGCATGAACTTAGGACGGCAAACTGTCCCTGTCAAGTGCGCTAAATGTATGGCGACAGCGGCCGGGAGACTAGAGAAGGTACACGCGTAAGGAGGCTCTTCGAAGCGGGCCCTCTTCTGCTGGGGCAGGGAAGTCCGGGGGCTCGAACTTTCAGTGAAAAGAAAAGACTTGACAAGCGGGCAGTGTATTTGGTAATTTCTGAATAGAGAGAAATAACAGAAATGAGTGTACATACAAAACTCACGCAAAATCCACTTACTCCAGTGGCCCAGAAATTCATCCTCCATTGGGGCGAAATGGGCACCCGCTGGGGCATCAACCGCACCGTGGCGCAGGTGCACGCGCTGCTGTTCCTTTCGTCGCAGCCCCTGCCGGCGGAGGAAATCGCCGAAACGCTGGCCGTGGCGCGCTCCAACGTCAGCACCAGTCTGCGCGAGCTTCAGGGCTGGCGGATTGTGCGCGTAGTGCACGTATTGGGAGACCGGCGCGACCACTTCGAGTCTATCAAGGACGTCTGGGAGATTTTCCGCATCGTGTCTGAAGAGCGCAAGCGCCGCGAAATCGATCCCACGCTACGCGTCCTCGACGAATGCGTGCAGGAGATCAAGGCGAATCCGCAGGGCGACGCGTACACGCGCGAGCGGTTGACCGACATGCTGGAATTCCTGACCGCCATGACCGGACTGTTTGAAGAAGTGATGCACATGCCGGCGGGCGCGCTGAAAGGCGTCATCAAGTTGCGGGGCAAGGTGATTACATTGCTGGGGAGTGAGAGGAAGAAGGCCGCAGGATGATTTCGCTGGTGAGCGAATACACGGACGGGAAGGGGCGGCACGCGCACGGCTGGCTGTTTTTCGATGCCGACTGCAAGTTTTGCACGCGGATCGCGCGATGGCTGGCGCCCATCATGGAAAGGCGCGGGATGGCGCTCGCGCCATTGCAGGATCCTCGCGTGGCCGACTTACTGGGTTTGTCGCACGAGGACTTGATGAAGGAGATGCAGTTTCTACTGAGCGATGGAAAGCGATACGGCGGTGCGGACGCGGCCGTCGAGCTGGCCCGCGAAATCTGGTGGGCGACGCCGCTGGTTTGGATTTCGAAGATTCCTGGAATGATGGACGTTTTGCGCAAAGGATACCGCTGGGTTGCGGCAAGGCGGAAATGTGCAGCGGCGCAGTGCCCAGCAGGACAAAGCTCTAGTTCGAGATAAGCGCCGGGCTCGAAAGGAGGAAACCATGCGTGGACTCTTACAGCTACAACTCCTGTGGATTGCCGGTTTCGTGCAAGTGGCTATCGCGTCGGCAAATCTCTTTCTTCCTCGAAAACTGAAATATCGAGAGAATCTTTCCCGCGTCTCGCCGATCATTCGTCAAATTTTTGTCGTGCATTCTGTCTATGTCGTTGGCGTTGTCCTGCTCTTCGCTGCTATGACATTCAGTTTCGCCGGAGAATTGGCCAGCGGACACGGTCTTGGCCGCTTCCTCGCCGCTGCGATCGCGCTGTTCTGGCTGCTCCGCGCTCCGGTCCAGCTCCTTTATTACGACTCCACTCTGCGCAGAGAAAACCGCTGGGGCGATGTCGCCTTCACGGCGGGCGCGCTCTTCCTCGCCGCGACCTACGGCTCAGCCTCCTTCGCCCAGGGACTGTGAGTCACGGCCATGGGCGTCGATAAAACGCTCCTTCCGTCCGGAGTGAAGATGTCTGCTGCTGGCGGCGCGATCTGGCTGCTTCTCCTTAGCGGAACTATCCTGAACAGTTTTCGACTCAGCATTTTTGAGCTGTTGTTTCTTCTTGCTCCCTGGGTGACTGTGCCGCTGTCCTTGAGCCTTGTGGCAGCAAACGAATTCAGCAGGCTTTGCCGATTAACGAGCGCCGTGATCCGAGACTCGCTCTTTCCGGCCGCGTTGCTTGCTACTGTGAGTTTCTTCGTGCCGGTCGGCCCGGTGGCAGGCGCGTTGACTTGCTTGTGGCTCGTCGCTGCCGTAGCTCTTGCAGTCGACGGCCTTGATAGAGTCATCCGGGCTCGTCTGACCTCGTTCGCGGAATTCTGCTTTGCGGTCGGAGAAGGATACGCACTTGTTGGTGCGCTTTGGCTTACAGCTTCCCGACTCGCGCTGCAACCGGTCGGCTTTCATGAGCCGATCGTGCTGCTAACAGCGGTCCATTTCCACTATGCGGGATTCATGGCCGCGGTCTTGGCGGGGCTAGCCGCTTCAACGATGCGCACGTCGCTTTTTCTTCGAATTGCGCTGTCTTGCGCAGTACTTGGCCCGGGTTTGCTCGGCCTAGCTTTTCTAGTCGGGCCAAAGCTAAAGCTAGCCGCCGTTGGCCTTATGGTGATTGGTGAATGTGGGATTGCCATCAGCACCTTTCGGATTGGCTTGGCCGAAGCAAGGGGAATTGGCGGACGCCTGCTGCTTGTTGCCAGCGCATGCGTGCTTTTGGGAATGGCGCTCGCAGGTATATGGGCAGTTGGCGAATACCCGCTCCATGCCTTCGTCAATCTCGAGCAAATGGCGCGCTATCACGGCGTTCTCAACTCTGTGGGTTTCGGGTTGTGCTCGCTGGTCGGCTGGACGCTCTTGCGCAGGAGATCGCTGACAGCAGAGGAGCAAACGTGAGCGAAGCAACCGTTACCGAAGCGGCTTCGCGGCGCATTGACGCGGGGCCCGTGCAGAACCGCTTGGCGAGCTGGATTGGCTGGGCACCACTCGCTCTTCTACCTGTGACGATCCTCGCGCTGCGAGCGAAACTGCTTCCGTGGATTTTCATGTGGTTGCTCACGGCTACCATTTTTGCCGGCTGCAAGTGGCTGACGTGGCGGCAGGCTTTTGAAGCCGGTCAAGTCTCAAGGAATTGGAAACGCAGCGCCGCTTACTTGTTGCTGTGGCCTGGCATGGACGCTCGGGAGTTCTTCGATGCCGCCACAGAGAAGCCGCGGATTCCGCCAAACCAATGGATTGCAGGAATATCGAAGACGACAGCGGGCATTGCGCTGATCTGGGTTGGCGCGCGCGTTGTTTCCTTTGGCCATCCGATCCTCGGTGGTTGGGCTGGAATGATTGGCCTCGTGCTGTTCCTCCACTTTGGGACATTTCAATTGATTGCGCTGGCGTGGCAACGCACAGGAATTCCTGTAAGGCCCATCATGCAGCGGCCACTCGCGTCGCACTCGCTCAGCGAATTGTGGGGAAAGCGGTGGAACTTGGGCTATCGCGCCCTCTCGCACACGTTCGCCTTTCAGCCACTGCAAAAACGCTTCGGCATCGCGGCCGGAACGCTCGGCGCATTTCTCGCTTCGGGGCTTCTGCACGAGCTGGTGATCTCCGTTCCGGTAGGAGCCGGATACGGGCTGCCGACAGCCTATTTTCTGACGCAGGGGCTTGGCACTCTTGCGGAGCGCTCAGATACTGGGAAGCTGCTCGGCCTTGGCCGCGGTGCAATCGGACGGCTGTGGACCGTGTTCATCGCTGTAGGACCAGTCTACTTTTTGTTTCATCCCTGGTTTGTGATGAGAGTCGTCGTTCCTTTCCTGCGCGCGATTGCAGGATGAAAGGGCAATAGGAACATGCTCACAAACGTCGAAGATTGGCTCAGCCTGGCGCTGTGGCTTGCTGCCGCAGGTCATTTCTGTGTGCTGATTGCAAGCTTCCAGGTGCCGTATCGGCTGCGCTGGAAAGAGGATCTCGCCAAGCTCACCGCGTTCAATCGCAAGCTGATGTGGGTCCACGGCGGTTTCGCGGTCTTCACTATCATCGCGTTCGGCGTGATGTCCCTCGTCTTGCACGGGGACATGATGCGAGGCGACCGCGCCGCACTTGCGATGGCATTCTTCATTGGCCTTTACTGGCTGCTCCGCATCGTGGTTGATTTTGCATACTACTCTCACGACGACTGGCCCAAAGGCACTTCCTTCCAGCTCGGGCACATCTTGCTGACGTCGCTCTTCATCTTTCTCTCCGCTAGCTATCTCGGCGTGGCCGCCTGGCATTGGCTGAAGGCGGCCCGCGTTTAGGAGGATGTCATGCGTGTTGCAATTACAGGCGGAACGGGATTCGTGGGGCGGCACTTGGCGCCCGAACTCGTCGAGCGAGGGCATGAAGCCGTCTTGATCGCACGGGGCAAGGATCTGCGCGACAAATCTATCTACAACTTGGTCAGAACGTCCTTCTTCAGCTCTGATCTGTCCGATCCTGGGGAGCTTTGCAGAGCGTTTGCGGCCTGCGAGGTCGTGGCGCATTGCGCGGGCATCAATCGCGAAATCGGCACGCAAACTTACAAGCACGTTCACGTCGTTGGAACGAAGAACGTGGTCGAAGCCGCGCGTCTCGCAGGCGTGCGAAAGATTGTGCTGCTAAGCTTTCTCCGCGCGCGGCCAAATTGCGGCTCGCCCTACCACGAGTCCAAATGGGCGGCTGAGGAAATTGTGCGGGGCTCAGGTCTCGACTACACGATTTTCAAGGCTGGCGTAATTTATGGGCGCGGCGATCACATGCTGGATCATCTTAGCCACGCACTCTACACATTCCCGGTTTTCGGACTTGTGGGAATGAAAGAAAAACCGATTCGCCCGCTTGCCGTGGAAGATCTTGTTTCCGCGATGCTTGCTTCTTTTCACGACGCGCGGCTTTCGAACAAAACCGTGAGCATAACCGGGCCCGAAGAGATGATGCTGGGCATCGCTGTTCGCCGTGTGGGTGAAGCCATCCATAAACATCCGCTCTATCTGCCGACGCCGCTGGCAGTCCAAAAAGTCATCGCATGGGTGGCCGAGCGAACCATGAAGATTCCGCTGCTCTCGCTCGCGCAATTGAGAATTCTATCCGAAGGTATTGTCGAAGCATCGCCTCCCTGTGACTCACTTCCTCCAGATTTGCTTCCGACCACGCGTTTTACGCCCGAGCAAATCCAAAAAGGCTTGCCGGATCCCAGACCATTTCGCTTGCACGACCTGCGTTGCTGCAATACGTGACGTAAATGTAGCTAACACCGGGGGATCGCGATGAACCTTGCAGACTTATGGCGATGCGATGGGAGAGTTAGCCGCGGGGAGTATGCCGCGGTGGGCATTGGTGGCGTGGCCATCAAACATTTTCTCGACCGCATGATTGCCACGGCGTTTTTCCCAGAGCAGGTGAGCGCATTCAAAGTATTCAACTATTGGGCGCCGCTGGGAAAGGCTGCGCGGTTGAATCATCTCTCCATTGTCGAAATCAAGTTCCTCGCCACCTTGCTGCTTGTTTCTATTCCGTTCATATGGGTCGGCGTAACGATGACAGTGAAACGTCTCCGAGACGCAGGCCAGCCGGTGTGGCTGGTGGTGCTCTTCTTTGTTCCCTTCATCAATCTCGTTTTCTTTCTGGTGCTTTGTGCGCTGGCGCCACACGATAGTTCTCCGGAATTGGAAGGAACGCCATGGCCTGGCCCGCATGGGCTGGATCGCTTCATCCCGCACAGCCAGTTGGGAAGTGCCTTGCTTGCAATTGGGGTTACCGCGGTCCTGGGGCTGGGATTCGTGTTCATGGGAACTATCGTGATTGGCGCCTATGGCTGGGGGCTGTTCGTGGCGTTGCCGTTTTGTTTAGGAATGTTTTCTGTGTTGCTGTACAGCTATCACGAGTTGCGCGACTGGGACGATTCCCTCTTCGTGGCGCTACTGCCCATAGGGTTGGTCGGCGCTGCACTGATTTTGATTGCCATGGAGGGATTGATTTGCGTGCTGATGGCCGCGCCGTTGGCCCTGGGATTGGCGGCGCTCGGCGGGATGATTGGTTACGCGATACAAGAGCTGTATTGGCGTCCGAAGCGTACACCAACAATGCTTTCCCTTGTCGTCTTGTTGGTGCCCGGATTGTTTGGTGTAGAACGTGCCGCGGCTCTGTGGCCGCCAGTCTACAAAGTGAGAACATCGATCGAAGTGAACGCCCCGCCAGAAAAAGTTTGGAGCCAAGTGGTGGCCTTCGCAGAAATTCCCGCACCGAAGGAATTGCTGTTTCGCGCGGGAATTGCGTATCCAATTCGCGCGGAGATCTCCGGCCATGGTGTTGGGGCCGTGAGGCATTGCATTTTTTCGACCGGCCCGTTTGTTGAACCCATCGAAGTGTGGGATGAGCCGCGGCTGCTGCGCTTTGGCGTGACCGCGAATCCTGCCCCGTTGAACGAGTTAACCCCCTACGGACACATCGATGCGCCTCATTTGCAGGGCTACTTCGTTTCCGAGAAAGGCCAGTTTTCGCTTACCGCCCTTCCGGGTGGCCGCACGCGTCTGGAAGGCACGACGTGGTATCACAACGCCATGTGGCCGTCGGCGTATTGGCATTTGTGGTCGGACTACATCATTCACAGGATCCATTTTCGCGTGCTTGCGCATATCCGAGCCGAAGCAGAATCTTCGAGCCGCTAGCGCGGGATTCTTAACACAGAGAACTACAAAGGGGTCAGAGTTCACACCCCTTTGTGCCTCCGCAGAGCAAAGAAAAGCCCTAGGAATTGCATCTAACCCTAGTGGATGGAGGCGTCATCGGGTGTATACTCTGCCTACCCGAAACGCAAATTTCGGCAGTCTGAGGAGATCCTTAACGGACCAAACCAAGGCGGACTAAACCAACATTTGAGGCCGGCCGGAGCGCTCACGCGTTGCGGTTCGGCCGGCTCAGTTAGTGAGGGTGCGATGCAGCAGACCTTTGCTATCAGTATCGGAGGCGCAGCTGGGCAAGGTGTAGCCACACCAGGCGACATCTTCGCGAAGATCTTCAGCCGGCGCGGTCTGAATCTGAATGCCTACAACGCCTACCAATCCATCATTCGAGGCGGGCACACTCTCCTAACCATCCGCACGGGCCTGGAAAAGGTCACCAACATGGGTGACCGCATCGACCTCCTCATTCCACTGAATCAAGACACGATGGATCGGCACCTGAACCTGCTCACCTCTGGAGCGGCGTGCATTTACAACGCCGACACCATCAAGCCCGGAACTGCCGCCGTCGGCGTGCAAATGTGCCCGCTCCCGGTTTCTGAATTGGCGGACATCACGCGTAACAAAGTGGCACAAAACACGCTCGCCATCGGTGCCGGTCTGCACATGATGGGCATCGGCTTCGCCGCGCTCGAAGAAGTCCTGCGCGAGCAGTTCAAGAAAAAAGGCGAAGCTGTCGTCGCTGAAAACGTGGGCGTTGCGCGCGCCGGCTACGATTATGCTGCGGGGCACTTCACGGCCTTCCCAAATCCCCTCCCGAAAATCGATAAGCGCTACGCGATCCTCAGCGGCAACACTGCCATGGCCATGGGCGGTGCGGCAGCGGGCGTGAAATTCTATTGCGCCTATCCAATGAGCCCCTCGACCGGCGTCCTGCACTGGATGGCGGCGCACGCGCGCAAGGCCGGAATCATGGTACGTCAGGTCGAGGATGAGATCGGCGTCATCAACATGGCAATTGGAGCAGCGCACGCCGGCGTTCGCGCAATGTGCGCCACGTCGGGCGGCGGTTTCGCGCTGATGAGCGAAGGCTTAGGCATGTCCGCGATGATTGAAACGCCAGTGGTGGTCATTGATTGCCAGCGCGCGGGCCCGTCCACGGGAGTTCCTACGAAGACTGAGCAGGGCGATCTGTGGCAGATGCTTGGCGCCGCCTTTGGCGACTATCCACGGGCGATCGCGGCTCCTTTGGACATCGGCGACTGTTTCACGCTGATTCCTGAAATGTTCAACCTCGTCGACAAGTTCCAGTGTCCCGGACTTGTGCTTTGCGACCTGCTGTTGTCTGAAGGCCGGCTCAGCGTCGATCCAGAAGACTTGAATTTCAACCAGCCCATCGATCGTGGAGAGCTCATCACTAACTTCAATGGCTCCAATGGAAACGGAGAGGCCGAGGTTGCAACCAACGGCGGTTACAAGCGCTACAAATTCACTGAAAGCGGAATATCGCCGCGCGCCGTTCCCGGCGTGCCTGGCCACGTTCACACCGTCGCCACGGATGAGCACATGGAAGACGGCGTGTTGATCAGCGATGAATTCACCAACCCGATCAAGCGCCGCGCCATGATGGAAAAGCGCATGCGCAAGGTCGCTGGCATCGAAGCGGCCGTCCCGTCGCCTGTGCTCTGGGGCCCTCGCGATGCAGATGTGACCCTGATCGGCTGGGGTTCAACCAAAGGTGTCATTGAGGAAGCTTGCGCGATCCTCAACGAAGAAGGAATCTCCGCTAACCAGCTCCAGATTCGCTGGCTCGTGCCGCTGCACGGAGAAGCGATCCTCGAAATCCTTAAGGACGTGCGTCACACCATCATCGTTGAGAACAATTACAGCGGGCAGTTTGCGCGCTACCTGCGCAGCGAAACCAGCTTTGTGCCCGATGGGCACGTTCGCAAGTACGATGGCGAGCCCTTCATGCCGCACCACATTGTGGAAGCCGTGAAAGAGCAACTCGCCGGCAAGACGAAGCTGTCTGTTCCGATGCACGAGATTATGGTCTGAGGAGGGACCCACATGGCCACTGGCGTACAACAGCGCGCGAGTCAATTGACGATGGCGGATTTGAAGGGCCGAGTCGATCCCGACTGGTGTCCCGGCTGCGGCGATTTCGGCGTGCTCGCGGCCATTCAGAAGGCACTCGTTGAGTTGCAGATTCCCAACCACAACGTGGTCGCCATCAGCGGCATTGGCTGTTCGTCTAACCTTCCGGGATTCATCAATACCTATGGCATGCACACGCTGCACGGCCGCGCGCTAGCGGTTGCTACCGGTTTGAAGCTTGCCAATCACGACTTGACCGTGTTGGTTACGGGCGGCGATGGCGACGGCTTCGGCATCGGCGGCAACCACTTTGTTCACACGATGCGCCGCAACGTCGATCTGCTCTATATCGTCATGGACAACCAGATTTACGGCCTTACCACCGGCCAGACTTCTCCCACAAGCCGGATCGGCATGAAAACCAAGAGCATGCCTTTCGGCAATATTGAAGCCCCGGTCAATCCCATCTCCCTTGCACTTGCCGCAGGTGCTACATTTGTCGCGCGTGGATACAGCGGCGATCAAAAGCACCTCACTGAGCTGATCAAGCAGGGAATCGAGCACAAAGGCTTCTCGTTCCTGGATGTGTTCAGCCCGTGCGTCACCTATAACCACGACAATACCTATCAGTGGTACAAGCCGCGCGTGAAAAAGCTCGAGGACGACGCCGGGTACGACGCAACCGACTGGCCCGCCGCGATGGAGAAATCGCTGCTCTGGGGCGACGAGATTCCGATCGGCAAGTTCTTCCAGCGCACCGACCTCCCCAGCCTGCATGCTGCCGAGCCTGTCCTAAATGAAGGGCCGCTGGTTCAGCTCGATCCGCGCGTGCCGGCCGATGTAGGCCGCTCATTCGTTGAAGAACTGATGTAGCCGCCCGAGCGAGTACTGGAGACTATTTAGCGAACGAGGCGATTAGCCGAGCCTAAACGTAACCTGGATTGCGACTCGGCAAGCGACGGGCTTGCCATCTGGGCCGGCGGCGGGCCTAAAGCGCCAGGTTTGCACGGCCTCGAGTGCTTTTTGCTCCAACCCGTTGCCAGGCCCCCTGAGAATCTGCGCGCCCTCCACTCGGCCATCGGCGGTAACCACAACACTTAGAGTCACCGTTCCCGAAGCCCTGGCCGCGCGGGCTTCCTCGCTGTAGGAGGGATTTGGGCAGTACAGGCAACTCGGATTCGTCACGCCGCCAACCCCGGCGCGCGCGACGCCATCTTTAGGTGTGCCAGGCCCTAAGCTTCCGTTCTCTGGCGTCCCCGAACCGGAGCTGATCGACTGCTGAACCGTTTCCTTAACGAGTCTATAGTCGTCAGGAATCGCAAAGAGCGCGGAGTCCGGCTCTTGCCTTACTAATTCAGTGACTCTCACAGTTTGTACGCCGTAGCGAGGATCGGTGCGCTTGGTTAGGAGATTGATTCTGAGTGCCTGGGAATACCAAGATTCGGTGACAACAGTGATCGGGCGGTCGTTTCCCAGAGAGCCTGTAGAGTAGGTCTGGCTCACGCGCACCCCGCGCACGGGAATGCCTTCAATTGTGTCAGTCCCAATTTCTTCACGAGCGGTTTCCGGTTTGGCGGGCGGCGAAGCTGGCGAGGGAGCTGAGACGGGACCAGGGGTGCCGACGGGCCACTGCCGCGCGATTTTCGCAGGCGGATAGAGGTTTGTTCTAAGTTTAGTGGCAGGGTCAAATAGCTCAATACGAGTCAGTCTGGGTTCCTCGCCAGACGCAGGATTGATCCAGTTGCGGGCTTCGTTGCGAGTGCGGCCTTGGGAGTCGCGGGCATCAAGATTGTAGGTCTTGTGCGTAATCAGCGTGCCGTCCTGCAACTGGTTGGACGTTTCGAGTTCGACTTTGGCTGAAAAGGGCAGGCCAGGGACGGCAGCAATGTGCTCGCCGTACATCCACTCCGCGACGCGGCCGTCGGCGGGAGCGGTAATGGTGGCCGGAGCTACTGCGGGCGTCTGAGGGAAGCTCACGGGAGTTAGGCAAATCGAACCGAGAAATAGCGCAAGGCTGAGTGGCAGGCGGTTCATGAAGACACCCCAGAGTAAACGATTCTGGCAACAGAATAGCATTATTCCGTCTGCGCAAAGAGTCGTTTGCGAGGATGGGATGTGAAAGGCAGGAATGCCTGTATGTCCGGCCAGCGAGCTAGACCGTCGCGTTCAACTGGACCCAGCAGGCGTGCGCATATTGTGGAGCTGCAAGATGACTTCCGTAACGAGCAGCGGGATAACCCAGGAGGCCCAGCCGATAGTAATGGCGCGATCACCGTCTGGCTGCAGGTGAGAAGTCGGACCGAAGTCGTTGAGCAAACGAAAGGTGACGAAGGCAAAGGTAACGACGTAAGCTCGCACCATCCATTCCTTGTGCACTTGGATGCGCCCGGTCAGAATGGCGTACAAGGCCATGGAAGCTGTGGTGACCCAGGCGATGGCCAATCCCATGAGAGCAACGCCAAACGCCCAGCCAAACGTGGTGCCGATGGCCATCCGAAAAGCACCGATTGAGCCTATCGCAACGCCAGAAAGAAATAGGCGGCCCGTCCAGCGGTGCAGCCGGACAAACCGTGCGCGGAAGCCAGTCCAAAATTGCCAGGGACCGGTCACCAAAGCGATCATTCCGCCCGTCATGTGCATCAGGAGCCAGCCGCGCATGGCCCAGTAGTTGGCAGCTCCACGAATGGGATCTGTGAACGCCGTCTGATTGTAGTGGAGGTAATACCGGAACACGTATCGAAGAACAAAGGCGATGGCGACGGCGAGGATCGCTGCCGAACCTAGAAGTTTTGTGGTGAAGTAAGGGGTCCTTTTTCTATCCGGAGTCGCGAGCTGGCCGCGTGCCGCGATGGTGGACATGAACACCTCCGTATTTGCGTGACATAATCGCATCGTAGACTCGGTCACACAAGAGAATCGTGGTCGCGGCGGCAGAAGGGACAAGAGAGCGTGGTGTAGGACACGGAGGGCGGTGAAGTGGGACAGGCATTCTTGGCGGTCCAGTTTGCTCTAGGTGAGACACCTTGGACGCGAGGGACTTTCGGCGGATTGCCTTGAGCCTGGAAGGCGCGGAAGAAGGTTCGCACTTTGGCCAGGCGGACTTTCGCGTGGGCGGGCGAATCTTTGCGACGCTGGCGCACGAGAAGCAGGGTTATGGAAACTTGATGCTCACGCCCGAGCAGCAGGCGATGTTTGTGGAAGAGCTGCCTGAAGTGTTCCTGCCAGTCCACGGCGGATGGGGAAGGAATGGAGCGACACATGTGCGGCTGGCTGTTGTGAATGAGGACGTGCTAGAAGGGGCGCTGCGAACGGCCTGGAAGCTGCGCGTGGAGAAGAACGCGAAGACTGGCAAGAAGAAGGCTGGTGCCAAGACGAAGGCAAGCGGCGTAGCGCGAGTTCGTGGTAAGAAGTGATGAGACCTTTGGTGTGTACTGTTCTATGGATGTAAAGTCGCATTGGGAAAAGGTCTACGCGACCAAGACACCCGAGTCGGTCAGCTGGTACCGAGCGCATCTGGAAACATCCCTGGCATTGATCGAGCGGGCAGCGGAATCGCGCTCGGCGTCGATCATTGACATCGGCGGCGGAGAATCAACGCTGGTTGACGACCTTCTCCTGCGCGGATACAAGAACCTTACCGTGCTGGATGTCTCGCAGACTGCAATCGAAGTCACGAAAAAGCGATTGGGCCAGGCCGCGGAACAGGTTCGCTGGCTAGGCGGCGATGTCACCGAAATGGAACTGGCACCTCGCGCGTACGATCTGTGGCATGACCGGGCGGTATTTCATTTTCTAACGGCTCCAGAGCGGCGTCTCGCCTACGTTCGGCAGGTTGCACGCGCTGTGAAGCAAGGCGGCCACGTGATTGTCAGCACGTTTGGACCGGAAGGTCCCACGAAATGCAGCGGGCTTGACGTGATGCGCTATGACGCGGAATCGCTTCACGGCGAGTTTGGCGGGCAATTTCGCTTGGTGGAGAGCAGCAAGGAATTGCACGAAACGCCATTGGGAACCACGCAGCAATTCCTGTACTGCTACTGCCGTCTGGATTGACCCCTCACAATGAAGGGCGGTCGCGCTTACATCACAGCTTAATTTGATTCCTTCTAACCTTGATGAACGCCAAGACTTGGCCCGCAATGTCTTCTGCTGCTTCGTAATAGGCAGAATCACATTCATTAAACTTGTCCACAACCTCTTCGCTTTCGGAAGGCAAAACCGAACTAATTTCTGAAGGGGTAAGATTCCTCAAGCCGAGAGCGTCAATCGCTTTCCTCGTGATCTCGGTAGTTTTCGGGCAGTCAATTGCGATGAGAGAATCAACAATGACTCCCGCAAATTCCGGTGTGTTGAGGAAGAACTGCGAATACCCACCGTTGTTGACCTCCCTTTCCAACGCCTCAACCGCAAGGACAGCTAGCTCTTCCTTGGACAGATTTGCCTCACCCTCTCGAGCAGCCTTTTGTCCGATTGCTTGTTCAAAGGCAACAACAAGCGAGTCCGTTCTGTACTTGCCTTCAAGGGAAAGCAGTTGGTCGGTAGTTTCTCCAGAATAGCTTTCGAACCATTCTAATTCGGTCATTGAATGCTCCCATTGACGGGTACAGGAAGGTTAGATTAACCCAGGACGCGCGAATGAAGACATAGGTTTACTCGGCCAAGCGCTAAGAGGGCACGATGTGTCGCGCCCCTACAGCGGCCCATTTTTGAGCGTGCGTGTTGCCGAGAAAGGGCGCAGCACGCTGCGCCCCTACAAAGGAAATCGAAATTAGTATGTGAGTCTCAGGATTCTGAGAGGATGCGCTTGTAGTAGGACTCGTAGAGCGGGATAACGTCGTTGGAGCAGAATTTTTTCTTGGCGTCAACGCGCGCGCGCAGACCCATTTCGCGGCCGCGGTCGGCGCGGCACAGAATTTCGATGGCGTAGCGCGCCGCTTCCTGCACATCGCCCGGTTCCACCAAAAATCCGTCCACACCGTGCTCGACGACTTCGGGCATGCCGCCAGTGTTTGTGCCGATGACGGGGACTTCGCAGGCCATCGCTTCGAGAGCCGCAAGCCCGAAAGATTCAAGCTGCGAGGGCAGCAGGAAAAGATCGGCGGCGGCGAGCTTTTCATAGACAGCGTTCTGCTTGCCGAGAAAGAAAACGTCCTTTTGCAGCTTTTTCTTGCGGACGAGATATTCAGCGGCGCCGCGGTCCGGGCCATCGCCGATAAGGACGAGTTTGGCTGGCATCTTGGCGCGAACGAGAGCGAAGATTTCGACGGCATCCGGGAGTCGCTTGACAGGGCGGAAGTTCGAAAGATGCATGAGAATGGGCTCGCCGTTGGGTGCCCATTGGGAGCGAAGGCCTTTGTCGGCGGAACGGCTGTAGAGATCGCAGTTGACGAAGTTTGGAATGACTTCGATGGGCCGCTTGATATCGAATTCTTTGAGCGTTTGCCCAAGCAAATAGCGAGAGATGGAGGTGACGCCGTCGCTTTGTTCAATGGAAAACTTCGTGATAGGGAGATAGCTGCGGTTGCTGCCGACTAGGGTGATGTCCGTGCCATGAAGCGTGGTAATGAAAGGCAGGCGGCGAGGCGCAGCCATCGAACGCGCGAGCAAAGCGCTGACGGAATGCGGAATGGCATAGTGGACGTGGAGAAGGTCGAGCGATTCGGACTCGAAGACTTCGAGCATTTTTGTGGCGAGAGCAAGCGTGTAAGGAGGATGGTCGAAGAGCGGGTAGGAGACGACTTCCACCTCGTGAAAATGGATGCGCTGGCCGTCCGCGATCATGCGGGCGGGCGGAGCGTAGCTGATGAAATGAATGTCGTGGCCGCGAGCGGCGAGCTCCATGCCTAGCTCGGTAGCGACGACGCCGGAGCCGCCGTAAGTGGGGTAGCAGGTGATGCCGATGCGCATAGAAACAGTTCTAAGTTATAAGTCCTAGTTTTAGGTAAAAAGAAAAAAAAGAGCCCTTGCTTGCTGCTTGCGCTGGCGTACCTAGCTTGCGGGTTTGTGAGCCACGATGCTAGAGTCGCGCGCACCGGGCGGGACAGCGTCCCGATGCCGCGACGTCCTATTAGACGCAGGAATGGGGAATTTCGTGACACGACTGGAGGGCAAGGCTGCACTCATTACGGGAGGAGGTACTGGGATCGGCCGGGCCATCGCGTTGGCCTTTGCGCGAGAGGGCGCGAGCGTGGCGTTGGCGGGGCGGCGGATCGCGAAGCTAAAGGAAGTTGCCGCCGAGATCGAGAAACAGGGGGGCACAGCGACTGCGGTTGAATGCGATGTGACGCGGGCGAAGGACGCGGAACGAGCGGTGAAGGATACGGCGAAGAAGCTTGGAAAGATCAACGTGCTCGTGAACAACGCTGGCATTTTGAGCGTGGCGACGGTTGACGGTGTGAGCGAAGAGGAGTGGGATCGCGTGATGACGGTGAACGTGAAGGGACCGTTTCTGTTGTCGCGAGCGGTGCTAAAGGAGTTTCGAAAGGTGGGCGGCGGGACCATCGTGAATATCGGCTCGGTCTTGGGGCTGGTGGCGATGAAGGATCGCGCGGCATATTGCGCTTCCAAGGGCGGGGTGACGATGCTGACGAAAGCCATGGCGCTGGATCACGCACACGAAAACGTCCGTGTGAATTGTATTTGCCCTTCGATTGTGGAGACGGAGCTCGTGAAAGGGCTGTTCGACAGCGGCGAACAGGGTGCGGCTCTGCGAAGGGCCCGGATTAGCACGATTCCGCTGGCGCGATTTGGGAAACCGGTGGACGTGGCAGAATTGGCTGTTTTCCTGGCTTCGGACGAATCCTCGTGGCTCACGGGCGCGGCGATACCACTGGATGGTGGGCTGACGGCGTACTGACCATGAAGACCAAAAATAAGCGGTCGGCGAAGGAGCGGTGGGCAACGGAGCTCGTGCGCGAAAGAATGAAAGAAAGCCGGGTCATTGGCCATCTCGGTTTCGATGTGCAAAGAGTCGAAACGGGGCGCGCAGTTTTTCTTCTGGACGTGCGGGCGCACCACAAGCAACTTCACGGTGTGGTGCATGGTGGCATTCTGGCCGCAATGGCCGACACGGCGGCGGCGATCGCCGCGTACACCGTGGTGCCGAGGGGAACGGAAATCGCAACGGTCGAGCTGAAGATCAATTACCTGGAGCCCGTGCCAGGCGGGCGTATCAAAGCGGACGCACGCGTCCTGCGCGCCGGAAGAAACTTTGTGGTCGCCGAGTGTGAAATCTTGAATGAAAACCGGTCACTGGCCGCGAAGGCGCTGCTCACGTTCGGAGCAGCCGCCGGCCATTCCATCCAGAAATAAGAGACTTATTCGTCGCCGCCTTGCGCGGATTCCTCGCCATCTTTGTAGACATACTTGATGACGCGTTTGAAGATCAGCAGGTTAGGACTGCCCTGCCGCGTGAGCTTGATGCAATCGCGGTCGTACCATTCGACGGTGCCACGAAGGACTTCGCCGTCTTCAAGGACTACGGCCATCGGGGTGTGGGACTGCATCTGCTTGACCCAATAAAAGTTCTCGGCATGGGTGATTTCAGGCGGCGCGGGCTTTTTGTTTGGCACGGGGCCATTGTGAGGAGCGCGGGGCGGGAGAGGCTCCTTGATGTCCGGGAAACCTGGACGAAACATGCGGCGATTCACCATGACTACTCCTTTGAACACTGGGGGATGGCGTGACTGTCCTTATGATGCGCGGGCTGGTCGTTAGGTTTCAGTGTAACGATTTCAGTCTGTGGAAACCAGTCTTGCCAGGAAGTCAAAGGTCGGGCATGGGGCCCAGCGCGGTACCTGGTGCAAGGGATGCTGCCAAAGCATCGAGGCCGAGCTGGCGGTTTAGATTGCGGCGTGCGCCGCCGTAAAGCTCGTCAAAGCCAGCGATGGCGCGGGTCACCCAGGCGGAATCGACGGATCGCGCAAGAGCTTCAAGCTCTTTGGCAAGAGAGGCGTTGCGGAGAACCGGTGCCTTTATTTTTGACGTAAGTTCGAGAAGGTCTGTGAGCAGGCCGTAGAAAACGCCAAGCTGCTCTTCAAATGATGACTCGCGGTTTTTAGCGAGGGCAGCGGTGCCCGCGAACAATTGAGCAAAGCCCTCGCCCCGCGCGGCGCGCGCGAGGATACTAAGCGCGTTTCTACGGCTTTGGGATGCGTTGGTAACGTCCATATCAAGAGCCAGCCCGGGGCTGCCTTCGGCGAGTTGCGCGGCCAGCTTGACGTCCGCAGCCCTACGGGTAGTTTTTTCCTTCAGAATGCTTTCCACGGCGGCTTGAGGGAGAGGGGCAAAGTGGAATTGCAGGCAGCGCGAGACGATCGTGGGCAAAAGGGCGTAGGGCGAAGGGGAGGTGAGGATCAGTGTGGCCGAGCCGGGAGGCTCTTCGAGGATCTTCAGGAACACGTTGGCGACGTCCCACCGCATGGTCTCCGCGCCGTCTAAGATGAAGACGCGGCGGCGGCCCATCGGCTGGAAGTACGCGGCGCGCTGGACGGCCCGCAACTGGCCAATGCGCAGCATCGGACGAGCGACGGGGCTCTTCAGGCGGACAGGATCGGGAACGAGCGCCCAGACGTCCGGGTGCGATTGGAGAATCAGCGGAACGCGCTCGACGGTGGCGGCGTCCGCGCTTTCACCGCGCTCGACGAGCCCTTGTTCGATTAGTTTCTGAGGATTGGCAAGCAAGGAAATACGGCGGCACGTGAGACACTCGCCGCAAAAGTCTTCGGTCAGGCGCTCACAATTCGCGGCTTGCGCGAACAGACGCGCCAGCGTGAATTTGCCGACGCCCCGCGGGCCTGTAAAGAGCAGAGCATGCGGGACGCGTCCTGCGCGCAACGTTCCGCGCAAAGCCGCCACGATGCGTTCATTGCCTAGAAATTCGGAGAAGCCCATCGTCAGCGGCCACCTGGGCCGGCGTTTTGAAGCATGGGTGCGGAGATAACGGAATTCGCGGCGGCCAGGACTTCTTGCGCGATGTCTTTCGGGGCCCGCATCGCTCTGCAGGAGGCATCGAAGCACTCGACGGTCACCCAGGGAGCTTCGCGCGCAAGTTGGTCGTAGATGCTAGCGGCGATCTCCAGGTGGCGCAGGCTGGCTTCGAGGATGTCCTGCTTGGCGGAAGTGTACGCGCGCTCGGATTTCTTGGCGACCAGGGCCTGAGCTTGGCGCGGTGGCACGCGCAAGTACACGATGCGATCCTCGCGGGGGAGGCCGTAGATGACATATTCGAGATGCTCGATCCAGCGGCGGAATTCCGGCTGCCTATCCGCCGGGACGCGAGCGCTCTGGTGCGCGAGATTCGAACCGATATAGCGGTCGACGAGAACAATTTGGCCGTTGTTCAGAGCCGCTTCGAGTTTAGGCTTGGCTTCGAAGCGATCGCCAGCGTAGAGGAGGGCAGTGACGTGCGGATCCAGAGCATCCAGGGGGCCATAATCGCCGTTCAAAAATTGCCCCACCAACTTACCGAACCAGGAATCATATTGCGGGAAACCCGTCGAATAAACAGAATGCCCGCCACTGCCTGCGGCAAGAAAGTTGCGTAGCAGATCCACCTGGGTTCGCTTGCCGCTGCCGTCGATGCCTTCAAAGGCAATTAGTTTGCCGATAGAACGTCTGCTGAGTTGTGGTTGCACTTCCATCTCGGTGAATTGACAGCTCGCCTGTTGCGAAAGCTCTCTGCGAGCAGTCTAACTGGACAGGCGCTGCGCCGCAATCTCGCGCATGCTAGCATTCGAATCTAGCTATGGCACAAACTTCCATTATTGAGAACATTCTCCGAGTGCAAGAGCGCGTTGCCACGGCGGCAAAACGCGCGGGGCGGCGCGCTGAAGAAGTCACTCTGATTGGCGTTTCGAAGACGCATCCTGCAATCTCCATCCACGAAGCTTATCAGGCTGGCGTGCGGCACTTCGGAGAGAATCGCGTGCAGGAGTGGGAAGTAAAGCGTGTGGGCGCAGAGGGTTTGCCTGCAACGTGGCATCTCCTCGGGCACTTGCAAAGTAACAAAGCCGCGAAGGCGGCCAGACTCTTTCACAGCGTCGATTCCGTGGATGATTTTCCACTGGCACAAAAACTTGATCGCGCGAGGGCGGAATCCGGCACAGCGGGAAAATTGCGCCTGCTCATCGAGGTGCGCGTCGCGCCCGAGGAGACGAAAAGCGGTGCGGAAGTCGAGGCCCTTCCGGAGCTCGCTGAAAAAATAGCCGAGCTGCCACGCCTGGAGCTTGCCGGTTTGATGTGCATCCCACCATTCTTGACAGAGCCGGAAAAGGTGCGGCCGTATTTTCGGCGTCTCCGAGAACTGCGCGAGGAGTTGAACGGAAAGCTTGGCTTGGCGTTGCCTGTGCTTTCGATGGGCATGTCACATGATTTTGAGATCGCCATCGAGGAGGGCGCTACGGAAGTGCGCATCGGCACGGCTCTCTTTGGGTCACGCGAATTGAGATAGCCGCGTCAAAAGGGAACCCAAATGCTGGAAATTCATCTGCGCGAGGGTGCCGCGACTTTCTCCGTGCGCGTGCAGCCACGCGCGAGTAGGGATGAAATCGCGGGCGAAATGGGAGGAGCACTGAAGGTGAGGCTGCGGGCGCCGGCGGTGGAGAACCGCGCCAATGAGGCCTTGATTGAGTTCCTGGCCCAGATTTTGAAAACGCCGAAGTCGGCTGTTAGAATTCTCAGCGGCGACCGAAGCCGCGCAAAACGCGTCGAAATTCGCGGCGTGACGAGGCAGCAGATCGAAGCAATGCTAACCCAAGAAGTCTGAACCGCGTTGCAGTCCCATGGGTAGCAGTCTGCTTTACGCCGCTGATCTTCATCGGCGAACGAGCAACCATAGCGCCTTAACAGGGAGTGAGCCTTCCCATGAGTGCAGATATTCCAGGAATCCAAAGGGACTTGCGCGCAGTCAAACTCGACGGCTGGCTGTTTTACGATTTTCGCGGGCGAGATCCCATCGCGCAGCACATCCTGAACTTGCCCGACGGAATGCGCACGCGCCGATGGTATTACTTCGTGCCGGCCAAGGGCACACCGAAGAAACTGGTGCACAGAATTGAGTCGGAATCACTGGCGACGTTGCCTGGCGAAACTTTGTACTACGCGAAGCAGGACGAACTCCACAAGAATCTCAAGAAAGTTCTGGGGCGCGCGAAAAAGGTGGCAATGCAATACTCGCCGAAAAACGAAATTCCTTATGTGGCGATGGTGGACGCCGGGACCGTGGAGCTGGTGCGCAGCGCCGGGCCTACAGTGGTGAGTTCTGCCGACCTGGTGCAGAAGTACGATGCGTGCTGGAGCGCCGAGCAACTGGAATCCCACCTCTCTGCGGGAGTGATCATCGACCGAATCGTACGCGGGGCGTTTGAGCACGCGGCAAGCTGCGTGCGCGGGAAAAAGCCGCTCACGGAATTCGATTTGAAGCAGTGGATCCTGAAAGAGTTTGATGCGGCGGGAATCTGGGCCGAAGAGGGTCCGGATATTGCCGTCAATGCGAACGCAAGCGATCCCCACTACGGCCCAACGGTGGAGTCTGCGGCGCCGATTCGTGAAGGGGACCTCCTGCTCCTGGATGTGTGGGGAAAGAAAAAGACCGCTGGAAGCGTTTATTATGACGTGACCTGGATGGGCTACCTCGGCGCTAGAGTGCCGGAAAAGTATGCGAAGATTTTTGCCGTGTTACGTAAAGCCCGGGACCAAGCCGTGGAGTTGATCCACGCCCACGTAGCAAACGGGAAACCACTGCAGGGCTGGCAGGTTGATCAAGCAGCGCGCCGCGTGATCGAAAAGGCTGGTTATGGAAAGTATTTCTTCCATCGTACCGGCCACAGTATTGGAGAAAAGGTTCACGGAAACGGAGTAAACATGGACGGGTTGGAGACCCACGACGCGCGCCACCTGATCGCGGGCACATGCAATTCGATTGAGCCGGGAATTTACTTGCCGGAATTTGGCGTGCGCACCGAAGTGAATGTTTATGTCGGAGAGAAAGAAGCGCGAGTCACAGGCGCAGTGCAAAACGAAATCCTGGCGTTGCTTGCCTAGATTCGGGCGAAGTCTGGAGAGGGAAGAGGGTTAAATGGCGGAAGAGATCTCCCTACCGGAAGTCCGGCCGCCGGATTCACGGCGCGAAACCCTGGCTGTGATTGTGGGCGTGGCGGGCTGGCTCGTCCCTGGGCTTGGTCACGCGTTTCTGAAAATGTGGGGACGCGCTGTGGTTTGCCTCGTGACCGTGGCTGTGTTGGCAACTGTCGGCGCGAGGATGCGCGGAAATCTTTTCACGTCCAGAGGAAACGACGCGTTTGATTCGCTCGGGTACATCGCGGATTTGGGCGCTGGAGGCTTTTACTTCGTGGCTAAATCACTGGAAGTGGATGGAGCCGACGTGTCGCACGCGGACGGAGACTACGGAACCAGGTTTCTGGCAACGGCGGGAGTCTTCAACTTGCTGGCGGCGTTGCATGCCTATGAAGCTGCGCGTGGGCGGAAAGCATGATCGCCGGAGCCGCTTGGAAGCTCAGCCACCTGCAGTCCATGGTGCTCTTTGCTTTGGTCATTTCTGTTGCTTTCGGGTTCTTGGCGCGCCGGCAGTCTAAAGAACGGTTGAAATATGTCGTATGGACTCTGCTGCTTTTTCTCCTGGTCGGTGTGGGAATTGGCTGGGCGATGTATCCCTTCTCGCGCTGAACAAGTCCAATCGAAGCGATGAAACCCGAAGCGCCACCATCGAACGCCTCAGGCCTGGAATGGGCCCATCCGCTTGTCCACGATTGGTTTGTTGGCCGCTTTGGAACCCCTACGGAACCACAACTCCAAGGCTGGCCGCACATCTTAGCCGGAAAAACTGCGCTGATTTCCGCCCCCACTGGCTCGGGAAAAACGCTGGCGGCGTTCTTGACCTGCATCGATCGCCTGGTGCGCAAAGCGCTCGGCGGTGAATTGATCGATCAAACCGAAGTTCTTTATGTTTCGCCGCTCAAAGCCCTCAGCAACGATATCCAGAAAAACCTGGAAATCCCGTTGGGCGAAATCCTGCAACTCGCGGGACAGCGTGGAATGCTGATGCCGGAAATTCGCACCGCCGTGCGTACGGGGGACACGCTCGCGCACGAACGCCGCGCCATGCTGGCCCGTCCTCCGCACATCCTGGTCACTACGCCCGAATCCCTCTACATTCTGCTTACCGCGGCGCGAAGCCGCGAAATCCTGAGGACTGTGAAATCGGTTATCGTGGACGAAATTCACGCGGTTGCCGATGACAAGCGCGGCGCCCACCTAGCACTTTCGCTCGAACGCCTCGACCATCTGATCGGCAAGCGACTCCCGCGCATTGGCTTGTCTGCTACGCAGAAGCCGATAGAACTGGTGGCGGACTTTCTGACAGGCGCAGGGCGGCGCGATCGCGTTGTTGTGCAAATCGGTCACTGCCGTGAACTCGATCTTGCCATTGAAGTTCCAGGCAGCGAGCTTGGTCCTGTGGCTTCGAACGAAATGTGGGACGAAGTCTACGATCGTATCGCCGCTCTTTCCACGCAGCATCGTTCCACGCTCGTTTTTGTGAACACACGGCGTTTGTCGGAGCGCATCGCGCATCATCTCGGCGAACGTCTGGGAAAAGATTCTGTCGCTGCGCACCACGGCAGTTTGTCGCGCAAGTTGCGTTTTGCTGCCGAAAGAAAATTGAAGGCCGGTGAAATTCGCGCGCTGGTCGCCACCGCGTCGCTTGAGTTAGGGATCGATATCGGCAGTGTGGACCTGGTCTGTCAGATCGGCTCACCGCGCTCCATTTCCGCATGTTTGCAGCGCGTAGGCCGCGCGGGGCACTGGCGCGGGGCGGTACCCAAAGGACGGCTCTTCGCCACGACGCGCGATGAGTTGCTGGAATGCGCCGCCCTAGTGAGCGCTATCCGTCAAGGGGACCTCGACCGCATCGCCGTTCCCGATGCACCCATGGACATTCTGGCGCAACAGATCGTGGCTATGTGCGCCGCGGAAGACTGGAAGGAAGAGGAGCTGTTCCAGACCGCCCGACGTGCGTACGCCTACCGCAATCTGAGTCGTGCCGATTTCGATGAGATGGTCGAGATGCTCTCCGAAGGCATTGCGAGCGCCCGCGGACGCTATGCGGCGTACCTCCATCGCGACCGGGTAAACGGCATCGTCCGCGCTCGCCGGGGCAGCCGTCTCGCTGCAATCACCAGCGGCGGGGCCATTCCCGAAAATTCGCTCTACACGGTGGTCGCGCAACCCGAAGGCGCAGTAGTTGGCACGGTCGACGAAGACTTCGCCGTCGAGAGTCTCGCCGGAGACATTATGCTGCTGGGGAATACTTCCTGGCGGATTCGACGCGTGCAATCCGGCAGCGTGCTGGTGGAAGACGCGCAAGGTGCGGCGCCCAACGTACCGTTCTGGCGGGGGGAGGCGCCTGCGCGAACAGATGAGCTTTCTGCGCATGTCTCGGAGTTGCGCGAGAAAATCAGCGCGTTCGTTCCGCTTGTCGCAACAGACTCCGAGGCCCAATCTGCTCCTGGCGTTGCTGCGGCGGTTGAATGGCTCAAACTCGAATGCGGACTCGACGACGCAGGAGCTGAACAGGCCGTGGAATACATCCTGACTGGGCGCGCGTTGTTAGGAGCCGTTCCCACGCAAACGACGGTGATCGCCGAGCGCTTCTTCGACGAAAGCGGCGGCATGCAGCTGGTGATCCACGCACCGTTCGGAGCGCGCATCAACAAGGCTTGGGGCTTGGCGTTGCGCAAGCGTTTCTGCCGCTCGTTTAATTTCGAGTTGCAGGCGGCGGCCACCGACAATGGGCTGAACATTTCCCTTAGCGAGCAACACAGTTTCCCGCTCGCCGACGTTTTTCATTTTCTCCATCCCAATTCCGTGCGCTCCGTTTTGGAACAGGCGGTGATGGCTTCTCCGCTGTTCACGACGCGCTGGCGCTGGGACGCCGGACGAGCCCTAGCCTTGCTTCGCTTTCGCGGCGGCAAGCGAGTGCCGCCGCCGATTCAGCGCATGCGCGCCGATGATTTGCTGGCCGCAATTTTTCCGGAAGCGCTCGCCTGTCAGGAAAATCTTCCAGGCGACATTCCCATTTCCAATCACCCGCTCATTCGCGAAGTCATGAAAGACGTCCTGACCGAAGCCCTGGACTTACAGGGTCTAGAACGCGTGCTGCGCGATATCGCTGACGGCAGCATCCAGTGTCTTGCGGTGGACACGCCTACGCCTTCGCAATTCGCGCACGAGATTCTGAATGCCAACCCGTATGCGTATCTGGATGACGCGCCGCTCGAAGAACGCCGCGCTCGTGCCGTCGAAATGCGCCGCGTGTTACCTGAAGCCGTGCTGGGAGAAATCGGGCGTCTTGATCCCGCTGCCATCGAGGAAGTGTGCGATGACGCCTGGCCCGATGTGCGCGACGCCGAAGAGCTGCACGACGCCCTCCTGACTTTGATTGCTTTGCCAGTGCAAGGGAAAGTCGAATCGTCAGCAAACAACCGGTTGTGTGCGAAGTTGGTGGATTCAGTGTCTGCATGGACTCCATTCTTTGAGCGGCTCGTGGCAGATCGCCGCGCTGAGCGCGCGCAGACTAGCGACGGTTCATATTGGGTCGCAACAGAGCGGGCGCGTACATTCTTGCAGATCTTTCCGTCGGCGCAGATCGATGCGCAACGACCCGATCTGGAATCACAGGCGGTCACGCGGGAGGGGGCCGTTCTCAACCTTGTGACCGGATGGATGTCTCATGCTGGCCCGGTCACTGCAAGCCAGCTCAGCGGCCCGCTTGCTCTGCCAGTTTCCGACCTGGAGAAAGCATTGCTTCGGCTCGAGTCCAGCGGTGTCGTGCTGCGAGGCAAGTATACAGATCCCCGTTCGGAAGAAACGGAGTGGTGCGAACGACGATTGCTCGCGCGCATCCACCGGCTCACTCTTGGGCAACTGCGCAAGCAGATTCAGTCGGTCACGTCCGCGCAGTTCATGAATTGGCTGCTTCGCTGGCAGCACGTCGATCCCGGCACGCAGCTTCTCGGCGAGCGCGGCATGCTGGAAGCGATTCGCCAAGTGCAGGGCTTTGAAGCGCCCGCAAACTCTTGGGAGCGCCAAATCCTGAAACGCCGCGTCGCTGATTTCGATCCACAAGTGCTGGACCAGCTTTGTCTTACCGGGGCAGTTGGCTGGGGCCGCCTGTCTCCACATCCCGCCACGCTCGAAGCCCTCACGGATGGAAAGCGGCGCGTCATTCCCACCAGCGTTGCGCCAATTACATTCTTCGTGCGCGAAGATGTGGAGTGGATGATTCCGCGGCGCGAGATGGGCGAAGCGGAAATCGGCGGCCTCAGCAAGGATGCTGCTGCGGTTTTGCAATACTTCCGCCAGCGGGGTGCTTCGTTCTTCGCGGACATTGTGCGTGGCGTTGGCAAGCTGAAGGCTGAGGTGGAGACCGCGCTTTGGGAACTTGTCGCGGCAGGCTTGCTCACCGCGGACGGCTTCGACAATTTGCGCGCGCTCATCGATCCCAAGCGCCGCACCGGCCAGGGAAGCGGGCGCGGCTCGCGTCCCCGGCACAGCACCGGCCGCTGGGCGCTGCTTTACTCCAGCGAGAACCACGACCGTTCCCGCGCGCTCGAAGCCGTTTGTTGGATGCTGCTGCGACGGTACGGAATCGTTTTTCGCGAGCTCCTCACGCGCGAAACCATTCTTCCCAAATGGCGAGAATTGCTGCTTACTTTGCGTCGCTTGGAAGATCGGGGTGAGATTCGCGGTGGCCGCTTCGTGAGCGGGTTTTTGGGAGAGCAATTTGCTTTGCCCGTGGCGGTGGAGTCGTTGCGCGCCATGCGCCATCAGCAGCCGTCGGGCGAAATCATCGCCGTTTCCGCCGCAGACCCCTTGAATCTTGTCGGCATTGTCGTACCCGGCGAGCGCATTGCCACAAATTCCGGCCGGGTGGTCGCGTTCCGCGATGGCGTTGCCGTCGAACCGGATCAGGCAGCGAACGTCATTCCCATTCCTGTTGCACGCTGAAGGGAAGTGCGGCATTTGGCTGCGCTGTTTAATACGCAGGACCGGCTTGGGCAAGCCTTTCCAAGCCGCATCCCTTAAGGTACGATTGAAATTTAGCGAGTTGGAGGTTTGGTAGAAGAAGGCGAAGCTAGAGAGGCGGTTTGCGTTCGATCGTTTTGCCCGCGGCAACGTGGATCGATTCAACAGAATGAATGAGCTGGATCTAGGGTTCGAGCCCCGAAGCGACGCAAGTAACCGAGCCTTTCGTTCGACAAGGTGCCGAGGTAGCTCAGTGGTAGAGCAGCCGATTCGTAATCGGCAGGTCGCGGGTTCAAGTCCCGCCCTCGGCTCCATCCTCAAGCGGGTCCGGCCCGCAGAACTCAGCCTTAGGCTTCCAACAAAGAAGCGGATTGACATCAAGGAATCGGTATCTTTGGAGCGGTCGTGGCGCTAGCGCGAATAACCAATTCCGGCTGGACGACAATTTCCTTGGGATAGGGAGCATGCGCTGGGGCAGCAATCCGCTGGAGCAGAGTCTCAGCCGCCAGCATTCCCATCTCGCGCAGGGGCTGTCGAACCGTCGTCAGCGCAGGGTTTTGATAGGCCGCGCTTTGAATGTCGTCGAAGCCCACCACAGAAACATCTTCGGGAACGCGTCGCCCCGCTTCGCGCAGCGCTCGAATCGCGCCGATCGCAGAAATATCATTGAACGCAAAAAGAGCCGTGAATGGCTTTTTCGCGGCGAAAAGTTTCCTTGTGACCTGATAACCAAGGTCTGGTGAAGAGGATTCACCTTCAAGTTGCACGACTAGTTCGTCCACAATCGGAACGCCCAGTTCCTGCGCCGCATTGCGAACTGATTCCCAGCGTATTGCCGTATCGGAACTGAATTCCTGCCCCTTGATGAATGCGAAATGGCGGTGTCCCAGCTTTGTGAGATGCTCCATCGCCAGGCTGGCTGCCCGCGCGTGGTCCAGAACGATGTTGGTAACGCCCGGCAGCTCGCGGTGCCCGGAAACTGCCACTAGGGGGACTTGCACCGCGCCCGCAACGAGCGTATCCACGGCGATTAGCCCCTCCACCGCGCGCTGTTGCAGCAACAATGGATATTCCTCAATCAGTTCCTCGCGGTGGCGGTGGCTCACCACAAAATAGAAATAGCCTTCCTGAAGTAAGTGATCCTCGATTCCCGACATGACCAGCGCAGCGTACCCTTCGCTGATTTCGGGAACCACCACCCCGATCGTGTAGCTTCGCTGCTTCCGCAGGGATCGCGCTAGGTGGTTCGGACGGTAATTCAGCTCCCGTGCGGCCTTGCGGATCAGTTCTTGGGTATGAGGTGGAATGGATCTTGCGGCCGGGGCGCGATTAATGACGAGCGATACCGCTGCTTGCGACAGTCCAACGTGTTCTGCGAGGGATTTGAGGCTCACACCCTGTCCGGTAGCTTTCCGAGGGCGAAGAGTTGTGCTCGCTTTAGGCCGGGGCATAAGGAGTGTCTTGCCGTGCATTCTCCCACACTTTTCCAGCTAGGGACAAGCTCAGCCCCAGGCGCCAGCCAGCTAACTTCCTGACTATACGCTTGTAAGCGCCAATAAATCGGTTTAGTATGCTATTCATTGACCGGAATTCATGGCTCACGCTATGGGGTAGAGGTCCCTGAAACCATGAACCGTCGGCGATCGAGATTTGTAAGTGTCCAAAAACCTAATGGTCGGCTGTCTTCGCGATGCGCGTGTATGATTCGGTGAGACGAGTAGCGAGACGGACAGCCCTCATGCGAGAATCTCCCGCATGTTTGTCCATCGTAGGAGCTGTGGAATCGTGAAATTGTTTGTGCGTCGCGCGACCGTTGCCATTCTGGCCTTTTTTTTCTGTTTGCCTGCAACTCCCACCTCATCGTCCGAGTCGGCTTCTTCGCGCGAGGCCGTCTCCAGCAGCTTCACGAGCGCAAGCTCCGAAAAGAAAATCGACGAACTTCTGCGGAAGATGACTCTGGAAGAAAAAGTTGGCCAGCTCGTGCAATACTCCGCCGGCCAGCCGACCGGCCCGGGGACCGGACGTACGGATTACAACGACATGATCGCGAAGGGTGAAATTGGCGCGCTTTTCAATGTCACAGCCGCGCACGAGATCAATGCCTATCAACACATCGCTGTCGAACAGTCGCGACTGCATATACCGCTTGTATTTGGCTTGGACGTGATTCACGGATTTCGAACCGAGTTTCCGGTGCCCTTGGGGCTGGCTTCCAGTTGGGACCCCGACCTGGTTGAAAAAGCGTCGCGCGTCGCAGCACAGGAAGCGTCTGCGAGCGGCATTCGTTGGACTTTTTCTCCTATGGTGGACATCGCCCGGGATGCGCGCTGGGGAAGAATCACGGAGGGCGCGGGCGAGGACCCCTTCCTCGGCGCGGCAATGGCCCGTGCTTATGTGCGCGGCTACCAAGGTAAGCGCCTCGACGCTCCCGCCAGCATCGCCGCTTGTCCAAAACACTATGTGGGTTACGGCGCCGCCGAAGGCGGGCGCGACTACAATTCCGTCGAAATTTCCGAACACACGTTGCGGCAGTTTTATTTGCCCCCATTTCACGCTGCCGTCGATGAAGGGGCGGCTACGCTAATGAGCGCTTTCAATTCGCTGAATGGCGTTCCATCTTCCGCGAATTCGTTTACGCTGAAGCAAATCCTGAAGGGTGAATGGGGTTTTCAGGGAATTGTGGACAGCGATTACACCGCGGTCGCCGAACTCATGGCGCACGGTATCGCCAGCGATGGCGCCATTGCCGCTCGCAGGGCATTTTTGGCCGGCGTGGACATGGACATGGTGAGCAGTCTTTACCACGATCACCTGGCCAAGCTGGTGCGATCCGGCGAAGTTCCCCTGGCGGCGGTGGACGATGCCGCACGTCGCATACTGCGCGTTAAGTTTGCGCTTGGCTTGTTCGAGCGCCCCTATGCGGACGAAGCAAAGGAAGCCGACGCTATGCTCCGGCCGGAAAGTCTTGCGCTGGCGCGAACCGCCGCGGAAGAGTCTTTTGTGCTGCTGAAGAACGCAAACGTTTCGGGGAAGCCGGTTCTGCCTTTGTCCAGCGATGCGAAGAATCTTGCGCTGATTGGCCCGTTGGCGGACGACCCGGGCAACATTCTAGGTTCATGGGGAGCTTTGGGCCGTCCCCAGGATGCGGTCACGCTGCGCGCCGCTCTTGCGGAAAGAGTTGGCGCGCAAAATGTGCATTATGCCAAAGGAGCCGAAATCATTGGCGGGTCGGACGACGAAATGGCCGAGGCCGTAAGAGCTGCAGAGCAATCCGATACCGTGATTCTGGCTCTGGGGGAGAACGCGGGCGAGATGACGGGCGAGGCGGCTTCCCGCGCTTTCCTTGGCCTGCCCGGACGTCAACAGGAGCTTCTGGAGAAGATCGTCGCTACGCGGAAGCCCATCGTGCTCCTGGTCTTTAGCGGCCGGCCACTGACACTCCCCTGGACCTTTGAACATGTGCCCGCTGTTCTGGCTGCGTGGTTTCCTGGTGTGCAGGCGGGGCCTGCTCTTGTTCGAACACTGTTTGGAGACGCAAATCCGAGCGGGAAGCTGGTTGTCAGCTGGCCACGCAGTGTCGGCCAGGAGCCCCTTTATTACAATGCCTTGAGCACAGGCCGCCCACCGGGAGACGGGGTCGATCCCAACGAAAAAAAATATGTTTCGCGCTACATCGACGAGCAAAACAGCCCGCAGTTTCCCTTTGGTTATGGACTCTCCTATTCGAGCTTCAGCTACGGAAATCCGCAAATCGACAAAACACAACTCAGCGCGAAGAGCCTGAACGAGGGATTGCAAGCAAAGGACCAGGCTCGGAAGGAAGGCTTGAATGTCAGCGCGGACGTCACCAACACAGGAACCCGCGCCGGAATCGAAACCGTGCAATGTTACGTCCGCCTGCGGGGAACCAGCGTTGCGCAACCGGTCCGGGCATTAGGCGGATTCCAGCGAATTGCTGTTGCTCCTGGCGAGACCAAGAAAGTGGCCTTCCGCCTGGGTCCGGAAGCGTTCGCTTTCTGGAATGGCCAACAGAAGTTCGCTGCCGAGCCGGCTAGGGTCACGGTGTGGATCAGCGCGGACTCGAGCCAGGGCGTTCCAGTTACGCTGGAAATCACGAAGTAATCTCAAAAAGCGGACTGCTAATGGCAGCAAATCAGCCTCTGAGCCGCAGGGAATGGGTGAGGATATGCGGGAAGGGCTTGCTTTTTTCGCCGCTCCTGTCTGCCGCATGTTCGAAGCACTCTTCATCATCATTTGTGGAACCGTCAGGGGCGTCCTACGAAGGAACCGATGAGCAGCTGCTGGACGAAATTGAGAGCGCGAGTTTTGACTTCTTCTGGAACGAAGCGAGCGCCAGGACGGGGCAAGTAAAAGACCGTGCGCTAGCCAACGGCAACGATTCGAGAACCATGTCGAGCATCGCGGCAACCGGGTTTGGATTGACCGGCCTGTGCATCGGCGATCGGCGTGATTATCGAAAATCCGCGGAAATTCTCGAGCGCGTCCGCAGTACGCTGCGATTTTTGGCCAATGATTTGCCCCACGAACACGGATTCTTTTTTCACTTTGTGCACATGGAAACGGGCAGCCGCTGGGAGAAATGCGAGCTTTCTTCCGTCGATACTTCCATTTTGCTCTGCGGCGTCCTGACCGCGCGTCAATATTTTGCGGACCAGGAAATCAAGGACCTCGCGACAAAGATTTACGAACGCGTCGATTGGCCTTGGATGCTCGACGGCGGTCGGACGCTGTCCATGGGCTGGCATCCGGAAAGTGGATTTCTAAAAGCGCGATGGGAACATTTTTGCGAATTGATGATGATTTATTTGCTTGCCATCGGCTCGCCGACACGTCCAATTGATGCGAGTTCCTGGGACGCGTGGACGCGGCCGGCGATCAAATATCAGGGCATCGAGTATGTCTCCGGAAACGATCCGATTTTCACGCACCAGTATTCGCATGCTTGGTTTGACTTCCGCAATAAGCGTGACGCATACGCAAATTATTTCGAGAACTCTGTAAAAGCTACGAGAGCGCACAAGCTCTTTTGCCTCTCGCTGCGCGACCGCTTTCCGGACTACAGCGAAAACCTCTGGGGTGTCAGCGCGTCGGACTTTGTGAACGGATACACCGCGTGGGGAGGCCCATCAGCCGAAGGGAAGGCGCTTGGTCCGGTCGATGGAAGCATCGTGCCGTGCGCCACGGGCGGCTCGTTGCCGTTTCTCTACGACGACTGCATGCGCGTGCTGCGCAACCTTCGTGGCCGCTATCGCGATCGAGTTTGGAAGAAATACAGTTACGTAGACGCGTTCAATCCGCTGACCGGCTGGTATGACGCCGACGTGCTTGGCATCGATCTCGGCATCACCATGCTGATGGCGGAAAACCACCGCACCGGCTTCGTCTGGGAACAATTTATGAAAGACGAAGACGCGAAGCGCGGGATGGTCCGTACCGGCTTTCATCCGGAGGTTTCGCAGCCATCCCCAACGTTGAACGGAAATAAGCAACATCGCGTTTAGCGCGCTGCGCTCGAGGCGTCCCTCCCGCGACTTGCAGGTTCAGCGCCCGCAGTGGGAATCACCACGTTAGTCTTTCATTTTTTCGATGAGGTCGTCGATGCCATGCACGATGCCGTTTTCGGCGCAGCCTGGCTTCAGGCGTGATCCAAGAACTTGAAACGTATACCTGCCGAACGCGTCGTCGGTCGGCACATAACCGGAGTTCGCAGAGCCATTGGCCAGCGTGACCATAATCGTGTTGCGGAATTTGGAGCCTTGTTTCACGCGCTGGCCGATCATGTTGTAAAGCTCGGCGTTCGCGCTCCCAAAGGCGATGTTTCCCACGCGAAGGGCACCGATCCGGATATTCACCGGATTCGAATCATCCTCGTAGGTTCCCGGTGCGCCCTCACGCCCTGAATTGGTTCGTCGGCGGGCATTGCAAGTGACGGCTTGCTGCGCGCCTTCGATGGCCACCTCCGTGTTCATGGTGCGCATGTTTTTCATGACGCGAATCGCTTCCTCAGCGGTGATTTGCCCCATGCTTTGGACGAGCTGCAGGCTTTGTTCCACTGCGACCGGATCCATCGGAGCCTTGTCTCCCGCGGAGCTCCCAACAAACATCGATCTCATGATAGCCGTATTGAGGTCAACGTGCTCCGCCTCCATCACTGCATGGACACGCGAGTCCACCAGCACGTTGTTCGCGCGGACGTAGAGAGGGTTCTGATCGCCGGCGGCGCCGCTGGTCCAAAGTGCAACCGCTTGGTCTCCATACAGGCGCTCAATGTAGCGTTCCGTCGCGCCGGGAAAATCGCCGGAGACTTTGCCATCGAGAAAAAGCGAGATGGCGTGCATCGAATAATTCATGTGCACGGCGATGAGCTTTCCGGAAAGATCCTCAATCTTGACGACGGCGAGCGTTTTGTCCGACGGGTAGTCGAGATTAGGCTCTTGCACCCAAAGCCGCGTCTGATCGTTGATGGCGTCACGATTGACGTTTAGATAAAGCAGGCCTTCGCCGGCGCCGATGCGGGCAGGCTGCAACTTCGACTGTGCCTGGCGCACCGCTTCCAGCATGCCGTTTTCGAGCTTCGCGTGAAATGCTGAGAGGCTCGCATTGGGGGCGCCCCCAGGGCCGCCACCGCCGCCGAAGATGGCGTTATGATCGTGCGTCGCGGCGATGAGAATGTTCGGGATGGGTATGTTGAACTGCCGCGAGATTTCCTTCGACACTCTTTCCCAGGTGCCATCGTCCATTCCGCCAACATCGGCGTCTAGTAAGACCGCGCGGTTTCGGCCGTTATCGAGAAAAATGGCTCGTGCGTAGAGGTGATCGAGAATGGAAGTGAAAGGTTTCGGGATGGAGTTTGCATCTGGCGTGATGTCTACCTTGGCTGCTCCAGCACGCAGAGCTCCTGAATCTGCCGCGCGAGTGTTTGGAGAGATCAAAATGAAGAACACTGCGACGATCGCGCAATTCAGAAAGATTCGGGTCATCTTCGTCATGTATCAGGCCCCCTGTTGAAGAGATTGCTCGACTGCTGAACGGCTACTTGATACCGGCCTCTTCGACGATTGTAATGTAGCGGTCGATCGGCAAATCTGTGAAGGTTTCGGCGCGGCCGCTCGGCATCGGCCAGTGAATCTCCAGTCGATCCATCTTGGTTCTCGTACCAATGCCCAAGACCTCGCGGGGATCGTGCGAAGAGAGATAGCTTCCTCCGCCAACCTTCAGCCGGCTGCGCTTCAAGTCTCCGGCCTGCCAGGTGATTCTCGCTCCGATGCCGTCGGGATTCGCTTTCTTGCCAATGAGCCGGACGCCCAACCAATGATTTCCCTGCGCGGCCGTGTTTTTCAGCAGCAAA